>PLKY01000088.1:24165-24330 GCA_003140785.1 Acidobacteriaceae bacterium | reverse complement strand
CGCCGGCGGGAACGATGTAGTGAACGTGTGGATGAGCCTGGAGGTTCTGTCCCCAGGTATGGAGCACACCGAGGAATCCGATGTCCGCTTCCAGATGCTTGGGATCGCGCGCAAGTTCTAGCAACGAAGCGGCGCTGGTGCGGAAGAGCAGATCGTAGAGCAGCC
>PLKY01000088.1:0-24107 GCA_003140785.1 Acidobacteriaceae bacterium | reverse complement strand
GTGTGACTTGTGCTTTTCCCAAAATCTGTTACCCACTGCGCGGATGATGTCGGCCACCTCGAGGGTGGGCCGGCTCATCGCTTCATCCGCCTCCGGGAACGCTTCACTTCATCGGGACTCGAAACCTCGATTGCTTCCAGCGGACTGGGAACCGCCTGCAGATGGCGGCGGGACAGATGCAGGTAGAGCGCTGTATCGCCGATCTTGGCATGGCCAAGCAGAACCTGGATGGTGCGCAGGTCAGCACCGGCTTCAAGCATGTGTGTCGCGAAGCTGTGTCGAAGCAAATGAGGCGCAACGCGCTTACTGATGCCGGCGCGTTTACCAGCATCGTTCACGGCCTTCCACACGACCTTCGGTGTAATGGGTACATCTGCACGCCAGTTGTTCACCATGCCTGGGAACAGGTAGGTCTTGGGCTTCATCCAGCGCCAATACTCACGCAGAGTGTTCAACAGCTTGGAGCTCAATAGAACATCGCGGTCCCGGCCGCCCTTGCCCTTGTGGATATGAATGACCATGCGTTGGCTGTCGATATCGGCGGCCTTGAGATGACACAGTTCTGAGCAGCGGATGCCGGTTGAGTACAGTGTCATCACCATGGTGCGGCGCATCAGGTTCTCTGCTGAATCAATCAGCCGCTGAACCTCTTCTGGACTGAGTACAACGGGCAATTGCCTTGGGCGCTTGGGAAATGGGATGTGCTCGGGCAGATACGGGCGTCGCAGCGTCTTGACGTAGAGAAAACGCAGAGCCGCTGTGCACAATGCAATCGTCCCTGCTTGGAGCTTGCGCTCTCGAAACAGATAGGCCTGATACTGCCGGATATGATCAGGTCCCAACCGGTCTGGCGATCTGTGAAAATACCTGGAAAAGTCTTCTACCGCGTGCAGGTAGGTGTTGATCGTGTTCTGTGAGTAGTTGCGACGCTGGAGTTCATCCAGCATCTTCTGCCGAAGATGGGTCACAATAACCTCCTTGTGACCCACACACTACACCGGCGACAAAACTACTCGGAGGCCTTCGCCGCAGCATCCGCCGCGCCAGCGGCTTAGTTCAAACGCCCTACTATCCAGGAATTGGCGAGTTAAGACTCGTTAGCAGAATAGATTCTGGTTTAGTTTGCATTGGTCCGGTTGGTTGAGTGAATCCGCTATGCGCACGGATGAATCGCATTCCAGAGGATCGCTAAATTAGAACTCCGGCCCGCGAGTTATTTGTTAGTGTACATGTGGTGCCGCGTTTCAGCTTTTACATAATCATATTATTTGTTTACGGACAGTGCTATCGGAAAATCTAGGTCGTTGTTATTTGTTGCTTATCCGAAACCGAGGCGCATGAATGCGTGGCGAATGCATCGCACGAGAATAATCCAACAATCCCTAACTGCGTATGAACACAAAGACTGAGGGATCTGAGAATGGCTAAGAAAACGTTGGTGGAAAAGGCTGCAGAGACTGTGGGATTCGGCCTTGCGATGGCGGAAGATGTGGCAGGCACCGTCAAAACGGCAATTGGCGGCGCCGTAACCACGGTGACAGAGGTTCTGAAGAAGGCACCTGCCAAGAAGGCCGCGAAAAAGGCTGCAAAGAAAGCCGTGGCAAAGAAGGCTTCGGCCAAGAAGACTGTGACTAAGAAAGCTGCGAAGAAATCCGTAAAAAAGGCTGCAAAGAAGGCTGGGCGCCCACGGCGGTGAATGGAAGTAGGGCACACACAGGCCGACCCCTTGTGCGCTGGATTTTTGCTAGGGAAAGGGCGGAAACAACTGAAGGAGCGATCGTCTAGCCTGCTAACCATATGAGCGGATTCATAGAGGGCCTTATCGGCAGGGGAGTCTGGGCCGCGCTTGGTGCGGCGTGGAACGCCGGATTCAGCCCAATAGAAATAACCTATCCGCGTACGAGTGAGACGCTCACAGACCCTCAGCCGCTCGGACCGAAATCCGTCAGCTATCCGGTTCGCGGAACGCTGAAGCGCCTCCCCAAAGGGCATGAGATCTGGCTTCTTACGCAGGATGAGTCGACGGGATACGTTTGGCCGCAAGGTTTCGTTGCGGCCCAGTACGATCCCGATACAAAGAACTGGGAAGGCAGGGTCAACAGCCGCGGTATCGCAAACGTGAAGATAATCGCCGTTGTCGCACCTCCAACTTCGCAGCAATATTTCCGCTACTTTCAGAGGCTGGGGGCCGTGCGGGATTGGACGTTTGAGCCCCTGCCTCACGTTCCACCGGAATGCGTGAATGTCGATACTGTGCAGGCGCGCATACCGAAGCCCTGACGTCGCGTTTCCTCCGAAGACGTTTACTTGCTGCATGCGAGTTCCTGAATCTTCTCGCGCAGCGCCTCGGTATCGAGCGTGCTCTCGGTCAGCATCCGGGCAGTAGCCGCGGCGCCAGCCTTCCACGCGTCGAAGGCAGCCTGCGTCTGTTGGTCGGCATAGATGCGATCAGCGACGGGAAGCACGGCGGGGGCTGTGTCGTATCCGTTTGCAGAGGCCCAGAGTTCGAAGGCTGATGGGGCGACGGCTACCCTGGGAAGCCCGCATCTAATGTTTGAGAATGGGAAGCGACCCAAAAACATATCCGGCGCCGTGGGAAGGGCAACTCATACTCGCCTGCCGGAAGTGCCAGAAGAAGCTGAAGGGCGACCCGGATCTGCGCCCGCTTGCAAAGCTGAAGAAGACGGTTAAGCGCTTCAACAAGCTATATCCCGAGCAGGCGCTTCACATCATCAACGTGCCGTGCATGGATCTGTGCCCTAAGGATGGTGTGACGGTGTGCTGCCCGGAGCGTGAGTCGAGCCGACTCATGATATGCCGGAGTGAAGAGGATCTTGAGCGACTGTATGACGCTTTCTGATCCCGTCAGGCTCTTGCTCGAAGAATCCGGAGCGGATATATCATTTTGGGCCACGGCAAGCTACCACTTGTTGTTGGCGGGAGCGGCGTCGCATCTTTGCGCTTTGCGGCGTCGCTCCGCCTGTTGTGGCAGAAAATACATCCGCTGCATCGCGGTATTCCTTGGTCCCCGGAACATCGTCCAACTGCTCTCGTGTAAGACAGAAGTCTGATTCTTTTCCGTAGGCAGTCACCCTAAAGGCGAACGCATGGCCACCGTTCAGGCGGTTTGGCCCGGACAGCCGGAGAGTCTTGCCGCTCTGAAAGATGTCGCGGAGGTATTCTGCGGCGCGGGATGTTTCCTGGGAGAGTTGCATTCCTTCCCCATTCTAAGAGCGATGCGCGTTCCACCAGTCACTCAAAGGCATTGATGGGTGCGGTATGAAACGGGCACGAAATTCTATCCGACGAATCATTTCCCGCAGCGTTTCGTCGCTGAGAGAGTTGATTGAGTGCAGTATCTCGGCGGTACTGAAAAGAGGAACGGAACCGACCTCCTCTGCCAGTCGTCGGGCTTTCCGGTCGTCCGTTGCCAAACCATACCCGCGAACGGAGCTGATTGCTAAGCTTAGAGCTTCACCGTCGTCAAGCTCTGCGGCCAAGGCAACGTAAAGAGCTTCTTCCTCCGGTGTGTCAGCTTGGCAAGCGTGCAGGATTTTGGCTTGAAACAAGGGAGCAAGATCGATTCGTTGCGGTGGGAGATCCTTCTGCTCAGTTCGCAAGAAGATGCTTTCGCGTGATACCACATCGCACACCATACATGTGTCGCTCAAACCTCTCAGGAGTAGTTCTGATTCGCCACTCGCTTGCAGGTTGATCAAAGTACAGGTGTCAACGAGGACCGGGCTATCGGAGAGCATTCTCTATCTTCCCCCGAGTGCTTGAGCCAGATCCGGCGCGAACGAATTGAAGGAACCGTCGTCTTCCGAATGAATGCGGCTTTCAAAGGCGTCCACCTGCTCCCGTGCACGCAGACGGTCAGTACGGAGATACTTTGCGAGCTGTCCTTCACTGATTTGTCCCGTCTGGAACGCAGCAATAGCAAGGTCAACATAGCGTTGGGGAAGAGTCTCTATAAGCGAAGGATTTGCGTCGATACCGAGTAGTGCCTGGGCGTGCTGCACTTTGAACCCTTCCACTTTCAAACGATCCCAAGTCCCGGTTGGCAAGCGGCGGAGTTCCTCCAAGCGGAGGATCAGAGCCTGGACTGAGACTTGATAGAGATTTGCGAGCGTACAAACGTGCGCAAGTGTAATCCCTCCCTCGGACGAACGATGGAGTTCCGTAAAACGACGGTTGAGGCCGCTTGCCGGCATGAGAAAGTGCCGCGCAAAGCTATCTGCCAACCGTTCTTTTTTATTTGAGCGACCGGCTACGGTAAGAATCGTAACCTCTGGCTGATATCGGGTCATCAAGAAGTGCCCATATTCGTGGGTAAGAGACCAGTTTCTTCGATCTCTGGGGTGCTTGCCATTGATGCCGATACACGCCCCCAGTTCCTCGTTATAGGCAAAAAGCCCCGCGATTCGACTTGGCATCTCGAAAAAGAAAATGCGAATTCCCACATCACTCGCCAGACGTTCGCGCAAATTGCCGATAGGACCGTCACCCATTCCAAGCCGATTTCGTTCAGCCGTAGCAACGTCTTCGGCAACTTGTTCCGGACTCCCTCCAGACGTGTCGTATTCGTTCGGATAGTTATGTGAAAGCGGCATAGAGCGAATTTGTTCCAACGCCACATAATCTTCCGACAGGTTTTGCAATTCAGTAGCGATGGGATCGATCTCGGCATCTGCTTCAGCACGTCCCGGCGTAGCACGAAATTGAGGCGCAAAGCTCTCACTGATCACCGGACGGCCGACAAGATCGGAGATTGACCGACGATATGCTCTGGCAAACTCAATCAATTCATGCGGCGTAACCCGGCGATCCCCTTTCTCAATCGCAACGACGGTCGTACGCGCCATGCCAAGTTCTTTCGCGGCGGTTTCTTGTGTCAACGCAGCGGATCGCCTCGCATCTTGCAAGCGAGCCCCTAGTTTCTTGAGGTCGATTTTTTCCAGCAGTCGATAGTCCATGTCACACCACGCAAGTTGAAACGGGAATCGGCGAATGTTGTTGCAAATGTTTAAGAGCGGAAAATGAGTTCCACTCTCTTACGTGCTGTTCATAGAGATGAACTAATTGATTGCGCACATGAGTGGCCGCGGAATCTGTGGTCAACGCTTCTGCAACGCGGCGTAGCTCAGGAAACTCCATACACAACGCAGTCCAGGCATTTGGAGCGATAAGAGCATTCAAGAGACGCGTGGATTGATAATTCATGGCGCGCAGTCCTCGCAGATGATGCGGCTGGAATGGTCCTTCTTGCCGAAGATCACATCCGTAATCGCCCCCATCGGCATCGGCGAGTGAGGCTGCTTCCAGGGCCTGCCGCCGGAGGATGCACGAGGTGCAAAAGCCGCATTGTGCGAACTTGTGTCGGCGCACTGGAAACCCATCGCAGGAGAACGTGTGCGCAATCTCCGAAGACACCCGTTTCACTGCGGAATGGCGGCACATCTCAGCCTTCGTCAGATGCAGGCATTCGTTGTTGATGACAAACTCCTGGCCGCCCAAAAGAGAAAGCAGTCGGCTCAGTAATCGGAGCGTGATGGGGTGGACGGAGCGGCTGTTATCGATTCCGATCTGAGAACCGTCCAACGGGAGATTGATAGCGCCAACGCCATTCTCATACAGATGCAGGGTGCTGCTTCCAGCCTTCAAGGCGGTTACACCACCGATGATGCCGAAGAGAAACCCGCGCGTCCGCCGCGTTGGTTCTTGGGGGTGTTTTTCCGCATCGCGCAAGCAATAGCGGACAGGGATATGAGTGATCTTTGTGTCCAGTTCTTTATGAAGAAGCGCAAGTTGCTCTCGCTGCCGTTGTCTCTGACGGTGGTTTGGCGTCACCGAGAGGCACAAGTAATGATGCTTTGGCTGGTCAGAGATTCGCGCCGCCAGCCCAGCAAATGAATCGAGCCCACCGCTGTAGAGACACACTTCTACTGCTTGAACCTCCGACAATTCAAAAAGGTGTTCTTGCGTCTCCGACTGGCGAAATTCTCCAGCCTTCTGATCGAAGTCGATCTGCCAGCCATCCTGAGTGAGGAATTGCAAAGCTTCAAAGAGTGCGTCTCGCACAGAAGGAGACTGCCACACAGGGAGGCATCGAACCGGGNNTTGTTTCCACGAAGGGATAAACGGTCAGCGCAGTGAGCGGCTACAGCGATATCGATGGCGTCGGCATAGAGAGGCGGAAGTTTCTGATTGAGCCAATCGGCAATCCGCTGATCCTGTATCTCGTAGGCGTCCTGACGCGGGTCTTCGGAGACTTGCGTCTCGCCCCATTGCACCGCAAAGGGCTTGCAGAAGTCAAAGTCATACGATTTGGACTGCTCCGTGTTTGATACGCGCGACATGGTTAAGCTCCAAGCACATGAAGTGGTTCATTGAGCCGGTTCCAATCAAAGGATGTCGGCTGGACGGAACGGATTTGGCGCTGCGTTCTCCGATGAGTGTCGTCCGCGAATAGTGCTCGCGAAAAACGCTGTACATCGTCCGTCATGCACTGAATGACACGATCTTCCCAAGTCTGTTGCGCCGCCGCGTCCCTGCCGGTGTTCTCCGCAAGGCGCTCGCGCACGATTGGAAAGAAGTGGCGCCCAACAACCTCTACGATTAATTCGCGAGCAAACCTCTGTTCGAGATGTTCATCGCTGATATGTGGTACGTGCTCCAAGCCAAGAAAACACCGAGAAGCGGCCCGTCCGCAGCTCTGCGTCAACTCATCAAAATGATGTTCCGCCGCGATCACATCCAGACCCCGCGCCAATCGCTGAAAGGCCGTATTTTGTGGTTCCCCGAAGAACAGCGGCATGGAGTTCTGGGCCAATGCTGCGTCAAGGGCGGATGTCATCTTGCGCACACACAACGCAACGTCATCGTCCAATAGGCCGAGGCAGGAGCTAGCGAGCTTCTCTGCAACTCGTTCAGGAGTTGCACCCCCAGCAGCAATCCGATAGGGAAAGCGCCACGGGCCGCGTAGAGCTCGTTCAAAACGATCACCGTCAGGCATGAAGACCACCTCACACCTTCAAGAATGCGTCCTAGATCTGACATTGTCAACATAATATGGTATTATTATGTTAATATGTCATGGTGGATGCTTGTGCCTCGCCAAAATTCCATCCGGACGCAAAAAGGACCCGAGATTCCCTCCCGCCGACAGCTCCTGAAGGAATTGCTGACAGGGGAAGGGCTCGTTGGTTGATCACGGATCGTCGCGAGGACACTGGCGAGCGTGTCTCGATAGGCGTGGGACGCAACTCTCCCGCAGCTCAACCTTAACGCAGAGGAAAAATGTTCGAAGCTGTAACTCAAGCGGCCAGATCGTAGCGATGATGCAGGCCGCCGAGTCTTGGCGTCGATACGACTTTACAACCTGCATCGGGGATCTGCTGTGCTTCACGACCCGCAGGCGTTCCCTTTGCCAGCGCCAGATGCGTCCGGTCATCATGGTAGTAACGGACGTACTCACTCATCAAACGTTTCAGATGCCGTTCGTTGAGAACGACGACATGGTCGAGCAAGTCTCGACGGCAGTTCCCGACCCAACGCTCTGCGACGCCATTCTGCCACGGACTTCTGAAGCTTGTTCGCTTCGGTTCGACGCCGAAGCTCTTCACCGTGTCAAGCACTTCTTGATTGAAGTTCGACCCGCGATCAAAGATCAGGTATCCGGACGCCAAGTCGAAGGGAAATGCCTCGCGTAACTGCTGAATGACCCACTCGGAGGTCGGATGTCTTGTGACGTTGCAGTGCAGGATTCGGCGCCGATCATGCGCAATCACAAAGAAGCAATAAAGCACGCCGAAGGTGAGCGTCGGCACAGTGAAGAAGTCCATTGCGGCGATGGCTTCACGATGGTTATTCAAGAACGCCGCCCATCGCTTTGCGGGCTCTGAGCCTCTCGGCGCTCGCCGCATCCAGCGCAACACCGTTCGCTCGGAGATATCGAAACCAAGCATTTTCAGTTCCCCATGAATGCGTGGCGCACCCCACGTTGAGTTCTCGGCAACCATTCGGAAGATGAGCTGCTGCAATTCCCCGCTCACGCACTTTCTACCCACACGAGTTTTATGCCGCGAAATCCACGTCCAATACATCTTGAATCCCGCTCGGTGCCATCGCACAATGGTCTCCGGCTGGACGAGAATCAATGCCCGCTTCCATCCCGACCACAGTCTCCGTAGTATCACCCAAAACAATCGGTCAGTGGCAGCAAACCGCGGCTGAGGACGCCGCCGTCTCAAGACGGAGAGCTGCTGTCGAAGGACCAGATTTTCCAACACCAGGTCGCGGCGTGAACACAGAAATTGGACAGGCAAGATCGACAGAAGTCTTAGCAGGCGCAGCATGGGACCAGTTTGACACGCAAGCGGGCCAAGTTAGGCGACCCGTATATATTCCTGATTCGACGTCAGATCGGAATTTTGGCGAGGCACAACACGGAATAAACGTGCAAGGAACTCATCCGGATGCCAACTGTCAGAAAGCACATCGCTCGGTTTGCAATTCTCGAACTCCACCAACCCACGAACGGCATAGTCTCGTTTGAGAAAGTGTTCAAAACATGAACCCCAGCGATCGCAGGTACGGGAGTGAATATCTCTTACAGTGGTATCGCGACAGCGAACCCGAAAGTCTCGATAACGCGATCAATAGAGCAATAGAGGGCCAAACCTCCTCGATCGCGTGGCTATTCCCGACAAGTCCTAAGTTCGGCGAGGAGCCAACCGGGATTAGCTTTCTCAGTCCCACGCACGACATCAAAGAGGCTTGGTCATCATTTTGGCCTAGCACCGGTAACCCTCCGAGTTGGGATGGGATCGCGCAGTGCACATCACCTTCCGGTTCAGAATGGGTGATAATCGAGGCCAAGGCAAACCATCCCGAGTTCTGCTCACCCCCGTCCAGAGCTGGCACGAAGAGTCGGGAACTGATTTGCAAGAGTTTCAAAAGGACTCAGACCCACCTTGGAGTACATACTGCATTCTGCTGGCTCGGAACTTATTATCAGTACGCGAATCGGATCGCGTTTTTGTATTTCCTAAACGTCGTGGCACGGGTTTCGGCAAGACTCGTGTTCGTGTACTTCACCGGTGATCAGTTTCCGGATGAGCGGCCTTGTCCCGCCACGATCGAGCGTTGGAACGAACTGATTAGAGCCTGTCATCTGACACTTGGACTTCCGGAGACACACACCCTTTCAGATCGCATACACACAATCTTCTTGCCATGCAAATCGACAGCACCACGAGCGAGGTAGCACCTGAGGAGCGGTGGCTGCAGGGCAAATGCGAGCGGTAGCGTCTCCAACTATGCCAGACTGAATGGGATTATGATTCTTTACTACAGAACAGACTCTCAAGGTAAGCGTACGGCCACTCCCTTCTGGCGAGTGTAGTGGTGCAGATGCGCGTTACCTGCCTTGGTAATCGCCCCTTTTCGGATGCGGTTGCCGCTAGAGTCTTCGCTGGGAAAGACTCCGCTATAGCCTATCAACTTGCGAGCACTCTGGAAACGGGAAGGGATGTTGCCCAGTTCGGCAGCAATCGTCACTGCCGAGATATGGGCCACGCCGCGCAATGCCTGATTGGATCCAGTACAATTTGCACCGTCATCTTGCATGGCATTAGCGCTAGACATTCTGTCGGGAATTCACTGGATGCGCGCGCAGCCGGTGATGCGCATCTTGGGCTCCGGGGATCAGGCATCTTCGAAGCCGTGACCCTTGATGCAATGGGCCACTGAGATCGTTGAGACATCCTGCCATTGATGGTCGCTTTCCACCCTGGGTGGAAAGGAGAAGGGGCCGAGATCGCGGCAGGAAATCATGATGTTTTGCAGCAGTTTGATCAGAATGGAATGGGCTGGTGCCCTCTGCGCCGCGAGATAAGTCTCTTCGTTCAACCAGAACTCAATGGTCAGGTATGCGGACTGCAGAGTTCGGCTGCGAAGCAGGTCGACGGCGATCAGACCGGGTTGCAAGTGTCTGGTCAGTTCGCGGTACAGTNNAAGCGGACAGCGTGAATCATGGTGAATCTCCTTCGGAGTTTGTGAGGGAATGTGCAAATAGCAGGAGGATCTGCGAGGGTAGCGGACTCGAACGGCCTGCAGCTTGTTGATGGGCAGCAGCCATGACCTCATGAACTCCCGCGCAGCTGTTGGCGGAATGGTATGAGGATGGATCAGGTTCGAGGAACGTAAGACAGATCCGCCAGAGACAAGGGCGAAGCCCGCGACTGTTCAGTTGGGAATCAGCTTGGGAAGTTGATTAAAGGTAGATGAAGCGATGGAGCAGGTTCACCAGGACGTGTCGCGGAGCGGTTGGGTTAGTCGTCATCCTGGCAGTGGCAGCAGCAACCGCAATGACAACCGGCTGTCAAGAACCTAAACAGCAGGACAAGGGGCAGAAATATTAGAAATACGATGCGCTTGGCCGGATGCCACGAATAGAACCCCGTGTCCGAACGGGGATGAGGGTCAGGTAGAGCAACGCGACGAACAGGATGTCCTGTGCAGCATTCAGCACGATCCATAGAATCGAAGAATTGAGGAAGGTGGACAAAGCACGAAGCATAGTAGGTCCTTCAAGTGATCGGAATTTGATAGTTTGGGATAGATTTGAATGAGAGTTAATCGAGGGGAACGAAACTGGCGAAGACTATATCTCCGCCGGTCCGTTCTACTTCTGGATCGTGACAACGGCGGCAAGACTCACTTCATCGGAAACCCCTCGTCTGGGTCCGAGGCCGCACCATGGCTGAGCGTCTCGTCCAATTCCCCGTCGGTCATCGATGCTCCTTCCTGACAGCAACGAAAGCATTTCACGAGATTGATTGCGATGGGACTGCTTTCACTTCTGCGAATTTTGTTTGCGGTTCACATGATCGGCTTCAGCCGTGCGGAGATAGATTGCGGTCACTCCGACTGCGCGAAGGATTTTTATGAGACTGGTCATATTCGGGCGCGTGACATTGGCTTCGAGCCGGGCGATGTGACTCCTGTCCGTACGCGCTAGTTTGGCGACGTGCAGCTGTGTCATGAAGCGCTTGCGGCGTAGAGAACGAAGCAGGGACCCGAGCGAAACCTCGTCTCCGTTTTGTGGGTGCGGCTTGCTCTGATCGAGTCGGATCTCGATCACAGAGAACCCCAGGTGCGCGCCGCAGCGCCTGCAGATTTTCGTATCGGAGCCCGGGCTGAGCAAAAAAAACTGATCAAGTTTGCAACCGGGACAGGTGGTGACAGGGATCATGATGTCCTCACGAAGTGAAGTGGGTAGTTGAGCGGTTTGTAAGTCTGGTCGGGCAGCGCTCGAAGGTAGGTGGGCTACGTCGACCGGGCCCGGAGCCAGGCCGGCGCGGGAAGGAGTGGAGCGCATGGATCAGCCCACTTCATCTCGATGCCGGACGGGGTGTGCGACGGCGGTATGAGAATTGACCCTGATGCGAGGCGCAGACCGGGAAAACCCTTGAGCGACCGAAGTCCAGATGCATGCGAGAACAACACATTCCAGCGGTTGCCGGCGGCGAAATGAAGCGTGCGCTGCCACTCGCACTCGTCACCCGTCAAGACGGTAAGCGATTGCCAGGACAACCCGGGTTCGATCTCAAGGCCGACCACACCGGACGCCTCGAGCTCGAGTGCCCAGTTGAGGTTGATGTACTGGTCAACCAAAAAGTCAATTTCTTGGCGATCGCGGGATGGAGAGCCGACGCGATCCCAGTAAAAGGAAAGTTTGGAATGCCCGTTGATGGGCGCGATCAGCCAACTGTGCCGGAGCGCGATCTCGAGCGCTGGGTCGAGAAAGGGAGGCGGAACATATGCGGCAGGGCCATTGGTCTGGCTGCGGCGCTTCTCGTCGAGTTCGGCGAGGAACGTTTTGACATCTTTCATAGAAGTACTCCAAAGCAAAAAAGGCCGCAGCGTTGAGCGCTGCGGCCGGATGGTTGAAGTGGTTGAAGGTTCAGGACGTCTATTGATCGGAGGCCCGGCCGTCGATGAAGTTCGCGGCGAGCGCCTGCCAGGAGCGCAGGTCATCAATGTCGGGGCCGAAGAGAGCGTCATTCATGAGACCGACAGTTTCCCTGTGTAGGACGACGTCGTCTTCGGCGATCGTCAATTCGCCCTGATATGAAGCGGTGCGTGTAACGGTAACTCGATAGCGGTGATCGAGCATGGAACTCCAGACAACGTCCTCGGACATTGCTTCTCCTTTCGAGGCTGTGGTGTTTGGGAATCAGGGGATCGGTTCGTGCACCGGTCCGAGCGGATCTGGTGGAAGCGGGTCACCGTCTTCGTCGAGGGGTGCATACGTAAGCGCGCAGGTGCGGCATCCATCGGGTTCGAGGAGGAGCAGGCAGGAATCCAGGGCGTGGCAGGTAGGTATGCAGTCATCCCAGGCACACTCCGGCGCTGGCCCGTGATTTGGGCTCATGAACGTTTTCTCCTTTGGGGTTTTGATTTTTGAGAAGTTGGGTGGCTGACGGCCCATAACTTACGATTCACGGCCCTCAGGATTCCGCGTTTTGCCGCTACAGACCGAGCCGCCCCGACGCATTGTTGCGCAAAAGGTCCGCGTCCCGGATGTACCGACGCACCATCGCTACCGACTTATGAAGCGTGGTCCGCGCAATGTCGCGCTCCTCGGCGCCATTCAGGGCCGCCTGTGTGCACATCCCCGAGCGGAGCCCGTGGGGCGAGATCTGCGTCGGGTCCATGCCGGCCCTCGCGGTAGCCGCCTTTAAAATCTTCGAGACGCTGCGAGCAGAGAGTGCGGTTGAAGACACATTGCCATGACGATCGACGGCGCGGAACACCGGACCAGACTCAATCCTCGCCGCAGCAAGCCAGGCTTTCAGTGCGCCGACGGGGTCCGTCTCCGGGTGCTGGCCTTGGACGATCGCAATCGTCTCCCCGGATTGTTCCTGGTCCGCCTTCCCTCGCCGCATCCTTATATATAAGTCTGCTGAGTCGCCCTGCCCGGTGAACGTTAGATCGCGAACCTCCAGAATGCTGGCCAGGAACTCGCGTCTCGCACCAGCGGCAAAGCCGATCAACAGAAGTGCCCGGTCGCGCTGGCCGAGAAGATTCCCGGGACAGGCGGCGACCATCCGGCGGATCGCATCGCTCAACAACGGCTCGGCACCACGCTGAGCCGTGCCCAGCGTGCGTTTTATGCCCGCAAGAACTTCGCGCAGAACAAAATGCTTCTGCGCTGATGCCGGTGAGTCAACGCAGCCGGCCTGTTTGTGCAGGTGGCCGATGGCGGCAAGCCTTCTCTTAATGGTCGCAACCGTCAGACCGCGGGAGGCGAGGTCGCTTATGTAAAGCGATACAGCCTGAGGGGTCGAACTTAGATACGGCAAATTGTACTTAGAGCAGAAAGCGCAGAAGTCACGCAGGTCGCTTGCATAACCCATCCTGGTGGCTTTTGACCGGGAATTTTCTGCGTATTGCGCGGCCTTCCGGATAAGCGCCTCGAGATCGGATCCCGGAGCATCCGGAGACAGAGCAAGTTCATGATGCATGGTTGTACTCCTCATCAATTGCGAAAGAAAGTTGAAACGTGGGATTCGGAAACGCGGGTGATCGCGCAGTGTTGGAAGGTGCAGGTTGGGCTGGCAGGAAGGGAACACATCGCGACGTACGAAAGCCTGCGATAAGACTTTCGGATGATTCGCAGGTTGATAATCAAGCGGGCTCGGCTGCGTTGATTTTTGATGAACGATGTAATAGGCCTGGTCGTCCGTCGCGAGAGCCGATGAGGAAGAGTGATGAACCTCCTTTGTGAGGCGGTTTGATGGACCCGGGAATTTTGTGAATTCGCAGAACGGCGTTTGAGCACTCAAGGGAACCAAGGGCTCGACNNCTTTGTTTGCGAATGTGAAGAGAAAGATTGTGCGCAGTCAGGCGAAGTCTGATGGAAGCGGCGCTTCCTGGCCGATCCCGCCTGAAAGCTGCTGTCGGGTCTTCAAAACCGAATGCCGGCTTAAATCTGACCGCACCGACGGCAGCTTCTGAATTAGCCTCAGTTGCGGACCAGCTCCGCACTGTCAACTTCGGCTAGTGATTCCGCAGAAGCGGCGTCGATCATTGCTTCGCTGACCGCCGCTTCTGCCAAAGTCTCAGGAGGCGGAAAGGTGAAGGGACCCAGAGTGGAATGATGGTAGGCCAACCGACGAAGTACGTCGTCTAGAACGATTCCGATGGGCGACATTTCGCTCTCGAAGAAGTCGTACTTGGATTCCCAAAAGTCGATCACGAGATATAGGTCATTGGTGAGGTCGCTCTCGAGGATGCTGGTTGAGATATAACCCGGCGCCTGTTTCAGTTGCGCCAGGAGGCCGTTGCGGCGCAGAGCCTTGATCACATGCGGCGCTGTGTCAGGGAGAATTTTGACGAGGGTGACTACAAAACAGATCATTATGTACTCCTTGGTGGTGCGGCTAGTTAATAAACGCTTTGAGGGTTGACTGGTGGAGCTTGACTGGCGGAAGGAAAGTGAGCGGCCGGCGAAGATTACCGGCTTAAGCTGGCCCGGCGTTCGAAGAGTGCATGTGCGGAAAGTGCTAGAGGACTGTTAGGCCTGCGGCTGATTTCGACAAAAAGCAAAGGCGGCTGGTGCGGAGACCAGCGTCCTTCGCAGTTGTTTGCACGTTGTTTAGAGGCGAGGAAGCGGGACAGGAAAACGACGTGTGAGGTGCAGCGGGAGTGCGGTGAGGCGGCGGCGCGCGCACAAGCCATGCTCCGGCCCGCGCGGCGGCTACGCGATTTTGTTTTGAGAATGGGAATTTGACTGAGGGCGGAGAAGAAGGTGCGATGGGGGCCGAAGAGATTGATGGCGGCGACCCCTGTTATAGTAGTGGCCCCGCCGGTGCGTCGCAGAGAATTCGAGTCACGGAGAGTCTAACGCTTCTTAGTCTTGCTAACTTTCGGACTCATCTTTGCCGGCAGGGCTGGAGAATGCTCGACCTTGATGACCGCCAGGGAGACGTTCCAGGTATCGCGGTCAAGGTGCAGTTCGGGAATATCTATCTTCAAGATGCGGAGCGCTTCGACCATCTCTGGACTGAGTATGCNNGGAGAGCGTCCCGTTCAGCGCACCGCTCTCCTGACGAGCCAAGATCGCGGGGCGGGGGGTGAACTTGTTCTCGCCCAGCTGACGGTCACGTTCGTCTTTTTGGCGCTGAATATACTCTTCGACTTCGGCCGCGATCCACTTGGAGCCGCCAAGCTTGAGCGGAGCCGCAAACAACCCAAGCTGAATCAGACGGTAGATGTTGCTCCGTTTCATGTGGGTTCGCTCCTCGACCTGAGAGATCGAGAGCAGTTCCGTGGAGGTCGCAGAGGCCGGCATCTCCCACCCCGACAGCACCTGGCCGGCAACAGAGAATGCAGGATCACGGGAAATTGCCGCAATGACATCAGCCCGAGCGCTCTCAGTCAGCACTTGCGGGCCGAGCAGGTTGCCGCTTGATCTCGGGTGGCTGATTTGAGAGCGCGTTTCCATGTGCCCATTAAAACGAGGATCTGGCCATCGGGGAGGAGACTGCGGATTCTTAAAGGAAAATCATTTCATATCACTGATGCCAAAGGTATTTAACAATCGTCTCCACGGACCGGGATGGACTCCATGGAGTCCGTGATTGGCATTGGGTGGAAGGATCGGAACTCAGGCGACGGTCTTCTGGCGGAATTTTGTTACGTTGGTGTGAGCTTTCGTGTTCTTCATCACATCGTCGTATTTTGACCTTTGCTATCAGAAGGAAGATGGGATTCTCGCGGCTTGAGGAAATTAGAAAACAGATGCTGGCACAGAGGCAAATATCATGGGTCGAGGAAGGACTCGATCTGTCGCAATTGCGGCAGCGCATTAGAGGAGCGTTCGAGTGGAGCGTGGAGGTGGGCAAGCTCCAGTACAAGAGCGCGCTAGAACAGGCAACCCCAGATCAAAGAAAGTCGTGGGAACGCGTTTGGAATTACTTCACCTGGCTGCAGTTTATCGCGGAATATGAATTTGAATTGAGGGTAATGAGCGAGTTGGAGCCGCTGTCGCTGGATGAGCGACGTGCGAAGCTCCTGCACTGGGGTTCAATGTCTCAAGGATCACTGTCGCTTGAAAAGGCTCAGTACTATGGTCGCCACGAATCAACCCAGGAAGTCAAAGATCTGATTGAATACTATCGGTCGGGTATTGCAGAGGAAGCGCTGGCGGTGATGGAGGGACTGCGCGCCTTCGGCGTAGACCGAAACAGTGGGTTTTGGCCAACTTTTTCGACGGCCGATAGTGAAGTACTCACGAATTCTACTTCCGCCACCGACAAGTTTCCGTCAGCTTGTCTAGGACCCGCGAATTCCAGCCTGTCGGGAGAGATGATACCAAGCCCCCCCTATCTGGATTTGATCAAGGGCCACATTACCATCCTCCGTAGTGCAAAAGTCAGAGCTGAGTGGGATGACGTTGCGAAGCGAATAATTGTCGGCGACGCCGAAGAGACTTGCGATGCGACTGATTTGCTTCCTCATGCCTTCCGGGCTTGCATAGGCGAAACGCGATTCTCAGGATCCCTCTTTGATTTCATCAGGGGTCAAGACGAAGAAAGAAAGAAAAAGATCAGAACGGGTCATGGCCCTGAAACGTTGTTCGATTTCAAGGGTCGTTTTCGTCACCGCTTTTCCGATGCAATGGTGGCATTGGGCCTCGGCAGGAAACTACGGCGCAAGAGCAAGGTCTAGGTATTCAATGAAGGCGTAAGACTGAACTGTGCAGTCAGTAATTAACGCCAACCGTGGCTCTGCCCAGATTAATTTCAAAACGTCGATTTGCCCGCGCCGCGCTGGATGGTTGGCAGCGTTGCACGATCTCCATGGAGTCCATGCATGTCCATCAATTGCCGCCTCAACTCGCTGATAGTGCATATCTTACGAATAATCCTCCAACGTCATCCGCAGCCTGCTTCACGACGATCCATTCCGCTATCTAATGGCCGTGAATGTGCGACTCGCGCAATCACGACCAGATCGACAGCGCCGTCATGCTGCCTGCGCAGCACACGGGGCCTGCCGACGCTGCAACAGGGGTCCGGTCAACAGACGACGCGCCATCAACTTTCGACGAGTTGGTCGAAACCGAAATTCTTTCCAGCGGAGAGCCCATCAATAACCGGCCCTCCTACGAGGCCAAACCAGAGTGCCGGGATCAACGCGATCCTTTGCCGCGGTGGGCTAACGTCGATATCTTCACGGTATTACCTGACCCGGCAATTGAGGCGGCACTCCGTGCTGCCGGGATCGACAGGATCCATCGGCCGTCTACAGGCTTCCTCGACGAGGAGGGCATCCTTCGTTTGGCGATGATTCAGCCGATCCATCTGATCCGCCGCGATAATACTTGGTTTTGCATCCTCAACTGGGATCTCGTACGGGAAGCGCAGGGGATACTACATGCGCCCCGGAAGCTTCGCGTCTGTGTTCATCTCGATATCACTCTAGAGGCACTCCAGGAATACTTAACTATCGAGCAGATCGCCCTGTCTCTCCGGCATCAGATGTCGCGCCATGAACTCTATTCATTTGCCCTCACATTTCTGGCGGTCGCAAACAGGAATCTCAAATTGTTCAAACACCTGAAGGCGGAAGACTGGGCGAGGTTGCTCGGGAAATCGCTGCGCTGGATGAGGACGCACACGGTGGCTGCCGATGAGGTAACCGACCATGAATAGTGCTCCAACTTCACGCCGGTTGCTCGATGCTGCGATCAGAGCGGGGCTCGATCCCGATGAGGTGCGACGCATCCTCTGGGCGATAGTCGCACCATCAACGCTAGATGACCTCCCCGAAGTTCTGGGCAAGCTCGGTCGCGTGCTCTTTGCCGCAGATCGCCAATGGCCAGGTATTCTTTCAGCGCTTAAGATGGCAACTTGGTCCGAGACGCTTGCCAAGCTTCAACCGATTGCCAAGGTGCTTGGATGCCCCATCACACCTGACGACGCCAGGCACCTCGGCAAGCGCGGCGGGGATACTGGACACCGGCAACGCAACGCTCTCTACTCCGCCTTGCTCGCCCTGCCTAATGGCGGCTCGGCATACGACGATCAATGCGACCTCCTGATGGCACATGCCTTTCTGGCTCATTTCCAGATTTTGAATATTTCGGCCGGGACCATATTGCGGGGCGGCCCTGTGAAGGGCGATACATCCATCACGGCCTATGAGGCGTACACCGGCTCCAAGCCATGGCCTGCACTAACAGTTTCTCCCAAAAACTGTTGCCTGGCATTGCGGGGATTGTTCTGCGGTGAGGCATGGGCACGTGCCGTCGTCGCGGTGTACCCGGCTGACATCCCACCATTGCGATTCGCAAATTATGCCGGCTTGGTCTTTGACGGCGCATTGCTGAAGCATGGAAAGTCCAATGACTGGCTCGAAAAGCAGCAGGAGTACCTCCTCTTTTACCTGGCTCAGGCCTACGGCATCAAGCCGCGCCATCATGGTCATGGTCAGAAGCCAGGACATACGGGAACCAAATCTGGCGCAAGTACGGAAGACGATGCCAAGGCGTCAGACGCATTCCGGCACGATGACTGCCCATATGAGGATGAAGACGATGACGCAGATGACAACGGCGCTGCTGATTCCGATAAATCGCAGGCGGGCAGAATCGGGAAGCAGCACCGTTCCAGCAAGAAAGGCAAGAAGACGGGCGGACGAAAGCGCAAGGGAGCGGGAAATGGGGCAGGTGCAGAAAGCGATCAGGCGATTCGCGCGAGCAAATTCTTTCCGTTCGATCGTTTGAGTCCATCTGAGCTCGCGGTGATTGACATCGATTGCAGGCGGCGCGCCCAAGAGATCCTCAAAGAACTTAAGACGATGGTCCATGTCCTTGGTACAGCATCTGGTACCGATGCAGACCCTGCGGAGCAGGCTGTCGAGGCAGAGGTCGAACTGCTGTTGTACTTGCTCGTGATGCTTTGGACCAGCAGCGATATCGAGCGCACCATGGATCTGCGAGTCTATCCGGCAGAGGAGTGTTTCGATCAAATCCCTTTCGCAATCTTGATATCGCCCGGATCAGAGGGTGCCAATGCATCGATCCGGATCCATGTTACCTTTCCCCCAGATGCGCCGCGCCGCGAGGCGCTCCCGCCATACGACCGCGACCGGAGGGAGTACGTACTGCTCCCGGATGCAGCGGCGCTGGGACCATTGCTGTGGAGTTTCCTGGCCGTTCGGGATGGCATTTCCTTGGTTTCTAAGTCATCGAGTGCAATCGAGGTTTTCCGGCAGCCGGCGGACTACTACTACAAGCAAATACCCACTCTGCTAGCGAAGCTGAGCAAGGATTGCCAAATGACGCCTTCGTCTCTCGCCTCCGCGCTGTATGGCGAGATCATGAGTTGGTCTCATAGGGATAGCAGTGCCGCCACGATGATCACCGGCGATCTGCGGCGCGAGGCACGCGTACAGATGTTCTACGCGGTGCGCCGCATGAAGCGTCTGCAGGAAATCTACAGTGGGTCAGTACATTACCTGCGTACTGCAATCACTCTGGCGCGGCCAGCAGCGAGCGGAAACGGATCCAAATCAACTGAACTGTCTACCCTCTTAAGGCTGGACCGACAAAACCGCGTCCAAACCCCATTCGTTCCGGCTTCAGACGAGGAGATCTATGTAGCGATTAATGCGTGCCCAACCGATAAAGCAATGCAGCGAGCGGTCCACGGGTTGATGGACTCGGTCGAAAACCTCTGGGCCAAGTTGCCGTCGCATAACTGGATACCGGCCCACAATCTTTACACCTATTACATGGTGTGGTTCTTCGGGTTCGTGACGGGGGCGCGGCCAATCGTTGGTCCGTTCATGCACTCGAACGAGATCGATGCGCAGACAATGTGCGGGCGCCTCCAGGATAAGGGCAAGGATAAGGCCCGGCTTGTTTGGGTTACCGACGACCTATTAACCCAGATGAAGGCCTACGAGGCGTATAACAGCACCACCCGCTTGGCAACTCTGAGCAAGTACGCGTGCTGGTTTCTGGATGCGGAAGGAGCGCCCAATTCGGTGCGCAAGGAAACCTGCGAGCCAATACTCGACAGATTCTTGCCCGGGTTCCCGACCAATATTCATCGTCGTTGGATGTTCAATGCTCTTCTCGATTCCGGCTGTCCGGTTGTTGCTGAGTGGGCTGGTCACTTTCTGACGGGCAATCGCCTGGTAGGGAGGGGCGCTACCGCTTCGCCGAGTGAGATCGGGCAACAGATACTGCAGTACGTCCAACCGATCATCACCTATCTCGGATTCCGTCCGATCCAAGTCAGGCTCCGATAATGTCCGGGGTCGATGCCAGAGGTCCTGATGATACAGAGAAATGCCTCTGGGATATTGGCTTCTTCAGCTTTTCTGCGCGACAGCAAAGCACTGCCTCTCAACTGCGAAACACCTTGCGCACATGCGTGAATCCGCTTGGGCCCTATCTCGCTGATGTTTGCCGCGGCAGCCCCTCCGGAATATTTCGCAAGGCCGATGTTTCCGCCGTTGAGTCCCATTTGATCGATACCCTTGGGAAGAAGGATGCGCAGCCAGCGCTGCGCATCCTTAACAGCGTCATCTTCAATTTGAATCGGCGGTTTCAGAAGAGCATCCCGAAACCGACGCTGCTTGGTCGCCTCACGAAGGACCCCAATCTTATCCCGGAGAATCTGCCTGATATACATCGTCGCGTGACTGCATGGGCGCAAGCTGAAAAGCGCTGGTTAGAACAGCTCAGCGGATTTGCCGTTCACAGCGGCACGAGCGATTCTCTCGACGTAGCCCCTATCGGTTGGGAGATGGTGATAGCCACGGCAGCACTTCGCGGTGGCCTGCTCAGCGTCAAGCGGGCCGTCGCTTTCGCGCGAGCTCTGACAGATCCTCGCCAGCATTTTGGGTGCTCGCCGATTCGCGGCTACGCGGATCTGGCGCTTCTGACTCGTGGTGAAAATGAAGAAATTGTTCGGTGGTATCCCGACGGCAGACTCCTGCTGCTGATTTCGCGTGTGTCGCCCGGCAAGGTTAAGGAGGCTCTGTCGCGCTACTCACAATTGGGAGCACCAGCCAGTGAGCGCGACCGCAATATTGCTCAAGTGATCGTCAATGGCATCGTGGCCGAGTTCAAGCGTCAGGCGGTCGATCCAGGACTGTTGCCGCGGTCACTCAGTGATTTTGTCACGACCATTGCCAAATACTCGCGGAAAGAACTCCCCAGCGAACTGATCGACTATGCATCCGGGGTAGTGCGCGGTCCGTCTCTTCTTCCGGGATCAATCGGGCGAATCAATGGTGACCCGGCGGTTTACACACCCCGAAAGCGAACGAACGCAAGCGTTGAGGGAAATGACGAACTTCCAGACCTTAGCGAAGCCCATGCTCGCAATAAACGCCAAAAGCAGGAACCAATATGGATGTGCCGCCTGAGAACTGCTTTTAGAGGGACAGACGCTAATCAAACGATCCAGGCAGTCAGCGCTATCGAGCGGTCCCGCAAAACAACTCCAAGTGGAAAGCAATTGTGCACGCTGGCAAAGAAGTTGCTGACCGGGCCGGCCTATTCCGGAAAGGGAAAGTCGTGGTCGTATGCAGGCATCAGATGCTGCATCTTGACGGTTGCCCGGCGCTTCGCGTTACAGCGACAAGATAAAGACCCGGCAGGTTACCGCAAAACTACGCTGGAGGAGCTGTACAGGCTCACGGTGGACGAGGCTGCCGAAGACTCGATCTCTCCGCAGGGTCTTCAGGCGACCGTTGCGTGGGCGCTGCGCCAGTATCACCGGCACCTTGTCTTCGCCTATGGGGCGTCAACGATAGATGAAGGCGTTGCGTTTCGCGTTGCGCCCGGGTCAGATCCGGCGGATGCGCATGTGCTGTCAGTCGATGAGATATTTCAGGTGATTGAGCACATTGAGGCTTCCCGAAACCGGAGGTGGAAGAAGCTCTATCGGACCGTGGCACTTGGACAGATTGTCCTCGATTTCCTCGGCGGATTGCGTCGCGCTGAAGGTCTGGGGCTCCTGCCATCTGACCTGCTGCCTGGGCCACTTTGCGGGGTGAGGGTTCGCGACAATGATATCCGGACCCTCAAAACTGAAAACGCCTACCGTCAAGTAGTGCTCGGCGCCTTGGCGCATCCATTCTCTGAACTTCTCGACCACGTGTATGCGCTTTTTCGGGAGGCAGGAGAACTCGGTACCGACCTCTCCTGCGGCGTCAGTGAAGATGTCATAGTGCCCATCATTCATGATGCTCTTCGGGCCGTAACCAGGGTTGAAGATTGTCATCTACACACGCTCCGGCACAGCGCCGCGCATTGGATGTTTATGCGCCTCATGGTCGCTGATCTGGACCGGGTGCCGGATCTATTTCCGCATCTGCCGAAGACGACCCTCTGGCTGAAGGCTTCGCACGAGGTCCGTTCCCTCCTTCTACACAACTCAGGAATGAACGACCACGCTTGGGCAGTCGCTGTAATGATGGGTCACTCGAACCCGGATAAAGTTACTCTTCGGTATTACGTCCATTGCCTTGATCTCCTGCTTGCTCTATTCCTGGCGGCGCGAACGAAACTGGGCGCGGCTGCCACGGCCGAGGAACTACGTAGCCTGAGCGGCCTTCCTCACTCGACCGCGTACCACCGACTTCCCGCGCCCACCGAGCAGAACGCCAACTCGAACCTGATCGCGCCAATAGATTGTACGCAGGGCCACGATAAGTCGTGTCATGAACCGGAGAAAGAGTTCGTCTTAAAGATCTTTTGCGACCGGCTCGGGTTGTCCGTCCATTCAAACTGTCATCCCAGCCCGCCGGCGGCGCATCCCGACTTTTGGCCAAAGGACACCTATGACATGTTGTGGATGTCATATGAGTTGGGGCTGTCGGCTGATAGGTTGGCGAGTATCTTTGGGCTTGGTCGGCAGGATGTTGTCGCAATGCTATCTCGTGCCGATTCGTTCCTTCGGATCCGGGGCTATCAACCTAAGGTTTTAAGAAATGGGAAAGTACCCGACGGAGCTCATGTTGAAAGTCCCAAAGTGCCCAGGCCGCCGAAAATCGGCTTCGACTCGAAGGCCTTTAAGATTTGGTCCATTGAACTTGAGAACTACGTCGTCTCGCACCATGATCACACGACAACCGCACTCGGTTACATGGTCTCAAACATGCTGCCGGAATTTGCCAAAACGGTGTTCGCTGGGGCTCCCCAGTCAGAACTCATGCAGTCTTGCCTAGGCGTCTTTGACGCGCTTGGATTTCAACGCGACGATCTCGATGCGATTACATGCGACGGAACCACGAATGTGAAGCCATCACGGAAATGGCTGCAGCGCTGGGGCCTCTCGTGGAGGATCACGGCTACGAACCAGTCTGGCCTGGGTCGACTGCTGCGGGTTCCGCCACCCTGGGTCGCGGTTGGCCCAAAGAGCCCCGAGGAAACAGCCGCTCTCTCCCTAAGACAACAAGCCGAGGCAATCTGGTTCCTGATCAGGATGGCCGCGGTCCGGTTCGCTGCGTAGACGGGACGCCCCCATCGGCTTTGCGCGCAGAATCCGGTCAAGAGCAGACAATATCGGCCAGTTTCCTATTCGAAAAGTGCAAATTTGCACGCAGCTTTGCTCTCAATGAAGTCCAATGAATTGGACGGCGTAGCCGGAAGCTGTGCAACCCGCCTCTCAAAAGGCCATCCCTAACCATTCTAGAATCAGTACCAGCTTAGAACTTCTCGTGAAACCAGAAATCGTGAGAGTAATTGATGAAGCGATCGAAGAGCTTGTCGGATACCGGCAGAAACTCGAACGAGCGGTGCGAGACGATGACAGCGTCATAATTGCCGGTGGCGATGCGGGCCATGGCGCGCTGGCGGTTGCCGGTGGCGAAGTGGTCCTTGGTCGCGATGAAAAGCTTCGCCTGCGGATAGAGCTGGAGAAAGGCCGCGCCCCATTGCTCGACGAGATGGTTGGGCACGACGAACATCGGCTTTTTGGCCAGTCCCATGCGGCGCATTTCCATCGCCGCCGCCGTCATGGTCCAGGTCTTGCCAGCACCCACGACGTGAGCCAGCAGCGTGCTGCCGCTTT
>PLKY01000148.1 GCA_003140785.1 Acidobacteriaceae bacterium | reverse complement strand
GGAATCGTGCATCGCGACATCAAACCGGCCAATCTCATGCTGACGCCGCGCGGGCACGTGAAAGTTTTGGATTTCGGATTGGCGAAGCGGGAGAAATCCACGCGGAATTCCGAAGACACGCAATTGTTGACGAGCGCCGGGATGGTGGTGGGGACGGTGGAATACATGAGTCCGGAACAGGTGCTGGGCCGGGACGTGGATCATCGCTCGGATATCTTCAGCCTGGGTGTGGTGCTCTACGAAATGGCCGCCGGACGCCTGCCCTTCAGCGGCGCGAATTCTACCGAAACGATGGCGCGCATTCTGCAAGCGCAGCCGGATGCGATGGCTCGCTTCAATTACGAGGTTCCCGAAGAGCTGGAGCGAACGGTGCGGAAGTGCCTGGAGAAGGATCGAGAGCGGCGGTACCAATCGGCGCGGGAACTGATGGTGGATTTGAAGAACCTGGAGCGCGATTCGGGATCGCAGAAGAGCGCGGCCGTGGCGGATGGTTCCTCGAAAGACGCGCGGCGGCGAATCTCGGCGGTGATCGTGGATGACGAGGAACTGGCGCGGTCGCTGCTGCGGGAGTATGTGGAATCAAGTCCGGGCATTGATGTTGTCGCGGAATGCGGCAACGGTTTCGAAGCTGTGAAGGCGATTTCCGAACATAAACCAGACCTGGTGTTTTTGGATGTGCAGATGCCGGAACTCGACGGCCTGGGCGTGATCGACGCGATCGGCGCCGCGGAAATGCCGCTGACCGTCTTTGTCACCGCCTACGATCAGCACGCGATTCGGGCCTTCGAGGCGAATGCGCTCGACTACCTGCTAAAGCCCTTCAGCGACGAGCGCTTCGAGGCCACAATGGCCCGCGCCAAAGCGCGCCTCGATGAGCGCAGCATCAGCGAATTCGGGCAGCGCGTGATGAAGATGGTGGCGGGCGCTCCTCCCGGCGCGGAGCGCAGGCTGGACCGGCTGGTGGTGAAGTCGGGCGGTACAACGCGGTTCATTCGCGTAATAGACATCGATTGGATCGAGGCGGCTGGCGTTTATGTCACGCTGCACGTTGCAGGGAAAGAGCTGCTCTATCGCGCCGCGCTCAATGATCTGGCGGAACGGCTCGACCCGCGCCGCTTTGTACGTGTGCACCGGTCGGCGCTGGTCAATATCGAAAGCATTATTCAGCTCGATCCGATGTCGCACGGCGAATTCGAAGCTGTGATTAAGAACGGCTCGCGGGCGCGCGTGAGCCGAACCTACCGGGCGCTGTTGGAAAAGCGGTTGGGGCAGACGCTGTAAGGCTGCCTGCTCAGACCGTCAGCGATCCGTGGGGGTTTCAGTGTGCGTGCAGTAGGCTGCATTTATGGCGTTTGGCTTTCCACCGCGACAATGCGCGCTTCCGATCCGAAGCGGCGGTATGCGCGGAACACCACATCGTTCATGAAAGTCTTTGTAGGCCCTTGATAATTTGCTTGCGAATACATGCCGTGAGGCTGGGCTGTATGCGCTGACAAAATGGAGATGCTCCTGGCAGGGCAAACGTAGCTTTTGCCCGCAATCTCAACCGGGGCGTATTCCACCATCAAGCCGGCATTTGAAACCAGCTCATGAGGAGGCAGTTCGGCCTGCAAGGTTACGCGAAGAATAGTTCCATCAGCTGGATCGAAAGCGATTTCGCCATGATAGGCGGACTTTTCATCGAAGATCTGCAAGTCCGGCGTATTGTCCGAATTGAACCCGTTCAAGACACAGCAGAACTGCACCCTGTAGTTCGACTTTTCATTGGGAACTGCATAACGAAAAACTGCCACCTTTCCGGCGGCGCCCTGCTCCCAGCGGGCCCAGGTAATCTTGCCCTTCAGCGCATCGGCAAGTGTCGTACTCAGGATCGGCCCAAACTCCCCTGTCGTCTTGAGGCCACCAACTTTCGACCCCTGTTTCGTCGGCTTGGCTACGTCGGCATCCACCACTTCCTTGCGGTCGCGATAGGTGACTGCGGCAAGCGATTTTCCAACGAAGTGCAGCGGCTGATAGCTATAACTCACAATGCCTGTTGCTTCGAGAGAATCCTCTTGCGGTCTGTCTTCAAAGCCGGCGGTCTCGCGCGAAGCAATCAGGTTGGGAAGCTGGCGCAGAGTGGTATTGACGTAGTTCACGATTTTGACCAGCATTTGGCGCGTGGCAGCGGGATCTGGATTAGGGTCGGCGGGAATCTCTGTGGCGGGAGGGTCGAGGAAGGCGGCCTTGTCAGCCAGCAGAAGCAATGCCTGACGCGACTTTTCACCGGGAGCGTTGGCACTCAATTGGGCCAGCACGGTTGGACTCATCCGTTCGGTCAGTTCGAACGTAGATAGCTGTTGTGTCAGTTCTGCGTCTGTCTTGCCTGGAGCCGCCGCGAACGCTTGTTGCAACCGGTCAACGGCGACTTTTTCCAGCACAGGTGTTTTGGGCGCGGCGGAGACGACGAACGCAGATGCTGTCAGGAATGCCGCGATTACAAGATGACGCATAGATCAAGCCTCCGCGATAAGTGCGACAAATCTTAAGCTTCGCAAAGGATTGGGCGCAATTGGAAATGCGAACGATGGTGCAGATTCTGCACGGAAGTGCGTGAGTTTACCTACCTTCATACTCCGAACAGCGTAAACTCGTTTTGGCTTGGAAGTGACCGTGCGGAACGAGAACAGGCGCGTGCTGGTAATCAATCCGGGCTCGACGTCGACGAAGTTCGGAGTGTTTACCAGAAGCGGCGCCGAATGGGTTGGCGAAATCCGGCACAGCGATCACGAACTTGAGCAGTTTCGCGGCAGGTCCGCGCTCGACCAACTGGGGTATCGAGCTGGTCCGATGGGGGAGGCGCTGCAACGGGCCGGATACCGCTCAGACCGGTTTGCCGCAGTGGCCGGCCGCGGCGGCTTGCTGCCACCTATGGAGTGCGGGACCTACGTTGTCGACGATGCAATGGTGGAAGAGCTTCGCCATGCGCGGCGCGGAGAACATGCGTGCAATCTGGGTGCGGTGCTGGCGCTCAAGTTTGCGCGCACGGCCGGCGTGAACGCCTACATCGTCGATCCGGTTACAGTGGATGAATGGCAGGATTGCGCGCGTTTTTCAGGCTTACCATTGATCTCACGCTCCTGCATTGGTCATGCGCTGAACACCAAGGCGGTAGTCCGGCGGTTTGCGCGGGAAAGAGGGCGCACCTATGAGTCGCTTCGGATCGTGGCCGTTCACATGGGCAGCGGCATCACCGTTTCAGCCCATCGCGATGGACGAATGATCGACAACAATACTCCGGAAGAGGGTCCTTTTGGTCCGGATCGAAGCGGGTCCCTTCCGGTGCAGGCACTCATCAAGGTGTGCTGCAACGGCGCTTATAACGCAAAACAACTCGACCGCATGGTCTTCGGTGAAGGAGGGCTCTTTGCTTACCTCGGCACGCGCGATCTGAAAGAAGTGGAACGCCGCATGGATGTGGGCGATCAAGCTGCGACAGCCGTGTACGAGGCCATGGTCTACCAGATCGCCAAGGAAACTGGAGCGATGGCAGCGGCGCTGCAAGGCGCAGTGGATGCTGTTCTTCTGACCGGAGGCATGGCGCACTCGGAGCGCCTCGTACAGCAATTGCGCGGGTACCTGGAATGGATTGCTCCGATTGCGGTGTATCCGGGGGAAGACGAATTGCAGGCGCTGGCTGAAGGAGTCTTTCGCGTGCTGGATGGTGAGGAAACTGCGAAGAGACTTGGCGCCGACGGACGCGATAGGGTGTCAGACAGAACGATAAGAGAAGGCCTTGTGATTGGGCTGGAATGATTTCGGCCGTCCAGGTTGCGTCGTCCGAGGTTCTATCCCCTTTCCGAAAAAGTCCTAGCGTGACAGCTTGTGAAGGCTGAACGAGATCGGCAATCCAATGATGAACATATGCACCAGCAGGCCCTGCAGCAAGCTCCGGAACTGGTAAGGGCCGGTAAAGTGATACGCGCATAACGGCAGAACAATCAGGTTCATCGCCAGGAAGATCGCAATTCCGTAAAAGATGCCGCAAACCAGCCAGTGGTCCTTGAGGAACTCGAGCTTGCGGCTCGCGATGCAGTAAATGGCGGCTGCCGAGATTGCGATGAAGTAGTGCAGAACGACTCCCAAGATCCAGGGAAAAATGCCTTCTTGAATGGCCTGCCGACCGAGCAAGCCACCGGCAATGCCGCGGGGCGCGCCTGCGCCAAAAGTGAAGAAAGCGGACGTCAGGTCGAACGTGCCCGCCACCGCGCCGCCCACGAGGATGGGGCGAAGCAGCTTGTTTCTTTGGGAAACTGTTGGGAATGCGGCAGCGGTCATTTGGGACCTCTCCAGACCAAATTTAGCGGGCAACAGGTTGCGAACTAACTGGTTTGGTGCGGTGCGGATAGGCAGGCGGCAAGCCGGTCCGGCGAGACAACAAAACGGAGGTGCCCGCAAGATGGGAAGTAAGTCACTCGAACTGAGCGGGTTGTCTGGAAGTGGAACCCCAGTACACTTACCGACCCGGACTTTTGTAACCATTCCCACGAAAGATGTAACGGTAATCGAGTCGGAGTCGCGATACGATATGCCCATGAATCTGACGGGATTGTTGATTCCACTGTTCTTCGCGGTTGCGGTGCTCTTGGTGCTCGCGAAGTTAATCGTCAGTGGAGCAGACGAGGACAGGCAAGCGACCGAGACAGAGGGCGGACAGCTTGAATTCACCCCCAATCGGCGCAGTTATTGGGGTGTCTATTTGTTTCTGGCGTGCCTGGCGTATGGGGTGGTTGCGAATGTTATCGTTGCGATCAGGTCAAGTGCCGATCTTGCCGCGCCGGCCTTCTGCATCGCATTTGTGATTTTGCTGCTTTCCGCTTTTCCTGGAACGATCCGGATCGACAAGAATGGGATCGAGCAGGTGTATTGGCTGCGAGGCCGCAAGCGCATCGCCTGGCATGAAATCTCAAAGGTGACAACCGACGAGAAACGCGGCGAACTGAAGATCAAGGGAACGAACGGCAAAAAGATTGCCTTCTCACGCCAATTGCCCGATCGAGCCCGCTTGCAGTTGGAACTCGAGAAACATAGTGGCGAAAAAGCGCCAGCGCGAGTCGCGCCAAGGGCTTTCGCGATGAGCGATCCAGCGGCGTAAAAAACTAGATCTTTTGCAAGTTGGCGAACTTTTCCACTAGCTTCTTCATCCCGTGACGATTGAACATCACGGTCAGTTTCGCGTCTTCCCCATTGCCTTCACGAATAAGGACCGTTCCCTCGCCGTATTTTGCGTGGCGCACGCGTTGGCCCTTTTTCAGGCCGTTCGCTCCTGCTGGTTCGGGAGTATCCATCGTGGGGTGGGCGAAATAGTTCGGTTTACCATTGCCGGATTTGCCTCCGAAGAAACGCGCGATGTTATCGATTGATTCCGGCGGCAACGCTCCCGCGGTCTTACTCTTTGGATTAGCGCCTCCGGTGATTCTCGGCGCGTCCTGACTCTCGTCTTCGTAGTTGTAGTGGCGGCCGTCGAATTCGCTGGCCGCCGCAGTGCCGCGGCCGAAGCTGCCACGCGCGCCCGCTCCATAGCTGTAAGCGGGCGTGGACCAGGCGGGCGATCGGCCTCCAAGATTCTCGATCAACTGGGTCGGCACTTCCGACAGGAAGCGCGAAGGAACGGTGGACTCGGGCGCGTCGTTGCCATACCGACGGCGGTAATGCGCGCGAGTCAGAACCAGCGTATTCATGGCCCGGGTCATCCCGACATAACAGAGGCGGCGCTCTTCCTCGAGTTCCTCGGGATTCAGAAGTGTGCGCGAATGAGGGAATAGACCCTCCTCAAGGCCGGAAAGAAAGACCAGAGGAAACTCGAGGCCCTTGGCCGCATGCAAAGTCATCAGCGTGACGCGCGATTCGGGATCGTACTGATCGGTGTCGGAAGCAAGGGCTGCGTGGTCGAGAAATTCCGCGAGGGTCTCGTCGCGCCCCTCGGCATCGTGGGCAGCGTTGGCAAGTTCCTTCAGGTTTTCAATCCGGCTGAAGGCCTCGGGCGATGCTTCCGCTTCCAGCGCCTTGATGTAGCCCGTACGGTCAATGAGAAATCGGATCAGTTCCGGCAGTGTCGCCGCGTCGCCAGGAGCTCTGAAGGCGCTTCCGCGCCCCTCTTCTTCGGTCGGCTCGGGTTCCGTGGGCGATATAGTTCCGGGAACCGGCCGATCCGACTTTGTTGCCTGCTTTGGCATCTTCAAAAAAGGCCGTTTTGGCTCAGCTGCAAAAGGCGAAAAATGGCTCGCGTCGAGCAGCGGAATCTGATCGCTGTTCTCGCCGAACGCAAAGTCGGTGGCCGCTTCCAATGCGTTTGCTGCTTCGGCGTTCTTTGCCGACGATGGTTCCGCGGCGCCGAAGCTGAAATCTGTATCAGCCGGCTCGGCCGCAGATTCGGCGACATCGGCGGATAGCTTGCCCGCGAAGTCGGGGTCCATCATGGCCTGTGCATCCAGAATGAGCTGGCGGAACGACTCGAGCGCCATCAACGCGCGAGTGGGGATCAGTCGATTGGCGAGGGCGGAAGCGATCGCATCCCATGTCGATGCGCCGGTTTCGAGAGCGAGGCGTTCGAGAGTGGCGAGCGTGGTGGCGCCAATACCGCGAGCGGGCGTGTTGATCACGCGTTGCAGCGCCATGGAGTCGTGCGGATTGCGGACGAGTCGCAGGTAGCCCAACAAATCCTTGATCTCCGCGCGCTCGTAAAAACTGAAGCCCCCCACCATGGTGTAGCTAATGCCGTACCGGCGCAATGCCTCCTCAACCAGGCGCGACTGGGAGTTGGTGCGATAGAGAACGGCACACCCCGACGCCGTGCTTTGGCTCTCGGACGAGTGCGAGTCGCGTAGGAAAGCCTGAATGCGATCGGCAATGAAGAGCGCCTCATTCTCTCCATCGGGCGCCTCGTAGTAGCCGATGAGCGAGCCTCCCTGGCGATCGGTCCACAGCTTTTTCCCCTTGCGCCGAAGATTGTTCGCGACAACAGCGCCGGCAGCTTCAAGAATGATCTGCGTAGAGCGGTAATTCTGCTCCAGACGGATGATGTGGGCGTTAGGAAAGTCCTTTTCGAATTCGAGAATGTTGCGAATGTCTGCGCCACGCCATGAGTAAATACTCTGGTCTTCGTCGCCTACAGCGCAGACGTTCTTTCGCTCGCCTGCGAGCAGCTTCATCAGTTCGTATTGAGGGCGGTTGGTGTCCTGATACTCGTCGACGAGCAGATACCGGTAGCGATGCTGATAGCGCTCCCGGACTTCGCTCGAGACTTTCAGCAAGCGTACCGCTTCGAGTAGCAGGTCGTCGAAATCGAGCGCGTTGTTCTTTTTCAGCTCCGCTTTATAGCTCTGGTAGATGTGCGCGATGCGTTCGCTGTTTGGATCCTTCGACCCGAGGTAGTACTCCTGCGGATCGATCATATGGCTCTTCGCCCAGGAGATGCGGCCCAGCACGGTGCGCGGCGTGAGTTGCTTTGTGTCGAGTCCCATGCGCCGCATGATCTGCTTTACGATGCCTTGCTGGTCGCTCTCATCGTAAATGGCAAAGGCACGCGTGAGGCCGTCGTTGCCCACCTTCAGGGCCTCGATGTCGCGGCGCAGAATGCGTACGCAGAGCGAATGAAAAGTCGAAATCAGCGGTTTCGCCAGCGAGGCATGTCCGAGGATCCGGTCCACGCGTTCTGCCATTTCACTGGCTGCCTTGTTGGTAAAGGTGACAGCGAGAATGGAGTCGGGAGCAACGCCTTTTTCCTGGATGAGCCAGGCGATGCGGCTGGTGATTACGCGGGTTTTGCCCGAGCCGGCGCCGGCCAGGATGAGCAGCGGGCCCTCGGTGACTTCAACAGCAGCGCGCTGTTCGGGATTCAGATTGGATAGGAGCGGCTGCACGGCGTGGGTCCTGGACTCGCATCGCTGAGGCGGGAAGGGTCCTTTTCCAGTTTACCTGCCGCGGACGTTGCGTGCAGACTGTCCTGTTAGATGCCATGGCGAGTGGGCGATGCGATCAGCCGAATCCTGCCAGACTAGATCGGCTTCGGCGTTGTGTTCTGCGCGCTGGTCACGTTGTCTGGCTCGTCGCTGAACGACTTGCCGCCGCCGTACGCGTACTTCTCGAACTTGGAGCCAGCTTTGCGGATGGCGTCCTTGGCGCCGTCATCCCAAGTAATCAAAGCGTCGCCGTTGACGTAGGTCCAGGTGCCGTGAATGTCGCGGAGCGAGCGCTCCGCATTGCCGTCTTCTTTCAATGTGATGATGAAGGTGTTTCCGTTGCCATCCCCGACGATCCATTTGCCGACATAACGGCCGCGCGCGGGGGAATCCGGGTTCGAGCCAACAGTTGGCGCGGTGCCTGAGCCGGAGAACTCGACGCGGGAGATGTCGGCCAGATTGAAGGTCTGGCGGTGGCCGTCCTTGAAGACGAGGACGATGGAACTGCCGGAATCTTTCTTTGCCGGAGGGGTCTTGGCGAAGCTGGCGGGGAGGGCTGAAAGAGAGAGTGCGGCCAGGCCAGCGGCCACAAGGATCTTATGCATGAGGTTCTCCTTGCACAGCGGATGTTCGGTTCGGAACAGGGCTGCGCTCGGTTAAGTTACGCGGAAACGGTCAAGATAGTTCCCGTCGGGCCACAAAACTGGTCGCATAGCACAAAGGCACTCTCCATTCCGAATTGACCGGGGCGCAACGGACGAGCGCTATTCTGGATTCACGATGAGTGCAGCAGAGCATGGCGTTGCGCGGCGGGTAGCTGTGTATTGTGGGTCTGCGAGCGGAACCGATCCTGCCTTTCTGGCCGAGGCGCGTGCGCTAGGCACGGCGATTGCCGGCGCCGGGCTGGGAATGGTCTATGGCGGCGCGAGCGTGGGCCTGATGGGCGCTGTGGCCGATGCCGCGCTGGCTGGCGGAGCCGAAGTCATCGGCGTGCTTCCAGAGGTTCTTTCGGGCAGCGAGATCGCGCACAGCGGATTGACGCGCCTCGAAGTGGTAGCGACGATGCACGCGCGCAAGGCGCGCATGGTGAAGCTCGCCGACGCGTTTCTTATCCTACCGGGCGGGTATGGAACGCTGGACGAGTTGATGGAAATCGTCACATGGAAGCAGCTACGGCTGCACGCCAAGCCCTGCATCCTAATCAATACTTCGGACTATTGGAATGGGCTGCTGGAGTTTCTGGATACGACCGTGACGGCAGGGTTTTTGAAGGCGGAGAACCGGCGGCTGCTCGAGGTGGCGAAGGACGCGGACGAGGCTGTGGAGATGGTCGCCGGCGGGCTGGGCTAAATCACCCAACTCTCAAGGGAACTGGGGCGCTCCTCGAAGTCTGTTACTTCGGTTTTGCAAGGGAAAAGCCTGAAACGTCGTCGGAATAGTAGACCAGCCCAACCGCGTTGCGAGGTATGAAGGTCGCCTTCTTGTCATTCTTGCCGACAACATATAACCCCGCGTCCGATTCGTCTACAAGCAGTGCTCCGACACTCTGGCTTGGCATGACGGTCGAGTCTCGTGTGAAGTAGATGGTTACGGGGATGGGAGCCCCGCCACCCCAAGAGGACTTAATGTGCGGGTAATAGTAGGAGGCAAACACTAGCGACGCTCCGAGAATGAGAAAAACTGTCTGAGTCCAGTCGCCAAGTCTCGGCTTCCAGGAACGCGAGGCCATCTCTACAAGCGCAATTACCCCAATCGTAAAGAACCAAAGCCAAATTGCGCCAAACCGAAAGTGTCCGAGCGCAAAGAGTTCAATTGCGGCGGATCGGACAAGATTGCCGACGAGAACCACTGTGGCGATACCTGATACATACCACGGAACACGCTTCCAGATGCAAAGAGAGGCGAGAACGAAAAACCCCGCAGCTGCGAGGGCCACTTTCCATATCGCCGGAGTTGGCAATACCGCAATAGGGTCAACATAAAAATCAAACATCCAAAAAAAGAGAGGACCGAAGAAGAAGCAGGCCGTGTAGTAAGCAAAAAGGATGGCGCCGATGTTATGCCACCATTTCTCCTGCCCTTCCAAGAGATGCCGATACTTTAGCATCCCTCTTGCAATTGCTAGCGGTATCGCCATAAAAAGGAGGAACCAAGCGCCAGCGGAAGCAATCCTTGGACGGAATGGATTAGTCTCCACGAATCCGTAGCTGAACTGGTGGACTGAAATAATCAGATAGCCACAACCGTACAGAATAATCGCAAAGACCGCGACTGATTTCGACACGGCGTCGAGGGTAATCGCAACTACCGGGGGCAGGGTCGAGGAAGTCGACTGTTGGGTTTCGTCTTGCTCCATTGAGAATCACCTCGGACCTCAAGCCGCACGGGAAAACTTCTCCACTTTGGGCCGTTTGCGCTTGGATGCGTGCCAAAGGTCGTACTGCTGCTGCAAATCGAGCCACATGCCCGGCTCCGTGCCGAATGCGTCGGAGAGTCTGAGCGCCATCGCTGCGGTAAACGCAGCGCGGCCGTTCAGCAGCCGCGAAAGTGTGGACCGCGCCACGCAGAGCCGTTTGGCTGCTTCCTTCGCCTTCACCGTCCCGAGGTATTCGCGAAGAATCTCGCCGGGATGGGCCGGGTTATACATCGTCATCGCCAAGCTCACTTTCGCCGCGTACGTTCGCGTTGCAATTCACGATAAACCTCGCTCTTCGATTGGCCGAGTTCGCGGGCCAGGCGCTTGAGCGCTTCTTTCTCATCAATGCCGGCTTCGGATTGAAGACGGGCTACGCGATCAGCGAGTCTTTCTGTGCTCCTCGCGAGCGGAGCTTGGGACTGATCCGGCGCTTCGACGAGCAGCACGAATTCACCTCGAATGCGGTCGCGGGCAGCCAGATCGCGACGCACATAGCCCATGGCGATCGGCGCGTTCAGGCTGGGGCCGAAACCGCCGGAGGTGATAACGCCCGCCTCGGTGCCGTCGGTGGCGGCGATGGTGGCGCCGGAGCATGCGCCGATCCGGGTGCTGGAGGGAATGGTGGGGAGGAAGTTGGCGGGGTGAAAAAAGAATTTCCACCGCGAAGA
>PLKY01000431.1 GCA_003140785.1 Acidobacteriaceae bacterium | reverse complement strand
ATCTGAAGCCTGGAACCGGATATTTCGAATCCACGCCGATGTGGGACGAACTGCAGTCGTGGGATGACGCGGTATTCAGCTAACGATTGCTGAAAATCTCCCGGACCGGCCGCGTGCCCGTGGCGGCTGCCCGGGACGACGCTGGCTCATGCGTACTTCTACACTTTGCGGAATTCGNNTTCACCCACGGACCTTCGCCACCCGCAACGGTTTCAATGCCATCAAAGATGCTCAGGTGAATGGGCCGTGCTGCCACCAGATCGACGGTCACCCGCGGGACGCGGTAGCCGGGGTCGCGCGGCGATTGCGGATCGAGTTCCGGCAGCGCGGTCCGCGAAGGCTGACGATCACCGTTGTGCAGCATGGATCGCCCCCCACCCGCTTCCTGGCTCGGCTCATCCACACCGGCGCCTTGGCCATAGATTGTGGTAGGAGTAATGCCGAACAGGTTCTTCATCGCTCCAGTCAGGCCGGCGGTGCTGTGCTCCTTCAGCTTGGCAAGAGAGACAAAGACATCGCAGTCTTCGTAAGAACGATTCAGATCGTAGGCTTTGAACAACAGGCCCCCGCCCGGGACCCAAAGCCGGGTGTACTTTTTCGAGGGACCGGCAAAGTTCGTGTTTTCGAACTCTACGCCGGAAGCGGCACTGGTGAAGTCCGAGAGTTGCCAGCCAGCCTGGGAAATGAACTCCTCAAGCGTATGGACCCTGGATGAGGTTGGACTCTCGAGCAGGCGTATGCGCCGCGCTCCTGCCTGACCGAGCAGGTGAACCGTGGCGCTCACAACCTGGGGATGCACCCAGTAAGTCCGCCCCTGCGCCATGCCATTGAATCGCTGCGTGGAACTCCCCGTCACATTGATCTTGATTGCCACGGTCTTGCCGCTGACCAGCTTACGGAGGCCGCCCAATTGGTCGAACATGGCCGCAAGAGTGGTGACCATTGCCGGGCCGTAGGTGGAACACCTGGCGACGGCGACCGGCGCCGTGGGTGCAGTCGTGGTGGCAAAAAGCCTCGTTGGCGCGAGGTACAATCCCGCCGCTGCGGCGCTCAAGCCCTGGATGAGTTCTCTCCGGTTGAGGTTCATTTTCATATTCTCGCCGGTCCTTTACGGCTTCGATCCATGGTTCAGATGGTAACCCCGATGCCGCCACATTCGCTTAAGAATTTGCCGGTGTCTGATGATTCCAGGTCGATCTGCGCCGGCAGGCGAGATGAACCGGGTCTGCCTCATCTATTGCGCGAATCGATCGGCGTTCAAAAAGCACGGAGCGTTTCGGCGCATCAGGATCATGGTACAGTTCGATGGTTTCGATTATTACCGTTAGTGTATTGCGTACTAAGTAATAACGATTATGTTCTGGATGCGCTCATACATAACATCCAACCGAACATCGGTCATTCCTGTTTGCGGACGAGTTGTGGTCAATCCGTCAGTAACGAAGTAGTAATTTCCGAGTAGATGGGATGAGAAGGTCGACNNGTCTAGATCAACGCACTCGAGGGTGCAATCCCGAAGGATGGAGGCCGACCCGTGAAAAAGCATAGCAATTCTGTGAAGAAGAGTGAATCCCCGATGAAGCGCAGGAACTCGCGAGCTGAAGAGCGGCGGGATTCAAGCGAAGTGATGGCGGAGCTGGTTTCACAACTGAGGCAGCAGTTGGAAGTGAAGAGTGTAGCGGTTGCTGAAGCTGAAGCAGTAAGAGGCGAGGGTGATGCAATTCGTCCGAACCTGGATCGTCTGACCGTGGGAGTGGACCTTGGAGATCAGTGGAGCAACTACTGCATTTTGGGTTTAGGCGGCGAGACACTTCGCGAGGGCCAGTTTCGGACGAGGCGGCAAGAAGTTGGAGAGTTCTTTCAAGGCCTGGCGATTTCTCGTGTGGTTATCGAAGTGGGAACGCATTCGGCGTGGATACGGGAACTGATCGCCGGACTTGGACATGAAGTGCTGGTTGCCAATGCGCAACGGATGGAAGGATCAAGGCGGCGCCGGCGCAAGAATGACAGGATCGATGCCGCCAAGCTGGCCAGGCTGGGGCGTGTGGATCCGAAATCGCTGTATCCGATTCAACACCGCAGCACCGAAGTCCGCGAGGACCTGCTGGTAATTCGAGTTCGCGATTCGCTGGTCGAGTCGCGGACGAAATTAATCAGCACCGTGCGCGGGATGGTAAAGACCATGGGAGCGAGGGTGCAGGGTTGTTCCAGCGTAAGCTTCTCCGAGAAAGCGGTAGACCAGATTCCCCACGAAGTGCGAGAAACGTTGCAACCGTTATTGCGTCTGATCCAGACGTTGAGCGAGGAAATCAAGAGCTATGAGAAGCGCATCGAGAAGCTGGGCAGTGAGAAGTATATGGACACGAAATTATTGCGTCAGGTGAATGGAGTAGGGCCTGTCACCTCACTGGCCTATGTGTTGACTCTGGAGACTCCGCAACGTTTTAAGAGAAGTCGCGATGTTGGTCCGTATCTGGGATTAGTGCCCCAGCAGGAGGATTCCGGCGACAGCCAGCCGCAGCTGGGCATCAGCAAGGCTGGCGACAGGATGCTGCGCAAACTGCTGGTGGGCAGCGCGCACTACATCCTGGGCCCGTTCGGGCCGGACACAGACTTACGGCGATTCGGAATGAAACTCTGCCAGCGTGGAGGGAAGAACGCCAAGAAACGAGCTTCCGTCGCAGTGGCACGAAAACTTGCCGTCTTACTGCACCGTCTTTGGTCGAGCGGCGAAGTCTATGAGCCCCTGGGCCACGGAACTCCAAAAACGATAACCGAATCGGCTGCTGCGTAGAAGAAAAACACAAAGCTGTTTTGTTCGTTTCGAGATGAACTGTATCTCGAGGTTGATTCACAATGACATCCACCGCCTTGTTCGGACGACTGCGGGTCACCGCCCGATCCTTTAGAGATCGCCGGTTAGATGGCAGCGTCCCAACAACCCAGGTCCATCATCGTTGTGATGGACCTGGGCTTTAAATCGGACCCCAATGTGCACCGGGCCCGCAGTGGCCCATCAGAGTGCGGATAGAAGGCAGGCAACGTGGGTGGCGTCGATACAACCTCGGGAACAATGGTTGAGGAACGAATCAGACTATGTGCGTGGGACGGATTGCCACTCCAAATAAGGAACGAAGCTGAACTGAACTACGTTCTGCTTCGTTCCCTGATCAAGTGTCGGAGGCGTTGAACAGTGTCAAGGGTCAAGATAAACGTCCTCACGGACGCCCTTGACACTATTCAACACCTCTGCCGGAAGGGCTCTGTGTTCAGACTAGAACGGCCGCCACGTCGGCCTTGACATTTTTGACCTTCTCATAGAAGGCGGTAATCCGCCCAGAACGCGTGCTTTGCAAGCCAGATTACAATCTGGACAGGGTGTTGGGGCTGCACCCGTCCGTACATAAACCGGATATGTCGGTGTGGACGGGCTCTCGATTTGAATAGCAATGGATGACCGCGTTCAATTAGTGCTTAGCGTGGACAACATGAAGGCCAGCGTGTCCTGGCGCGAGTCCTTGAACGGCGCGGCCGAACCTTGACGCGATCTCCTGAAAATTGATGTCTTCGACGTCACAAAATCCGTGCGAGCGAAGAATCGCTGCAATGCCAGCCGGCTCGAAACGGGTGTCCGAACGTTCACCAATTCTCTCAAGCTGTTCGGCCCGCGCCTTTTCTATCTGCCTTAGCTCTTCTGAGAATGCCTCGGGAGGTTCCATGTAGTCGAACACCACCTCCGAGTTCTGGATTGACGATATGTAGTCCAGAGTGCGGCCGATAGCGTCCGGTGTCAGATATGGCACAACCCTGAGCCAAGTGAAAAACGCGGGCGAGTTCTGCTGAAAGCCTGCAGCGACGAGCTTCTCTCCCACATCGTCCCGCTCGAAATCTACTGGCACGAGAATAAGCCATGGCGGAAGTGCGATTTGAGCTTCGGCCAAGCGCTGGCGTTTCCATGCCTGCGTCGCCGGGTGGTCCACCTCATAGATACGGATCTGTCGTACGCCATGGGGGATTCCGGAGAGCGAAAGTGTCGAGTCCGGCGCCAAGGATGACGATCTGCCGAACCCCTCTTTCGACAGCTCTTGACAAAGCATCTTCCGCAATCCGGCTTCGCGCGGTGGTGAACAGACGTCCGATGCTTGCCAAGGGGTGTTTGTTCCCAAATTGGAGCACGTCCTTTTCGTCTTCACGCAGAATCTTCATGGCATATGGGTCATTGAGGATTGAGCCATGATCGAGCACCTGATGAGCAGCTCGTTGCCGGGCGATCATCAGGGCTGTGCGGCTGGGTTCATTGGGCTTCATGTTCGAGGTCTCCGTTCTCATCAATAGCTGATCGCACGAGTTGTCGTGTGCGCGACTGGCGCCGTGCACACCGATATCTTCCGCTCAATTAGATACCTCCCGAATCCGGTCCCAAGAGGAGAGCTCTAAACCCGTCACGCGGCCAGTCCGCCGGAGTGAGATCACGCACGTGTATAAAACTGCTCATTGATCCATGCTTGCATCCAACCATATAGCGGGTGGAGTATATTCCCTTGCACAAGGAGTCTCTCCCATGAAGGACAAGAATAAGGTACTCGGGAATCAAGAACAGAAGGACCAACAGGCGCATCGGCATCAACAACAGCAACAGCAAAAAACCCAACAGGTGCAGCCTGCGAAGAAAGATCAAAAGCAGCCGGTATTTCACGACCAGGAACGCATTGAGACGCGGATGACTGATTGAACTTTGGCTCCGGTCGGAGACAATGAACTGGTTTGTGTAGAAACAACAAAATGCCCCTCCCAATGGCGTTGTCTTGCTGGCCATTTGGAGGGGTTTTAATTCATTGCTTCGCCAGTGACACCGAACAGGATTGCAGCGCAGACCGCAACATGGGTGAAGCAGGCCTTACAAAGGCGCCGGTCTGGTGAAGCGCAAGTCCAAGCGCGCGGTTTATCTATCCAATCAGACGCTCAACGAGATGGTATGCCGATCCGATTTCCGGTAGGTCCTCAACAGCAAAGCCTCGCTGCTCTAGAACTCTTCGGAGTTTCAGATTTGGCTTCGCGCAGGAGACGGCGTGAACAATCTATTCGATGCTCGAGAGGCCACGGCCCATGGCATATCTGCGAGCTAGAGAACCGAGGGCGAGTAAAACCCCCTCTCCGCCACCATCAATCTGCGCGAGTTCGATGACAAGCGTGCTGCTATCCATCGCGCGAAATGAACCCAAAACAGTGGCTGAACCTGTTCTAAACACGAGCGGTTCTCCAAGCAAGATCAGACCGTCAATCTCATCCTGAGGAAGCGCAAGTATTTCAGCTTCAGTCAGGCCCTCAAAGAGTACTTCTCGATGCTCACGGCCACGCATCCCGATCCTCTTACGGAATCCAGATTCGCCGGTACTCGGCAACTTCGAGCTTTGTTCGATTCGACTTCATTCCTGGGCTCCACTTCCGAATTTGCTCACAATCTCGATCAGACCCACGATGTGCTTGTTGAATTCCGAAAGCTCTTCAGCGGGAATCCAGTATTCACGATGAACGCGAGCACCTGCCGTTTGCACCGGGAATTGAGCTATATAGTCTGCCTGAATCTGAAAGCGAAGGACAGCCGATGCCGCCGGCTCGCGTATTCCAATCGCGAGCTATTTGGACGGCGTATTGCTCCTCAAGCACCGATAGAAAATCGGTTGCTCTGGAAGACGGGGAGGAAATGCTTTCCATCCGTTAGACCGAATCAGTGCTAGTTCCGCATCTCCGACTGGTCGATAAAGCGTAATCGCGGACATCTGCGTGATCTCCCTTGGTATTCTCGCAGACTGTCTTTCCTTGATTTCGCGATTCCGG
>PLKY01000077.1 GCA_003140785.1 Acidobacteriaceae bacterium | reverse complement strand
CTCGCCGCCGCGCTCGGGGTCGGGCTCACCTGGCGTCACGTTGAAGAGCAGCGCAAAGGCGAGGCCGCCCGCGACCAGGTGCTCACCGCCCTGCGCATCACCAATCACGCGCTTAGCGAAGTCAAGGCCCGCCTCGCCGCCCGCAACCAAAACGAGTAGCGAAACAAGATCGATGATTTTCAACTTACGGAGGGAGCAGGGGCCTTCAGGCCCCTGAATACGAGCGAAGAGAGTCGAGGGCTTTAGCCCCGGATTCTTTTCGTCACGACATGTTCTTCCGCGACGCACGAACTCAAAAATCCGAAGTCTAGTACGAAGAGATAGAGGGAGACCAACGATGATCCACCCGATTAGGAACCACCGCATTGCCGCACTTCTGCTGGCCGCCGGAGCACTCACCGCCCCGGCCCTCGCCCAAAATTCGCAGTTGCCTCTCCCATCTCCCGTGGAAAAAGAACTCGCCGCGCGCGCCTCCGACGTCACCGAAGTGACCCTGGGCAAAAACATGCTCACCTTTGCCGCACAGTTCATGAAGGGCAAGGACGAAGACGAAGAAGCCACCCGTCACCTCATCGAAGGCCTCGATGGCATCTATGTTCGCGAGTACGAATTCGACAAGGAGGACCAATACTCGCCCGATCAGATCGAGTCCTTGCGCAAGTACTTCGAAACCTCCGAGTGGTCGCCCATCATCCACGTGCGCGAGCGCAAATCCAACGAGTCCACCGACGTTCTGGTCAAAATGGTCAACGGCGAAAACAAGGGCATGTTCATTCTCGATGTCGAACCGAAAGAGCTCACCATCGTGCTCATCCTCGGCCCCATCAACGTCGACCAGCTGAGCCGCCTCCACGGCATCGGCGGCCTCCACGCTCTCGCTGACGTGCAACGCAACGTGCGCGGCAAAGATAAAGAAAATGACAAGGAAAAAACCAAGGAAAAAGACAAAGACAAGAAGGACGGTGACCAATGAGACGGCTCATCTGGATTCCCATCTGCTTCGTTGCTTTGCTCATTCCGGTCGTAGTGCTGGCCGGCGGGGGCCAGGGCGGATTTGATGGCGTGGTCAACACTCTCGAAAGCCGCTACAACGCGCACGCAACGCGCATTCCCTTCCTCGGCCTCATCAGCCTCATCTCCCGCAAAGCCACCCATGAAGGTGTCGGGGGCCTGCACGTCGCCGAGTTCGACAACTTCACAGCGGACGTGGATGGCAACGAGCTGAATCAGATCGTCGAAGAAAAACTCGGCTCCGGCTGGGAGCGCATCATTCGCGAAACCAGCCGCCGTGGCGGTGAGCAGACGCTCATCTTCATCCATCCCGAAGGCCAGCGCATGGGCCTGTTCATTCTCGATAAAGACGGCAACGAAATGGATGTAGTCCAAGTCTCCGTCGATCCCAATCATTTAGACGACGACATCGTCCACTACAGCCATCACCACGACACCGACCACGACATATCCGACTAGTCCAACTGCTATTTGCTACTTGTCATCCTGAGCGAAGGTCGCGGAGCGACCGTAGTCGAAGGACCTGCGTCTGTTGTTGCTGTTGCTTTTGCTTGTCATCCTGAACGGAGCGCGTTTGGGGCCCCGATCGCACGACAGTGCGATGGGGGTAAGCGAAGTGAAGGATCTGCTTTTGCTTTTCGCAATGCTTCAATCCCCACAACCATGGGTGCCCCATCCTAGCTTCGCTAGGGTGGGAAAGCACGAACCCCGACCAGAACCGGAGGGAGCCGAGGCCTTCAGGCCTCGGAAAAAGCCAGCACCAAAGCAGGGCCTTCAGGCCCGGACCCTCCCCCAACACGATGCCTTCCCCAGGCTGAAGGGTACGGGCTTCAGCCCATACATCAACGGGCACATCCATTCTCGATTGTCATCCTCAACGGAGCGCGCCTGTCGGGGTCCCCAAGGACAGGTCTTCGTCCTTGGGGTGACCTTGGGGCTCCGATCGCACGCCAGTGCGATGGGGGTAAGCGGAGTGAAAACCTGCCCTGAGCTTGTCGAAGGGGATCTGCTTTTCGCGCAGCTTCGATCTGCACGAAATTGGATGCCCCAGAGCCTGCCCTGAGCGTAGTCGAAGGATCTCTGTTTCGAGACCTGGGAAAGCAACGAACCCCCGACCGCGAACCAGCTTGATAGTCAGCCGCCCTGACAAACTGCAAGAGGAGCAAGATTTCGGCGAACACTTGCCGACTTTGAAATACCAATCTCGGAATGGTTCAAAGTCATCTAGGCCAAAGGCTTGCCTGCCGCGGCGTAGGCGCGCATTGTTTCCTCTTGCTTTGAAAAAGGGTGCCGCTTTAGAGCTGCGTAACCGGAACCCAAGTAATCTTGAAAGTTCGTGTACGCAGCACAGGTCACGCACAAGTCCCATCACTCAGTCGGACGCTCAGGACAAATGGGTTCACGATGGCGAATCAGCTCCAAATCGCTCACGTGTCGAAAAAACTTCACTATCAGTCATTTTGTGTTGACAGGACTTATAGACATGGCTAGTCTGGATTTGAATCGGCGCACCGCCGACGTTCGATTGATCTTTGACAACCTCCAGCGTAGTCAAAAGGACCAGGTGCCTACTATTCGTAGCAGGCGTAATCAGGGGCGCAATTAGCCCCTGGGCAGGTAGCTCCTACCGTTCAAAGACCAGTCATCTGGCTGGCAGCCAGCCACGCGCCATCGTTGCTCGGCTCAACTTCAAGAAACGGCCCCGACGCAGCTCGTCAACTCTCCTCTGGTTCCTGCCGCTACGCGCCCGGTAACAACCGGAAGGGGGAAACATGAATCGTAAGAAGTCAACAATCGACTCCTGCATCGACCAACTCGGGAAGGTGCTGGAAGATTCCAACAACGAGCTGTCGTCGGAGCAGCAGAGGAAACTCAAGAAGGGCATCAGAGAACTAAAACGGCTGAAGCGTGCAACGAAGCTTACACACTTGCAAGTCTCCGCAGTGGTGAGTGAAATCGCAAAGGTAGCGTTCGAAATTCTGACGTCTGGATCGGGCGAGTGAGCTCCAAGGGGCCGTTTTCTTAACAAACGACGGAAATAACTATGAACTATTCCAAGGCAATCCGCGTCGCTCGCTCATTGGCGGACATTTCGCAGGGCGAGTTAGCCGACAAGGCAGAGATTGATCGTAGCTATCTCTCCATGATTGAATCCGGCAAACGAAAGCCCTCAGTTGAAACGATCGAGAGGATCGCGAAGGCCCTCAAATTCCCCTTTCACCTTCTCAGTCTATTGGGAAGCGAAAAGGCAGACGTTCGCAAGGCCTCGCACGAACATATCGCTGGCCTGTCTCTGGCGTTAACCAAATTGCTGCTAGAGGTACCGGATGAACGATCAACCGAAAAGCACAAAGATCGAGGATCTCGGGGGCAAGCCGATCATGAGCCTGCGCGACCTCGAATACCGCCTCGGCGAAGACCGAGCGATGTTGCGCGCCCTCGCAGAAAGCTGGCAAACCGAATACAAACCATTCCAGCAGTTGAAGGCTCCTAAACCATTTCAGCGTGTGGTGAAGGCCGGTAGGGTACGGGAGATCGACAATCCGTCAAAGGAACTAAAGCGGGTTCAGAAAAAAATACTCAAGAGACTTCTATGGCCCGTGAAGCTCCCGTACTTTCTTTTTGGAGCAGTGTCTACACGCGATGTGAAGCAACATGCGGAAGAACATCTTGGTCAAAAGACAGTTGTGAAAATGGATGTAAAGGGCTACTACCCGAGCGTTACCAGCCGCCACGTCTATGATGTCTGGAATCGAACGCTGCGTTACTCGCCTCCAATTGCAAGACTACTCACACAACTAACGACGTATGAATGGCACCTCCCGCAGGGTGCGCCGGCCACACCCCTTACACAAAAGGTAATTTCGAATTTGAGCGGGTGGTGAGGGGTTGGCGAACGAGCTACGCGGTTCTTGACCTTCGCCT
>PLKY01000122.1 GCA_003140785.1 Acidobacteriaceae bacterium | reverse complement strand
CGCTCTGGGAGAGCTTCTCGCGCCGCTTCTCTTACTTTGCCGGCGACTTTAACGACGAAAAAGTTTTTCCCCAGCTCAAAGAACACCTTGCGAAGATCGATCGCGATTATTCGACCCATCAAAATGTTTTCTACTATTTGGCGACGGCGCCGAATTATTTTGGCCCTATCGTTGAAAAACTTGCGGCCAACGNNTCGATCATTACCTCGGCAAAGAGACGGTCCAGAACATCATGGCGCTGCGTTTCGCTAACGGTATCTTTGAGCCCATCTGGAACCGCTGCTATATTGATCACGTACAGATCTCCGTGGCTGAGACCGTAGGCGTAGAAGGTCGTGGCAGTTATTTTGATCACGCAGGCTCGTTGCGTGACATGGTTCCCAACCACATCATGCAACTCATCAGCCTGACGGCGATGGAACCGCCGATTTCGTTTGACGCCAATGCCGTGCGCGATGAGCAGGCAAAGATCCTGCACGCCATTCAACCGATCAGCGACGAGGAAGTTCTCAGCCGCTCGGTTCGCGGACAGTATGGCGAGGGCACTGTGGGCGGCCAGCATGTTCCCGCGTATCGCGCAGAACCGGACGTAGGTCCGGATTCTCGCACGGAGACTTTCGTTGCCATGAAGCTGCTCATCGACAACTGGCGCTGGGCTGACGTCCCGTTCTATCTTCGTACCGGAAAACGTATGCCGGCGCGCAACACCCATATCGTGATTCAGTTCCGGCGAGCGCCTTTTGTACTGTTCCGCGAAACTACGGTGGAACACATGATGCCGAACCAACTGGTCCTGCACATCCAGCCGGAAGAAGGCATTTCCCTGCAATTCGCGGCGAAAGTACCCGGCCCGGTCATGCGTCTTGGTACAGTGGACATGAACTTCGAATATCAGGAATACTTCGGAAAGCAGCCCAGCACAGGTTACGAGCGGTTGCTGCATGACTGCATGATCGGAGATCAGACGTTGTTTCAACGGGCGGATATGGTGGAAGCGGGCTGGACCGTGGTCAATCCGGTGCTGGATCTTTGGAAAGCGCTGCCGCCACGCAACTTCCCCAACTACGGCTCGGGCACATGGGGACCAAAGGAAGCCGACGAACTGCTGGAGCGCGACGGCCGCCGCTGGAGGAATTTCGAGAAATGATTCTCGCCGGCGATATTGGGGGAACCAACGCTCGACTAGCCTATTTTCAATCGCAGAATGGCGGAGTTCAGCTGATCCGTGAGCGCGTTTTTCCGAGCCGTGAATACAGCGACCTCGGCGACATCGCCTCCAAATTCATACAAGAGTCTGGCGTCCGGCCCGATGTTTCATGTTTTGGAATTGCGGGACCCGTGCGTGAGGGTAGAGTCGAAACCTCCAACCTCCCTTGGGTGATCGAGCAGGCGCACCTGGCAAAGCAAATCCAACTTCCGGCTACTCTCCTGATCAATGATCTCGAGGCTACGGCCTGGGGAATTGGTGGTCTTCGGTCGGAGGACCTTACCGCTCTCAACCAAGTTCCGCCATCGCAGGGCAATCAGGCAGTAATCGCGCCGGGAACAGGTCTGGGACAGGCCGGATTGTTCTGGAACGGAACGCAGCACCAGGTTTTCGCCTGCGAAGGCGGACACGCGGATTTCGCTCCGCAGGGCGAACCGCAGATCGAGTTGCTGCAGTTCCTGGCCGCCCGCTACGGGCATGTCAGTTACGAACGCATTCTCTCCGGCCCAGGATTGGTGAATGTCTACGAATTCTTGCGGGGAAAGGACTGTGCGGAAGAGCCTAACGGCTTTGCCGTGCAGCTTCATCAAAAGGATCCGGCCGCGGCGATTTCTCAATCCGCTCTCAACGGAGACAATCCGCTGGCGAAAAAGGCTCTGGAGTTGTGGGTCTCGGTGTACGGCGCAGAGGCAGGAAATCTGGCGCTGAAGACGATGNNGATGGCAACGGGTGGAATTTTCCTGGCGGGCGGGATCTCTCCGAAGATTCTGGCGAAACTCTCAGGTCCAACATTTATGAAGGCTTTTCTAGCGAAAGGCCGACTGCGTCCACTTCTCGAAGGTATTCCGGTACACGTCATTACGAACGACAAAGCGGGACTGCTGGGTGCAGCGCGGTGTGCCGCGGCAAAATACTTAGCCGTCATGGCAGGAGTATCGTGAGCGGAAACATCGAAATCCGCAGGTTGACGACGCCCCAGGATCTTTTCCAGGCCGCAGCCGAAGACATGATCCATTGTGCAACGGCCTCGATTGCGAAGCGCGGGCGTTTCACCATCGTGCTCTCGGGAGGATCCACTCCCAAAAGCATGTATCAGCTAATNNCCAATGCGAGTTCCAGCCTTCCATGGAACAAGATATTTTTTTTCTGGGGTGATGAGCGCCACGTACCACCAACCGATCCCGAAAGCAATTACCGCATGGCACAAGAGAGTCTGCTTTCGAAGGTGCCAGTTCCGCCCGACAACGTCTTTCGCGTCCCTTCGGAGAATCCTGACGCTTCCGCCGCCGCGGAGTCCTACGAAAAAACCATCAGCAAGTTTTTTTCTCTGAAGCCGGGAGAATTTCCGAGATTTGATCTAATCCTGTTAGGCATGGGCCCCGACGGGCACACCGCGTCCCTATTCCCAGAAAGCCCTGCTCTTCAGGAAAAATCACGACTCGTCGTATCAAACTGGGTTGAGAAGCTCAACACCAGCCGGATCACGCTCACGCTGCCTGTCTTGAATGCCGCGCGGCGTATCGCCTTCCTGGTGAGTGGAGCNNACCTAACGGCATCCGTTGGATGATGGAGGCAGTCCGCGAGGCAAGCGGTCCCGCCAAGCTGACACTTCTGTCAGCCCTTTTCCTCGTGCATGTTCGAAGAGCCGAACCCGATGGCGAGAGTATTCAAACTCGTGAATGTCTGCCCAAACCTCGGCTTGCCATGATTTCGTGTGCGTAGAACATGCGCCGCAGGTGGCGCAGCGCGTGTGCAGCGTGACCGCCCAACCCTCCGCCGCAACCGCGCCGGGTAACTCGAGAAAGATGCAGCGCACCTCCTGAATCTCTTCCTTCTCGTCCAGCAGATGTTCATAACGCAATAGATATGTGAATCCGAGCTTTCGGGCCTCCGTCTCCGCTTCGGCTCGCGTGTGAAATGGGCCGTACTCCGCCCGTAACTGCTCAGTAGAATCGCAAGCCATCCAAAAAGTCTGTTTGTAAGCCATCCCCGCCCCAGCCCGAAGTTGGCCTTCCCCGACCGAAAGGGGAGCCGACATCCCGGGTCGGATTCATCAATGCAATTTGCAGGCCGAGTCTAAGAAAAGACATTTCCAATGTTTTCAATCATTTAAATATGCCTTGGACTCCTTGCCAGGGTTTTGGCAGAAAGGTTTTGCAGAAGTTCGCCGGTTTAGACCTCCCTAGCTGCTTCCGAACGAACTTGTACCCTATGGATGACTCGGCCGACCCGCCCAATCTCTTCCGCCGTGGCTGGCCACATACATTGCCAGTTCCAGGCGAGTCCATACACCCAGTTTGTCGAATGTGCTGCGCAAATGATTCTTGATGACCTGCTCGGTGGTTTTAAGCCGAAGCGCAATTTCGCGGTTCTTGCAGCCTTGAACAATCAGGGCCACAATTCGCATTTCCTTCGGCGTGAGCCGGTCGCGCACGCGCGCACCAACGAGATCCTCTTCGGGTGACTCGGGCATCATGAGCTGCGGAGGAGTCCACGTATCGCCAGCAGCCACGCGGCGGACGCACTCGACGAGCGAGGGCCCGGTGACGTTGCGGAAGACGACGCCACGAAAGCCCTGCTGCATAAATGCGCTGGCACTCTCGTTATTTTCGGCAATCACGATGCCGCGGCTGCCGGACGTCTCAAGCAGCGAACGGAGCCGCGCCATGTCTGGCCGCAGCGAAGCGGCGAGCACGACGATTGAGCCCGGGAAGGTGGAAATGGCATGCATCATGCGGTCGAGGTCAGTGCATTGAGCAATAATACGCATATCCTCGTCCATGGCTAGCACCTTGGCGGTGCCGGCGCGGAAAATGGCCTGGGAATCGGCAAGGATCACTTTATTCATAATTCACGCACCATCCGTCGTGGAAATCGGGATCAGACCGGAACTGCCGTTCATTCTGTTTGGCCGGATTTCCCCAATTGAAAACTAAAGATACACGTTCTGTGACAAGAGACGATATGGCGAAAAGAATAACCTCTGAGTATGTCTCGTTCTGTTACATCCGAGCGAGAATACATTCCTTTCGTCACCTGTCAAACACAAAAACTACTGGCACTGACTGAAAAAGCCTGAGACAAGCTTACAGCCCAATTGAATTTCCGTCACGCGAAACCGGTGGACAACCCCGTTTCGTATTTACTTATTTAGCTCGTTTGGGTCTGGCATTTTTGACGAGGCCCTGGGAAGCCGAGGTCCTACACTAGAAATATGGCGAGGCCGATCCTACTGGCGGTGGATGACGACGTAAGCGTTTTAGAAGCGGTTGTGCAGGATTTACGCCGGCAATATGGGGCCGATTACCGCGTGATGCGGGCGGCGAGCGGCCAGGCAGCCCTGGATACGCTGACGCAAGTGAAGGCCCGACCGGAGCCGGTGGCGCTGATCCTCAGCGACCAGCGGATGCCCGGCATGACGGGTGTGGATTTTCTGGAACGGTCGCGCGAGATCTACCCGGAAGCACGCCGAGTGCTGCTGACCGCGTATGCGGACACGGAAGCGGCCATTAAGGCCATCAATTCTGCCCGAATTCACTACTACCTCAACAAACCCTGGGATCCGCCGGAGGAGAAGCTCTATCCGGTGCTCAACGACCTGCTGGATGACTGGAAAGCTGGGTTCACGCCTCCGTTTGAAGGACTGCGGGTGATTGGAAACCGGTGGTCTCTTCAGGATCACAGGCTGCGGTCGTTCCTCTCCCGCAACCATGTTCCCTACCGGTGGCTGGATATCGCGGGCAATGATGAAGCCGTGAAGCTGCTGGAAGAGAAGGGGTTAAAAGCAGCGCAGCTTCCAACAGTCCTATTCTCGGACGGCACCGTGATGCCGAATGCCGACCCCGACACCCTCGCTGCGCGGGTAGGTTTGAGCACACAGGCGACGCAGGAGTTCTATGACATGACCGTGGTGGGAGCCGGTCCTGCAGGATTGGCGGCTGCGGTTTACGGTGCCAGCGAGGGCCTGAAGACGCTCATCATTGAGCCAGAGGCGCCAGGCGGCCAGGCGGGCTCAACTTCGCGTATCGAGAACTATCTTGGGTTTCCTGCCGGGGTCACGGGAGCAGACCTTGGGCGTCGCGCCCACATGCAGGCTACCCGATTCGGGGCGGAGTTCCTTACCCAGCGTGCGACGGGGTTGCGAATTGAAGGCCAATACAGATTTGTGAAACTGGCGGATGGGCACGAGGTGTCGAGTCACGTAGTGCTGCTGGCGCCGGGGGTGCAATATCGCAGGCTAACGATTCCCGGAGCGGACCGGCTGACCGGATGCGGCATCTATTATGGCGCTGCGCTCGTCGAGGCCGCTTCCTGCAAGGACGAGGATGTCTATGTTGTAGGCGGCGCGAACTCGGCAGGCCAGGCGGCGCTCCATTTCTCCAAGTTTGCCCGCGGGGTGACGATGCTGGTCCGTGGGAAGGGTTTAACCATCACCATGTCGAAATACTTAATCGATGAGATCGACAGAACATCGAACATTGTGGTGGCAACGGAGACGCAGGTGGCGAAAGCAGAGGGTGACGGACACTTGGAGGCGTTGTGCCTGAGGGGTCCCGATGGGGAATATCGCGTGCCGGCGACCTCATTATTTGTGTTTATCGGCGCGGAACCTGGTGCGGAGTGGTTACCACCCTCGATTTTGCGCGATGAGAGAGGCTTTGTGTTGGCTGGACCGGACTTGCACCGCGACGGGAGGATGCCCGAGAGCTGGAAGGAAGGTCGAGAGCCGTTTCTGCTTGAAACCAGTGTGCCGGGGGTATTTGTCGCCGGGGATGTGCGGCACGGTTCCATCAAGCGAGTCGCCTCCGCAGTGGGGGAAGGTTCCATTGCAGTACAGTTCGCGCATCAATACCTGGCAGGATTCTAGGCAGGAGATACATAAGGGAGATTAAGTAAGAACAAATGGGCGCTCTGGAAAAACCGCTTGTGACTCAATCAATCCCGTTCAAAGAGGCTGAGGCGGAGCTGCGCAAGACTCGTATCTTCGCGGGAGCGGACTTTGATGCTCTTGGGGGAATGGACCGCGTGGATCGAATCCATGTCCCGGCTGGCGTCGTAGTCTCCGAGCCCGGCGATCCGGTGAAGTTTTACTGGGTGGTTCTTGGTGGCGAAACGCGCGCGGAGCGGCTGGAAGCTGACGGCTCACGAACCGTGGTGGGGGGAGCGCGCACTGGCGACGGATTTGGCGAAGCTCCGCTCTTGTCTGGCAAATCCCATATGACCTTCCGCGCTACGGCGATGGAAGACTCGCTCTTGATCCGATTCACGAGCGAACAGTTTTGGAGGATTCTTGCCAGCTGCCCACAAACGCGCGCCGTAGTGCTGGCCGATATGGCGCAGCGGCTGCAGGCGTATCAGGTAGAGGCGCTGCATCGCGAAAAACTGATTTCTCTGGGAACACTGGCAGCCGGGCTCATGCACGAGTTGCACAATCCCGGCTCGGCGGCCAAGCGCTCGGCTTCGCAACTGCGAGAGAACCTGATGCGCCTGCAACAGTTGAGCCTTCGCAATGGCAGCCGCGCGAAGACACCCGAACAACTGGAATGCATGCGCGGGCTGCTGGAACACACCCTGAGCGGCTGCCGGCTTGCCGCGATGAGCAGTGTCGCGCAGTCTGACGCCGAGGAAGAGATGGGGGGGTGGCTGGCTTCGGCCGGCGTGGAGAACGCCTACACTATTGCGCCCGTGCTTGTAGGCATGGGTTTTGACCGTCATGAACTGGATTGCGCGAAGGAATATTTCGACGCCAGCGCATTCTCCGACGCCCTCAATTGGCTCGAAGCACTGGTTTCCAGTGTCTCCCTGGTGTGCTCCATTGAAGACAGCATTTCGCGCATTTCGGATCTGGCCATGGCCGTGAAGAAATTCGCATACGATGAGCGGTCTCCGGCCAAAGAGCTGGATGTGCACGACAGCCTGCAAAGCACGCTCACGATTTTGGGCCACAAGCTGCGGATCAAGCAGATCCATGTGGACAAGAGATTCGAAGCTTCGCCTTCGACACTGTCCACCCGCGGCTCGGCATTAAGCCAGGTATGGACCAATCTGATTGATAATGCCGTGGACGCTTCCCCCGCCGAGGGACATATCGAGATTGCGACCTGGACGGAGGCGGATCCCGGCTGGCTGTCGGTGAGCATCACGGATCATGGAGAAGGTATTCCTGCCGACGTGCGGCCCCGAATCTTTGACGCATTTTTTACCACTAAGCCGCAGGGCTCCGGAACGGGCTTGGGGCTGGATATTGTGCACCGCATCGTCACGGAGAAATTCGGCGGAAAGATCGAAGTCGAAACGGAACCAGGTAAAACGCGGTTTGTTGTGCGTCTGCCACTCGGACGCGTACGTGAGGGCGAGAAGGCCAACTCCAAGTCGAACTGATGTAGTTTCGTCCTCGTCCCCCAACAATCCCAAATTTGTACACCAGGAACGCAAGTACCTCACTCAGCCGTGGTACAAACGGTCTGCGCGTGTGCGATCCTTCGAGCCAAACAATCTTCCTCAGAAAAATCCCGGCATCCCCTTCTCGGAGTATTGAGACGTAATGAAGTCGGACCTGTCTCCGCCGATGTAAGGAATGGAGGGCGGGATGGTCGATCGCAGTGAACTGATGCAGGCTGCCCTGGAGAGTTTTCCAGAAGGCCTGGCACTGCTCGATGGCCATGGCGGAGTGGCGTTTTGGAACCGCGCCGCGGAATGCATCACGGGATTTCCAAGCATAGGAACCGTAACGCGAACGGTCCCATGGGAGCTGGAGCCACTTTTGCTCGGGCATTCGCCAGAGGCGGCAGGAGAAGCCAGGAGCGGACCCCGGCCCGAACGCGGCGTCCTGGTTGAGACACAACACCGGTACGGGAGCAAACTGCCCCTGATGATGCGAACCGTGGTTCTACGGGATCCTCTGGGTGAGCACATTGGAACGGCTGTCATTTTTCACATCGCAGAACATCTGGATTCTTTGCCGCATGGAGAGAGTTGCGAGGAGTCCAATTTGGAAGCCGCGCAGGCAGAAATTGAAGAGCAGGCGCAATCGGCATTTGACGACTTCACGAAGCGCGGCACCCCTCTAGGTCTGTTGTGGATCACAGTCGACCAGGCGCACGAATTGCGCAAGACCCATGGGAAGAGGGCTTGCGAAATGATGATTGAACGAATCGAGCGGACGCTGACGCATGGTTTACGCCCCATCGAAGAACTTGGCAGATGGGGGGACGACGAGTTTCTGATTCTTTCACACGAGGCGTCGGCAGGATCGCTTGCGTCGAACGCACAAGTACTGGCGGGCCTCGCACGGACATCCGATTTTCGTTGGTGGGGTGACAGGCTCTCGCTCACGGTCAGCATTGGTGCAGCACAAGCCGTGAAGACCGATACACTGCCGCAATTGTTTGAGCGCGCGCAGGCCGCAATGCTCGTGAGTGTCCATGCGGGCGGCAATCACATCACACTCGCACCTGAGAGGTCGTAATGTTCGCGATCATAGGAATTCTCCTGGTTTTTGGCGCGGTTATCGGTGGGTTCCTGATGGAAAAGGGCCACATTGAAGTGCTCATCCAGCCGGCCGAGATGCTGATCATCGTTGGAGCGGCGACGGGAACTCTTCTGGTCGCAAACCCAATCCACATCCTGAAGGGAATACTGGGCGGACTCAAGGGCGTCTTAGGGGGCTCAAAGTTCAACAAGGGTCGTTATCTGAACACGCTGAAGATGATGTATCAGTTCCTGAATAAGGTGCGCAAGGAAGGTCTGTTGAGCGTGGAGATGGATGTTGAGAAGCCAAAAGAGAGTTCCATCTTCAAGAACTATCCAGATTTTCTTGGCGACCACCATGCATGCGATTTCGTATGCGACACGCTGCGCATGGCCATCACAGGCGGAGTCGAGCCCTTTGACATGGACCAGATGATGGAACTGGACATGGAGGTGCATCATCACGAAGGGTCGCTGCCGATCGGAGCGTTGTCGACGATGGCGGACGCATTGCCAGGACTGGGAATTGTGGCGGCCGTGTTGGGCGTGGTGATCACAATGGGAGCGCTGGGCGGTCCGCCGGAGGAGATCGGACACAAGGTGGCAGCGGCCTTGGTAGGCACGTTTCTTGGCATCCTGCTTTGCTATGGAGTTGCGGGACCCCTCGCTGCCAATATGACCAAAACAGCCGATGACCACAATAGCTACTTGCACGTATTGCGCGTGCTGATGCTGTCGTTCCTGAAAGGTGCGGCGCCGATGATCGCGATCGAAATAGGGCGGCGCGCGATTCCCGCGCATGTTCGTCCGAGCTTTGACGAGATGGAGAAGAGCTGCAAGAACCAGGCGGGCGGAGCGGCTCAGGCAGCTTAGATCGGGGATATTCAGGAAGGCGCACAAACATGGCAGCGAGCAAGTCTCAACCCATCATCGTGATCAAAAAGAAGGGCGGCCACAGCGGCCATCACGGCGGCGCGTGGAAGGTAGCCTACGCAGACTTTGTGACGGCGATGATGTCGCTTTTTATCGTGCTTTGGCTGATGAACTCCAGTGAAAAAATCAAGAAGGCCGTCGCTGGGTATTTCAACGATCCCAAAGGCACGGGCAGTCTGATGGGCACAACCCTGACCGGTACCGGCGAGACGGTGACAATTGCATCGAATGACGACCTTCAAAAGCTGAAAGAGAAGCTGGAGCAAGAGATCAAGGCTAAGAAGGACCTGGAAAAACTCCTGAAGCAGATTGAGATTACGATCACTCCCGAAGGGTTGCGCATTGAGTTGCTGGAGGGCAAGGACGGGACGTTCTATCAGAGTGGAAGTGCCTATCTCAGCGATAGCGGGCAAGAGCTATTGTCGTTGCTGGCATCGGAATTGAAGACCCTGCCGAATAACCTTTTAATCGAAGGCCACACAGATGCGACGCCGTATTCCGATAGCGGCAGCTACAGCAACTGGGAGCTTTCCGCTGATCGCGCGAACTCCGCACGGAGGCTGCTGCAGCAGGATGGCGTGCGCTCGGATCAGGTTACCCAGGTGAGAGGGTACGCAGACCAACTTCTGCGCGTGAAGAACAATCCCACTGACCCATCGAATCGCAGGATTTCGATTTTGGTGAAGAATCAGGAAGGCCCCATGCCGGATTTGAAGGGCGCACGTGCCGTGGGTGGACCGATTGCGACGCCACAGCCAAAGACGGCTGGCAGTCCCGAGGCAGCGCGAGCGAAAACACAAAGTGCGTCTTCGGGCCCGGCGGTTCCGTCTCCGGCGGGCACGAAGAATTCTTCTGCGCCTGGTTCTGTGTCCAGTCCGCCGGCAGCAGCAAAGCCGACGGCGTCCAAACCAAGCGTGATGAACACAATCAAGGGGATCCTGCCCGGATCGAAGAAGTAAGGAATAAACAAGTAATTGAGAATGCCCTTGGGCAAATTCCTTCGCAAATGGTGTAGGCTTGTTTTTCGGACAAGTAAGCGTTTACCGGAGGGATTCTTCATGACCATTGTCGCTGGCGTCGATTTCGGCACATTGAGTGTGCGCGTGACTTTGGTGGACAGCAAAATGGGGCCGATCGGAACGGCTTCGGCTTCCTATGAGCTGCACCGCCGCCGCGACGATCCCGACTTTGCCACCCAATCTCACGCCGAACAGATGGGCGCACTGGCGAAGGCGACGCGCGAGGCGTTGCGCACCACGGGTGTGGACGGGAAGGCTGTAGCGGCGATTGCGCTGGACACAACNNATCTCTGGTGCGATCACCGCGCTCATGCCGAAGCTGAAGAGATCACGGCCAAGGCGCACTCCATGGGAATCGAGGCGATCGACTGGTGCGGCGGCGTGTACTCTCACGAGTGGGGCTTTGCTAAATTGCTTCATTGGCTACGCCATAATCCGAAGAAGCGCAAAGATTTTGTGACCGCCCTGGAGCATTGCGACATGGTCGCAGCCACTTTAAGTGGAGTTCGGAACGCGAGCCAGTTGAAACGCAGCGTCTGTGCGATGGGCCACAAGTGGATGTGGAATCCCAAGTGGGGTGGACTGCCACCAGAAGAGTTTCTGGTTGCGGTGGATCCGCTTTTTGCCGGTGTGCGTGCCAAGATTGGCGGCGATTACCAAACCAGCGATCGAGTGGCGGGACACTTATCGCCGCAATGGGCCGAGAAGCTAGGCCTAAGCGCGGGAATCCCAATTCCAGTTGGTGCTTTCGACGCACACTGGGATGCGATCGGCTCCAATATTCGTGAAGGCGATGTGGTAAATGTGGTGGGCACCTCCACGTGCATTATCGCGATGGCACGCGAAGCGCAGCTTGTGCCGGGAGTCTGCGGCGTGGTCCCCGGAAGCGTGCATCCGGACTATACGGGAATCGAAGCGGGGCTTTCGGCAACGGGAGATATCTTCGATGCGATTGCCCGTCGTGCTCAAACCACGGTGGCAACTCTTTCAGAGGGGCTCGNNGAGGCAGTAGCTCGGCGGGCGGGAACCACCGTCGCGGCGCTCTCGGAAGGGCTGGAAGCCTACAAGGCCGGGCAGACCGGGCTGCTGCGGCTGAGCTGGGACAACGGCGATCGCACGGTGCTCGTGAATCCTGAGCTGGGTGGAGTGACGCTCGGTTGGAACCTGGTGCATACGGCCCAGGACGAGCTATTCGCTGCTATCGAAGGAACAGCGTTCCATACGAGGATTATTTTGGAACGCATGGCCGACCATGGCGTGCGTGTGGATCGCGTCATCAATGCGGGTGGGATCCCGCAAAAAAACGAAGTGCTAAATCGTGTCTATGCCGATGTGCTGAACAAGCCAGTCCTGGTACCGGCTGGCATTCCGACAAGCCTCGGTTCAGGCATCTTTGCGCTGTTGGCGGCTGGAGCCTACAAAACGATTGAGGAGGCGCAGACCGCGGTTTGCCTGCCGCTGCGTACGGTGCAGCCCAACCCCAAGGCTGCGCTAGTGTATGAGAAGCTTTATCGACATTATCGCGATCTCTACTTTGCACTGGGTAGGCGTGATGCAGGAGCAACGGCATTGGGTGCGGTATTGCCGGAGTTGCGAAAGATCGCGGCCGAAACGCGGAAGGCAAGCTGAACACGGCGCTGCAGATCAACACTAGCGGCGAGCCGCAAATGAAAAGCGCCGGCAGGGAATGTACCCAACCGGCGCGAACGAATCAAGTTGAAGGCGGCTAGAAGTCGAACCGCAAGCTGAACTGCATGCGGCGTGGCTGGGTGAGCAATTTGCTTGCGATACCCAGATTGCCTCCCGTTAAGGTTCCACCAATCGATGCTGGATCGAACCGTACTGTGTTGGTGACGTTGTAAGTCTCCCAGCCGAACTTCAGAGCGCCCAGCTCCGCGATCCTCCAGCTCTTTGTCAGACCTGTATCGACGTCGAAATAGCCATCGCCACGGAAGTTGTTGCGCTGGCCAGCTTCGCCAGGATATGAAATTCGAACCGGCCCGCCAGATGCGATACCGCTGGTGATTGCAGCCGGATTGTCAAAGAATTGAGGGTTGCCATTCGCGTCGAAATGTCGGCGCATCTTGACCGGTTGGGTGACGACGCCAAAGCTTTCGATCTGCCAATCAGTTGTCCAGCCAGGATCTGAAAAGGAAAAAGGCAATCCGCTGGACCAGCGGTTGATTCCTGAGAGCTGCCATCCGCCGATAATGGCATCGCCGAACCTGTTGGCGCCGCCGCCGAACATCTTTCCTTGCCCGAATGGCAACTGGTACACGGCATCCACAGTGATGAGGTGATGCGTATCGAAATCGGAGACGCCCCGGTTCAGGTAAGGTTTCCAGGTGTTGATGATTTCGCTGAAAGCGGAATTATTGGCGGTGTTGCCGGGAATCCCGTTTTCAGTGCTGCGCTCCGCGTCCGAGCCAAAGTCAATCGATTTGGAAAGTGTATAGCTGAAGTCCATCAGCAGCCCATGACTGGATGGATGTCGAAGAGTAAGCTGCCCCGCGTTGTAGTAGCTCATGCCGCTGCTCGATAAGACATAGAGCGACGAGAACTGGTCCTGCCAGAAATGCGGTTGCCACCCGGCCGGGCATCCGTAGTTACAGTAGAAATCGATGTCTGAAAGTGCCGTGGTCGCACCCAGGTTCTCTCGATAGGGCGCCCACTCATTGTTGTAGATGGCTTCCGTTGCGCTTTCCCCAGCGAAGTCGACACCTGCCATAAACGGAAAGACATCTTCGAAGTATTGGATGGCCGGAACCGAGACCTGCGGCATCCCGTTTCCAGCATTTCCATAGTTGTCGCCGTTCGCATCCACTTCCATGGAAAGCTGGCGGGCCGCTGCGTAATAGTCGCCGCCACCCGCTGGGTCGACATAGTCCACAGGTTCCGCCATGTCGAGTTGCTGCAACAAGTGTCGACCCAGACGGCCGACGTAGGCAGTCTCCAGAGTAAACCCGCCTGGCAGTTCGCGTTGGACCGAGAAGTCAAACATCTCGGAATACGGAGTCTGCATTTTGTTGTCGAGCCCCCACGTAATGGCGAAGTTTCCCTGGGGCGCGTAGTAAGGATAGGTCTGGGTGGTTGGCGCGGCGCCGAGGCTGATGGGCGGCAGCGTTTGCCTACCCACGAACCGCGGGGATGCCGGATGAGATGCGCTCCCCTCAAATCCATAGACTCCGGCGGGATTGCTCACCTGGGAACTCATGCCGAATGATCCGTGCTGATCGAAATTGAAGATCAGCGCCTCTCCATAGTGGTCGTAGTAGATGCCGGCTCCGGCACGGATCGAGGTTTTTCCATCGGGAGAGTAGGCGATCGCGAGACGAGGAGCAAAGTTATCCTTTGCCTTTGGCCAGAATCCGGGTTGCCCATAATGCGGGCCCGCAGGCGCAAACTGCAGGTCGGGCTCATAGACCTGGCCGGCCTGTGCAGCGCTTTCTCTTTGCAGATACCACGCATGTGTGTCGATCGTGGGAGTCACCATCTGGCCATTCACTTCATACGGCGTTTGCAAAATGGTGTGACGGACACCAAAAGTGATTGTAAGGTTTGGTTGCACACGCCATGCATCCTGCACGTACCACTCGAATTCGTTGGCCTTGAAATTGCGCGCGATAGCGGCGCCCTCCGGGATGGCAGCTCCGGACGTCGCACTCGTGATTTTGTAATTAAAGTTGTCAGTGATCTGCGGAACGGTCCCGACAAGGCTCGCGTAAGCGATGACGTATGAGTTCTCGAACCCTCCGCCAAGATTCCCTGGTGCCGGCGGATTGCCGCCGAGCCAATAGGGATTCGTGGTCGCACTGTTGAACGAGTTCTGATCGGAAGAATAATTCTGGTGCACGAGCCGCCAGTTACCACCGAATTGGAACGTGTGCTTCCCTTTCGTCCAACTCAGATTGTCAACAATGTTATTGACCGGGATATCGGTGAAAGTGGTGCGAGTTTCCGCAGTCGGAGTGTCCAAGAATCGAAAGTCTACATAGTCCCCGTTCCCCACGCCACGGGTGCTGAATCCCTGCCGGGTGTACCCATAGCGGATATCGTTAATCAGATTAGGCGAGATGGACCATGTTTCGCCAGCGGTGATGCCTTTGCTATTGTCCTCGGTGAGGTTAGACGGCCCTTGACCGGGGAATTGCTCTCTGCTGTCGAGGGCCGGCAGCGTACTTCCAACGTCCTTTTGCAGGTTACCGCGGACAAAGAGCCGATGCCTGTCCGAGGGAACATAGTCGATTCGTCCAATGCTGGTATTCAGGCGAAGAGGATCGGGCGATGAGAAGGAGTACGAGCCCGAGTTATAACCGCCATCGCCCAGGGTCGATCCGTTGGCAGCCGGCATTGAGTTAAAGTAGGCAAGCGCGTTGGGATTCGGACCCGGAGGTTCAGGATATGCGCTTGTATTGCAGATTTCGCAGGCCGCATCCAACGCAACAACCTGGCTGGGAGAGAGCGATTGCGTATTTCCGTTTTCGTCCGGATAGCTGAGACTTCCTGCTTGAGCGCTTGCGGTCGGCGTGGTTCGCGTCACCTGAACGTTCTCCGCGATACGGCTTCCCTCGTAGTTGCCAAAGAAGAAGAGCTTGTCCTTCTTGATGGGACCGCCAAAAGCGCCACCGAAGATATTGCGGATGAGTTTGCCAGGAATGTTTGGCTCACCGCTATTGAGTTCTGCCTGCTTATTAAACCAATCGTTGGCGACGGTAATTGTAGGCCGGTTGTATTCGTACGCCGCGCCATGGAACTTGTTCGTTCCCGATTTAGTGACTAAGCTGACCTGGGCACCAGAAGACCGGCCCGCATCCGCATTCGCATCGCCGGTGGTCACGCGGAATTCCTCGACTGAATCGACCGTCTCGCGCAGCACGCCAGTAAAGGCGAATCCGTTGACCTGGTCGTTATCGTCGATGCCGTCGATAGTGACGTTGCCCTGGTCGGAGCGCCCGCCGTTCACCGAACCGCTGCGGCTGTCAGTGATCGTTGGCGGCAGGTAAAGGACGCCAGGCTGCAACGAAAGCAGATCAGGCACGTTGCGCGTTTCGCTGGGGAGCGCTTGAATCTCCGCGCTGTCGGCGGAACTCCCCAGAGAGGCGTCGGAGGTGTTGAGGGTCTGTGCCGCAGCGGACACGTCCACCGTGACCGAACTCGATTGTACGGTCAACGTGAAATCGATGGTCGCGGGCTGGTTCACCAAAAGTTCGGCTGTCTTGGACTGCTCACCGAATCCGGCAGCGGTCACTTTGATGGTGTACTTTGCCGGAAATATCTGCGTGAAATCGTACAGACCTGTGCTGCTCGCTGTTGTGCTTATCGTCTTGCCTGTAGCATTATCCGTCAGCGTGATGGTAGCTCCGGAAACAAGGGCCCCGGATGGATCTTTTACGACTCCGCGGAGTGAGGTAGTTGCATTCTGGCCGAAGGTGAGGGTCACGGTGGAAAGGGTACAAAGCAGCACCCATCCCCAAAGGGATCGTTTCACGGCTGTTCCTCCAAAAGGTCTTGCTCTGGTGATGCCTTTCAGATCAAGTACGTTTACGCTTCGCCGAAGACTTCATGGCTGCGTTCCGGATAGGGCCTTGGTATTCGAAGCTCCAGCCGCGGCCGGAGGGGCCTGGTCCGGAGTAATGGGAAGGTACCGTTTCGTATGACTTGCCGAGAAGCTCGTGCAGCGGGGGCTGCGTTTCAATCGGAATGAATTAATATTGCTGGATATTTACTCAAGATTCAACAGAAAATTGAATTTCAATCCCGAAAATCCTTCCGGAGGAAGAAGCAATGCCACCATTGAACCTATTGTTGCTGCTGCATTTGCTGTAGATCGATGAGTGCCGGAGTGATTTCCGGGGCCTGTTGTGCGCGCTCCACCAGCACGCTCCAGTCGTCAGGGATGGGAAGCTTTCGGTCCAGTGCCGGAGGAAACTCGCTGGCCTCGACATGGACGGCGACATAGAGTTCGCTGTCGGTCTTGCCTCGGAAGATGCCGTGAGTTGGCGGGACGTCGGCATAATCACGCCCAACCGCTGTGCGGATGTGACGATGATGCGCGATGAGGTTGTTGGTAGGGTCGAAGCCGACCCAACCAAGGTGTGGCAACAGGACGTCAACCCACGCATGGGTCGCGTCGGGCGTCGATCGGTCGTGATCCTCGCGGCTGCGGTAAAGATAGCCGGATACGTACCGGGCAGGAATCCGAACGTGCCGTAACAGGGCAATCATGGTGTGGGCAAAGTCCTGGCAAACACCCTTGCCGCTGACAATGGCGTCGTCGATGGGCGAGTCGACGCGGGTGGAGCTGGGCACATATTCGAAATAATCAAAGAGCCGCTGGTTGAGTTCGTGGACGAGCATGAGCGGATCATCGCGACGGGTCGCGCCCAGCTTTGCTGCGAGAGCGAGAAGGGCTGGAGTCTCGACTGAAAAGGCGCTGGGAAGAAGCATCTCCCAGTAATCACCGGCTTCGATTAATTCGTCCAGGTCTCGCCACGCGTCTGGTGCGAGAAAACTTGGTACATCGGGCAGAGCCTGCTGCTCGACAACGGACTCGGCGATGAGGACAAGTTGCGTGTGCTCGCTTGGAATGTCGAAGTGCTGAACATTATTCCCTTGGTGGTCGCGATAGCTGAAGACACGGCAGCGAGGGCTCACTGAGAGCGAAAAAGTAAGGCAATGCTGGTTGGAATCGGAGCGCGGGTGCATGCGCGTTTCCATAATGCTCTCGCTGATGGACTTCGAGTAGCGAAATCGCGTGAGGTGCCGGATGGAGTAGTAATTCATTCTCGTTTTCGCTCGTCCTCTATGTGGCGAGAGCAGATTGAATCGAATACTGAATGTAATAGCGGTACATCATCTCATGGATCCGCATGCATTGCTCCCGGATCGAATGCAGGAATGCAGCAGTGTCTCCGGAGAGAATTTCACCGATCGTGGTGTAGCTCAGCATGGCGTGTAACTTCCCGATGCCCGCGGTAAGCTCTTCCGGCGAACGGCGCCCTCCGGTCCGCTGGACCGATTCCACCGCATGACGAACGCCATCCACGGAATAGCGAATGGCATGGGGGAAGTCGCGATTGAGGAGCAGGAATTCAAGAATGCGGTCGGCAGTCACATCGGCTGTATAAACCTGGCAATACGCCTCAAACGCCGTGCAGCAGCGCAGCAATCCCACCTGCTCGAGATACTGGTAGCCTCCATGCTCGCGTTCCGAAGGACCGGACAGCCACGGCTGGTACACCTCAAGCAGCGTGGCAATCGCGTACGCGCGCTCCAAGTAGCGGCCAAGACGGATAAACTGCCAACCTTGACCGTGAATCATCGTTGTATCACTCACTCCCTTGAACAGGTGGATGCCATCGATCACTGTGCTTAGTGCGTCCGAGATGCTGGTCCGAAACTCCGACTGCACCTGAGCGGAATGCATTTGGTGATAGAGGCGATTGAGGCGCTGCCACTGCTCGGTCGAAATCTCTTCGCGGATCTGACGGGCATTTTCCCGCGCGCCGTTCACAGAATAGGTGACTGAAGCGTGATTCAGAGGGTCGAAAACGAGCTTGCCGGCCATCGCTTCGAGGTCGCCGTTCCATTCAAGTCCGTCCGGATCTCCCAACGCTGCGACGAGTTGGTTCCAGCGAGTCTCAGCGCTGGAGCTGCCCGCGTCGAGCATGAGATTCATGGTCACATCGAGCTGACGCACGGTGTTCTCTGCCCGTTCCAGGTAGCGGCTCATCCAATAAAGACTGTCCGCAACGCGTGAAAGCATCGTTGCACTCTCCCGAACTCGAATGCTGATTGCTATTCCAGAACCCATGTATCCTTGCTGCCGCCGCCTTGCGACGAGTTGACTACGAGCGAGCCTTTTTCAAGAGCTACGCGCGTCAATCCGCCGGGTACGATGTTGACCTTGTCGCCGAAAAGGATGTACGGACGCAGGTCTACGTGCCGGGGCTCCAACTGATTACCGATAAGACATGGAGCGCGCGAGAAATCGAGCGTCGGCTGAGCGATATAGTTGCGCGGATTGGCCTCAATCTGGCGGGCGAATTCCTCCCGTTGCTGCGCTGTCGATTGCGGCCCTATCAACATTCCGTACCCACCGCTCTCGCCGACTGCCTTTACAACCAACTTATCCAGATTGGCCAATACATGTTGCCGATCTTTCGGGTCGGTCATCAGGAATGTCTTGACGTTGGGAAGGATGGCATCCTCGCTCAGATAATAGCGAATAATGTCCGGAACGTACGCGTAGAGCGCCTTGTCATCGGCCAGGCCGGTTCCAAAGGCGTTTGTGACCGTTACATTGCCGGCCCGATAGGCATTAAAAAGCCCCGCAGATCCAAGTGCCGAGTCGGAGCGGAAAATCAGCGGATCGCTGAAGTCGTCGTCCACTCGTCGATAGATGACATCGACGCGCTTGAGTCCGTCGGTGGTGCGCATGTAGACGATGTTGTCGTGAGTTACGAGATCGCGGCCTTCGACAAGATCGATTCCCATTTGACGAGCGAGATAGGTATGTTCGAAGTATGCGGAATTGAAAACACCCGGCGTGAGAAGCACGATATTCGGCTCTGGTCGCCCCTCGGGAGCCAGTGAGCGCAAAGTGGCCAGGAGAAGCTGCGGATAATGCTCAATGGGCCTAACGCCATAACTGTGGAACAGCTGCGGGAACGTCCGCTTCATCACGCGCCGGTTGGTGAGCATGTAGCTGACGCCGGAAGGCACGCGCAGGTTGTCCTCCA
>PLKY01000012.1 GCA_003140785.1 Acidobacteriaceae bacterium | reverse complement strand
GACGCCTCATCCATTCGTACTGAAGAAGAGAAAGGCGTGGTAATCCGAGTTCTGGAACGGTCTCTTCCTGTCTCTGAAAAGACTGGGGTGGAGATGCATTTGGAAGCGGACTTCGGGCCATCAAGGTTCGCCGATTTTCTGGCGCTCCTGCCACATCCGATGATCAAAGTAAACTACGATACGGGAAATAGTTCAGGTTTGGGTTTCGTCGCGAGAGAAGAGTTCGCCGCATACGGTGAGCGAATTGGTAGCATTCACATCAAGGATCGCTTGCATAACCCGGATGGTAGTGTCACCACCAAACCCCTGGGACAAGGTAGTGCTGATTTCGGAGATGTCTTCGAGTGCATTCGGAGCATCGGTTATTCAGGCGGGTTCACACTGCAAGTGGCGCGCGGAGACAATGGCGACGAGGTGAATTGGATCAAGCGACAAGTCGCGTTTGTTCGTAGCCGCTGGAATTAGGATTATGGATCTTCAGCTAACTGATCGCGTAGCGTTTGTGGCAGGGTCATCAAGAGGTATTGGCAAAGCAATTGCGACCGCGCTTCTTCACGAAGGGTGTCGGGTTTGCATCTCGGGGCGCGATCGGGCTGCCCTGGATCATGCCAGCCGTGACTTGAACGAGGAATATGGCGATCGGGTGTTTGGCATTTCAGGGGACATGACTAGTCAATCAGTCATAGATGCCGCGCTCAGCACCGTCCATCAAAAGTGGGGAGGCCCCGAAATTGTAGTTGCAAACTTGGGCAGCGGCTCGGGCAAACCCGGTTGGGATCAAGGGCAGGATGAGTGGGATCGGCTCTTCGATCTGAACTTTTTTGGCAGTGTCCGCTTGGCGCAAGGAGCCATTCCCTATTTGCAATCGAGCGGAGGCAGTATGCTGTTCATCGCTTCAATTGTTGCAGTTGAAGCGACACCAGCCCCTTTGCCATACTCCGCGGCTAAGGCTGCGCTCGTCAACTACAGCAAGAACCTCTCCCGGATCGTCGCAAAGAACGGCATTCGTGTGAACTGCCTGGCCCCCGGCAATGTCTTCTTCTCAGGAGGTTCGTGGGAACGGCATCTGAACGCGCGCCGTGAGGAGGTGGAGACCTACATCGCCACCGAGGTCCCGCAAGGGCGCTTCGGCACACCGGAAGAGATCGCCAACTTCGCTGCGTACCTAGTTTCCCCCGTCTCCGGATTTTCAACCGGTGCTTGCTATATTGCGGACGGCGGCCAGACCCGCAGAATCTGATTGGAACGGAGCAACTTGATATGACTGACGCAAAAGCCAGTCGCGCTTCAACACTGTTCGATCTTAGTGGCCGCGTGGCGATTGTTACAGGAGGAGCGGGGCTTCTCGGTTACTACCACGGAGCCATTCTCGCAGCGGCGGGCGCGAACGTGGTATTGCTGGACCTCGAAGTAGCCAATCCACAAACACGTGCGAAACAGCTTACGGATGAAAGTCGTTCACAGTGTATCGGAATTGCCTGCGATATCACCCTGGAGTCCTCTCTGGAAAATGCAAAGGCCCAAATCCTCGAACGGTTCGGGCGCATTGATATCCTCATCAACAACGCAGCCAATAATCCAAAAGTAGAAGATGGTAACTCTGCCTGGTCGCGCCTTGAAAATTTTCCGCTCGAAGTTTGGGATGCGGACATTCGCGTAGGTTTGACGGGCGCATTTCTTTGCAGCCGTGTGTTTGGCGCGGAGATGGCCAGGCGGAAGTCAGGTGTCATTGTGAATGTCGCATCTGATTTGGCAGTCATCGCTCCGGACCAGCGTCTCTATCGCATCGAAGGGTTGCCTGAAAATCAGCAACCTGTAAAGCCGGTGACTTACTCCGTCGTCAAGACGGCTCTGCTCGGACTCACGCGTTATTTAGCGACATACTGGTGCGACGCTCATGTCCGCGTGAATGCGATTTCGCCCGGAGGCATTTTCAACGGTCAGCCGGAGGTCTTCCTCAATAGATTGAAGGAATTGATTCCGATGGCGCGAATGGCCAACCGCGATGAGTACCAAGGAGCAATCCTCTTTCTCTGTTCCGACGCTTCCTCTTACATGACAGGATCCAATCTCGTGATTGATGGAGGCCGCAGTTGCCTTTGAGCTCGCTCGAATTGAAAAGTTCTGAGCTGTTTTCCGTCGCTGGCAAGACAGTTGTGTTAACTGGAGCCTCGGGCTTTCTGGGTCGCACGTTTGTGCGTACGTTTTTGTCGAATGGCGCCCGGGTGATCGCACTGGGACGTTCCGAACGGCTGCAGCGCGAAGCTGACGGCTGGTCCAAGGAGTTCGGACCGGACTCGATTGCGATTCACCGCGTTGACATGTACGACATCCCGGCATTGAGCCGCACATTAGATGAGATTGCAGCTCAGGAGAAATCGATCGATGTACTTGTCAACAACGCGCACGAGTTAGGAGCAGGCACCGGGTTTAATGTTCCCGAAGGCTCCCTGGACAGCGCGACCATGGACACATGGATGCGCAACTTGACGGGGGGCGTCTACTGGGCTGCGCTGACTACGCAAAAAATTGGCGTAAGAATGAAGCAGCAGCGGTCGGGGAGCATCATCAACATCTCCACGATGTACGCGCTCGTGGCGCCTCGTCCGCAACTTTACGCGGGCACAGACTTCATCAATCCGCCAGGGTATTCCGCTTCGAAGGCAGCGTTGCTCAGCTTTACTCGCTATGTCGCATCGTTCTGGGGATTGCATGGTATCCGCGCTAACGCGATCCTTCCCGGCCCATTCTCGAATACTGAAGATGTCGGAGGCNNTCGGAGGCTCCAATGCCGTGCAGCAGGATAGCCCATTCTTGGAGCGGCTCAAAGGCTTCACTTGCCTGGGACGAATTGGCAGCCCACGAGAACTCGCAGGCGCGCTTTTATTTCTGGCGTCTGACGCATCTAGTTTCATGACCGGTCAGGCGATTGTCATAGACGGTGGATGGACTGCTGTTTAAAGCTGAAGCTATTGAAAGGATTTGCTCATGGCGTCATGATGGAGATGAGAGTCTTGGCCATGGCTTCTCCCGCTTCTGCCTCAACCCCGAGCGACACGACTTCAGCAAATAAGTTTCCAAACGCACCTGCGGAGAATGATAGTGCGAAAGGTTCCAAGCCCACTTCCTCAGATTTCTGATCGACTGACGGTTCTGGTCTTCAGCGCGAGGAGGAGATAGATATGCTTGCAAAGACCAGACAGTCTAAATATCTTCCCGAACTGGATGGCATACGTGGCGTGGCCATTCTCGGCGTCTTGTGTTCTCACGGTGTGGGGGTGACTGGGATCTTTGAGAATACAAATACTTCAGTGCCGGCTAACATCTTTGAGCATCTCATGGTCCCCCTTTGGGGCGGAGTGGATCTCTTCTTTGCGCTGTCAGGCTTTCTGATTACGGGAATTCTGTTGCGGACTAAGGGAAATCAGAATTATTTCTCCTCGTTCTATGCCCGTCGTGCCTTGCGGATCTTTCCTATTTACTATCTCGTTCTCTTGCTTTGTCTGTGCGTCGCGCATTTTTCAGCTCATTTCGCAAGCCAATTGCCGCCAGGTGCTGAGTGGAAGTTCGCCTATTTCATCTATCTCCAGAATTGGCCGCTCTTTTGGCACGGCCATGAGATGTTGGAAGGATTCTGGGGCGCATACTGGAGCCTCGCAATCGAAGAGCAGTTCTATTTCATCTGGCCACTTGTCGTGCTCCTTCTGTCAGAGACAGCAATCAGCGTCATTTGCCTCGTCGGATTCTTATGCGCCTTGCCATTGCGTCTATTTTTGAGTATTCATTATTTTGGAGGTAGCTTCGGCTTGGCGCAGATTACATCCAGCCGAGTGGACGGTCTGCTCCTGGGAGCAGCGTGTGCAGTTTATATGTTTAAGCATAAAAGACCTGTTCCAATGCAATGGATAGTTGTATCGGGTTCTATCGGAGCCATCATCGTCGCCTGGATTGCTCTATTTCATACCTCGGAGCTCGTGGATACTGGAAGTGGGAGATGGATTCTGACCTTGGGGATTACGGGTTTTGCGCTGCTTTCCGGAACGGTCGTCGCTATCTCACAGCATCACATCCCTTTCATACAACGTATATTGACGCTGCGATGGCTGCGATTGGCAGGTAAATACAGCTACGGGATCTATGTATATCATTTATTGATATTCCTGCCTGTTCGAAGATTCTTCTGGCTGCACCCCAGCTTAGCGGCAAATCTCAATCTTCCAGAAAGAATCCTAGCGATGCTTCTATTATTTGCGGTCGTTTATTTCGTTGCAAAGTTCAGCTATGACCTATTTGAAACTCGATTCTTGCGATTAAAGGATCGATTTAAGCCCCGTGCCCGAATATCCACAGCCACATCGGTATGATCTGAGCTTGTTGCATGGTCTCGGAGTGCGGCTGACCACAATCGTACGTCAAAGCTCTTCAGGTACCTCAAGCGTTTGAACGATTGAAAAATCATGAGATGTTACGGATGAAGTGTGAATCGATACCTCAGCTCCTGACGGGCACGCCTTTTCAGCACTCCAGAGGCTGGCGGATCAATGCGAGAACGGCTCCTGACTCCCTCGCCGTCTAAT
>PLKY01000017.1 GCA_003140785.1 Acidobacteriaceae bacterium | reverse complement strand
CCACAGTCTCCGTAGTATCACCCAAAACAATCGGTCAGTGGCAGCCAACCGCGGCTGAGGACGACGCCGTTTCAAAACGGCCAACTGTTGCCGGAGCGCCAGGTTTTCCATGAGCAACTCGCGGCGAGAGCGGAAGAATCGGACGATTAGAACGAAAACAAACCTCAGCAGGCTCAACATGAGGCAATTTTCACACGCGGACGACCGCGATTTATCCGCTTGATTCGACGGCAGATCACTATTTTGGCGAAGCACAGGAGTGTGCGCTGGCGCGATTTCGAACCCTTTGGCTTACCTCAGGCCTTAAGCTTAAAGTCTTGCTTTTTGTTATCAAATTTGATATCATGAGGCCTTGTATGACTGTACCGAAGCGGCGCTGGGCGATCGAGTTCTTTCGGCTGGCCGATGGCTCAGAACCGGTCAGAAAATGGCTCAATGATCTCCCCGACGAAGTGCGAGGAAAGGTGCTTGCGCGCGTTGATCTGATGGCCGAACACGGGCCCAATTTGGACTATCCGTACACTTCACAGATCGAAGGCCCGTTACGAGAGTTGCGATTGCGTTTCGGAAAGGCGAGATATCGCATCTTGTACTTCTTCGACGAGAACCGTGTTGGCATTCTGCTCCATGGGTTCACCAAGAATACGGCGAGTGTTGAAGAGGCGGACAAGAAGATCGCTAAAGCTCGGATCGAACAGCATAGCGAGCGGCTCAAGAGGCAGAAGCCAAAGCAGGAACAGCAAAAGAAGCGTTGAGATCAGCACGTCAGTTAGGAAATCAGTTAGGAAGTGAGTCAAGTCGAATGAAGAGTTCCTTTGATCGTTATCTCCAGGATCAGCTCAAGAAGCCGAAGGTGAGGAAAGCCTTCGAAGAGGAGCGCAAGGTTCTTCGCATCGGGCTGGCGCTAGCTGAGGCGCGCAAGAAGAAGGGGCTGTCCCAAAGAGAAATGGCTTGCAGGCTGGGAACCAGCGCTCCTCAGATTAGCCGTACCGAAAGACGACCCGAACATTCCACGGTGCAGACCCTAGAAAGATATGCTCATGCCGTGGGGATGGAGCTCGATTTCCGGCTCGTAGCGAGACAATAAGCTTGACAGGGCAGTGGCGCTAGGGCGAGTGTGCATCGGTGAAGGGAGCGAGGGCTCTTTTCTAGAAGGGGATTATTGGCCGAAAGGTCAACAATTCACGCCAAGCTTCGAAAGTCTCCTCGATCATCAGACGAACCAATCACTTCGTAGGAGATGCGATCGCGGAGGGCGCGTGGGTTACGTTAAGCGTATCGTTTGCCTGTCTCTCGCCAAGATTCGATGCAGACGCTAGGAACAATTGATTNNACTAAGTTGCGAGGCCGTGCCGCGTGGGTCGCAAAGAACTGCCGCATCGATCTGAATTCGCATGAGCTCGGTTATCCGGCGCTTCTCCAAATTTCGCGCGGCGTGCCGGTTGGGGCACTCGTGTTGGGGCGCCGATCGATGGAAGCTGACCTCTGGCTTTCGGACGGCAAGCGGCTTGGACTTGATCAGGCCGTTGTCGTCGGGAAGACGATTCAGCGATTGACGCCTGAATCGCGAAGTTCGCTGAACGGAGCCACGAATACCTTCGATCGACAGATAAAGATGTTCGGGAAAGAAGGGCAACAGATTCTCGCGGAGTGCCGGGTCGCAATCCTGGGGCTTGGAGGGATCGGTAGCGTCGTGGCGGATTATCTCGCGCGACTTGGCGTCGGCCATTTTTATCTCGTCGATGACGACATCGTCGAAGACACGAATCTCTCGCGCGTCGTCGGCGCCGATATGTCCGATGTGATCAAGGAAGTCTCCAAGGTGGAGATCGCGCAACGCGTAATCAAGCAGGCGAACCCTGATGCCGAGACAATTCTCATCACAGATGACTTCGCCAAAAACTCGGTCGTATCGTGCCTGACCGATGTCGATTATCTGTTCCTCGCTGCAGACTCGATGCGGGCGAGGCTGGTGTTTAACGCTCTCGTCCATCAATATCTGATCCCTGGCGTGCAGCTCGGGTCGAAGATCAGGCCGGCAGAAGACGGGTCTCTATCCGACGTCATGAGCGCGAACCGGCCCGTACGTCCGGGGCGTGGCTGCCTGTGGTGCAATCAGTTGATCGACACCAATCTCCTCGCGAAAGAAGCGAAGACAGATGAAGAGCGGAAGGCGCAGGCCTACGGCACAGAAGAACCGAACCCTCGCGTCATCAGCCTAAACGCGGTGTCAGCCGCGCACGGTGTCAATGATTTTCTGCTCGACTTTCTCGATCTGCGGCCTGAGTCCGAGGTGCTGCACTATGAGCACTTCCACTTTCTCGCGAACAAGAGATCGCTCGTCGAACCCAGGAAAGACGTGGATTGCCCTGAATGCTCGGCAACGGGCAGCCGCTTCGGCTGGGGCGACGGAATATCTCTGTCCACGATCGAGGACTAACGGCAAGAAGAGATTTGCTGCGTTCGAGCAATTACGGTTTCACATTTAGTTTTGGCGCCTAGTGTCGCCGCTCGTTGCCTGTGTCCCAAAACCGAACAGACTTCGCCGCAGTGCGGATTGGTGCTGCACACCTTGCGGTTTTCGTCAGCGTATTGGGCACGGAAGTCCCTAGCGTTTTCATTGCGTAAACGGCCGGCTCACATCACCTCGCCGGCCGACCTGCCGCCAAGCAACTCATCAGTAGAATGGCACCAAAGGGATATTGCCAGAAAAAATGACGGCTGCCAAACGGTCGAAGGCGCGGAGATTGTCCACCGGGTAAGTCTGGTCCGGTCAGCGGGAAAATGATGAGGCCGAATTTTAAGGGACCCAAACCCGCTAACCGGCCATCGGCCATGAAATCGATAAAATCTGCCGTGCTGTCGCGTGGTGGATTATCGAGTGGCTGGCGCCGGTCCTTCTTACCAGCAAAACCCAATCTTCAGCGGTCGGCCTGTCCGGAATTACCCATTGACTGCCTTTCTGCGTAAATGTGCCGATATTCTTATACTGCCCGTCTCGCGGATTGAACCATTGGGCCGCATAGGTGGAAAGGTTCTCCATTTGATTCAAAGCGCCGGTCGATGTCCCACCGCCGAAGAAAAATACGACATAAGTGTCCTGTCCGTCGGAAGAGAGGAGCGACCGGGACGTATCGGCGAACGAGGCCCACGCATTATCGTTGAACCGCGGAACCAGCTTCCACCATTCCAGACTTGTATAGAAACGCTTGAAGTATGTAAGTTGATCTCCGGTTTTCAGATCGGCCCCGTCGCGCCACCACAAGTAACGGGCCGGCATTTCATAGGCGGTCCCGTAATCTCCGGGTTCGCCGGGTCTGGAATATATATCGTTCCATATGCCGTTTGCGCCGTAACCATAACCGTACATGCCATATTGGAATGCTTTATAAGCCGCCCCGAGCGCACTCCTCGAATCGGTCCAGAAATGGTCATATGCGCTTTCGTAAAGCACCGAAGGCTTGGTTGGCGACGCATTCCAAAACCCTTGCGCAATGCCCGTCTCGGTCAACTCGCCCTGCCACTGCACCGCCCAACCGCCATGATACGGCTTGCCGGACCACCACGAATTCAAGGCCGTCGTATGATCGGTATTCTCCATATGAGGCATTACCGGGTGATGATAAGCATCATTGTCCGCAATGCTCTGTGCGGCGGCAAACCACTTCTTGATCGTTGTGGCGTCGTACGCCCCATAGTAGTTCTTATCTACCTCCTGGGCAATCGTCCAGATAACGGGATAAGCTCCATAACGAGCGACCCAATATTTGGCAAGCCGCGTCATATACGCTTCAGTAAAAATCGGAAATCCGGCAGGATCTCCCACCCAACAAATCTCAGCATTGGCATGTACCAAGCCCTGGTCCGCAATGTACTTGAACTTCCGGTCGAGATTTGCGAAACCGGCCAGGTCGGCGCTTGTAAAGCCGTGGCTAAAGTCTGCGTCGGCTTCTTCATCGGCCTTTCCTTCATCAGTGATTCGGATTTGCGCACTGCGGGCCTGCCAACTAGCCTCCGATTGAAAAACGGTAAATCCCTGGCTGACACGCTTGTCGACCGTATATTTAAATTGTGACGCTACACCAGGCGAGTTAGACGTAGCGAATCTCTCATGAGACAGTATCCAGTGCGTATCTCCCAGATAGAAAAATGGGGTCCCATCGGCATAGGTCAAATAGCGGCGATTGCCGCTGACCTTCAAAAAGCCGTGCCTAAAAATATCGAGATTGCCGGAATATGGGTCGCATTGCACGGTTCCTTTCACATGATTCAGCCCGCTGTTCTTGACGTCCGTGGCGCTGGTAGTCATGGTCCACCAGCCGGCTTGAGGCGGCGCGAACCTGACTTTCCAAGTGCGCCCCCCGTCCCAGAATGCTGGACGGGTTATCGCTTTGCTACCCGGTCTCGTGAAGGTCGCTGTCACATCGATATCCTGAAACGGGTTCGCATAGGTTCGAGAGCTCGTGAGTACAATTTCGACCCCCTGCCACTGCTGCACTCTGTAAGTCGCGGCAAAAGCAGTCGGGACACAGAGGCTCACGATGCATAGGACCGTTCCGATGGTCATTGTTAAAAGAAGCTTGCGCTGTTTGCTGAGAAAACTGGCGACGGCCTTGATCCGTTGTTTCAATCGCTCATCCATTGGCATAGTTTACCAGCGCCTGACGGAACAATTTACGTTGGGCAAGGCGTTGTTGCACGGATGGGGTTGAGATGAGCTACCCGGGGAGAGGTTCCTGAAAGGATGCCCGTTCAATGCCGAACAGAAGCGCGTCGTACTTGGAAAAAGTTACTCCTGGCCGTGGATGCCGACAAGGAATGGTCATAGCCTCGACCCGGACCGGGAACGATGTGGGAGAACTCTCGCAAGTGGCACCACTGCGGGATCAGATAGGGGCGACAATCGCCGGCGTCACAGCCGACGGCGCTTATGATGGGGCACCGACTTACGAAGTATTAGCCGCGCCCGGCGAAGGCATCCGTGTGATCAACCAGCCCCACTTGACCGCGGTGCTCGGTGACAAGGGCGAACACAACCCGTCCCAGCGGGACCAGTAAATACCTTCTATTGCCACGCAAGGAAGACTGTGCTGGCAAAAGAAAACTGACTACAGCGAACGCGCTCTGGTTGAAACCGCGATGGGCCCATACAAGGTCATCATCGGTCCTTGCCTCGAGCCCGAAGCTTCTCAGGCCAACAGGCCGAAGCGGCAGTCGGCGCGGGCCGTCCTTAGTCGCATGCTTGATGCAGGACGTACGGACTCCGCCCGCCGTCTAAACATCGCCGCGTAAACTGGCTAGGAAAAGAAAAAGTTCGAACATCTCCCGATCCAGGCAACAGCGCCCAGCCGAACACACCCTGGAATCGCAGGCAGATATAGTCGCGCCTGCGGCTTACTTGCTCATGCTGTTTTGGCTGCCTGCGTTTCACGCCTGTAATGCTGCTTCAAGTTGTCTGGCGTGATCAACTGATGCTTAACAAAGACAGCATTAGGAATCGGGACTCGCTGAGTGAGCATTTCCAATGCGAGTGGGATAAGCTGTTCACCATATCGCTCGGGAAAATATGCTACGGAGCCAATTAGACGAGAATTGGGTTTTCGCATTTGAAGGCGAGCTTCAATGGACCCATTCTGCCCAACGATCGCGCAATGCTGTAGTCGATCGGCATCCTTGAAGGCCTGTAGAGCGCCGAGGGCGCTTGGATCGAAAATCGCGCTTACTAAGATCCTGCTCGCCTTGGATTTGTTCAAGTACCGCTTGACGTTTTCACGGCTTACATCGAACTGCCAGTCTCCATTCACCATCGCAATCTTTGCATTCGTGGAATTGGGCAAGACCTCGTTAATTCCCAAAAGGCATCCAGTAAGTCGTGCTTCTGGCAACGATCCCGTTCCCGCCGAACCGATCAGCAGGATTTCATCAACTTGCCCCTTCCAATGCTGCACAGCCCAGTGGGCCAAATAACGTCCTGCTGTGAGCCCCGCATGGCAATTGTCGACGCCAAAGTAAACCGCGTTCGGATGAGGGATATCAATGGCAATGAGCGGTAACTCACGGCCGCTATTGCGCGTCGAGATTACGGCCGCAACCTGAGAGTAGGCTTGAAACATCATGACAATATCCACATTTTCGGCCAGCAGCTTTTCTACATTTGCCAACGCAATGTCCGGGCTGTCTTCGCTGTTCAGAACCACGAGATCAACGCCCACCCTTTCTGCACTTTCTATAAGTCCCCGCGTCACAGCGCGGTAGAAGGAGGTCTCGCCGGTCTGGACTAGATAGCCGATCTTATAGCGTCGTCCCGGAGAGAAGCCGCCTACCAGCCGGTATTTTCGGCGTCCGTCCTTCACGACCATCCCGTTCGCCTGCAGTGTAGCCACCAACCGGAATACGGTCGGTCTGCTCAAGTGCGCAATCTCGGCGAGTTCGAACAAAGGCAAGCTGCCGTCGTTCTGAAGAATCCGCAAAAGACGACAAGCGCGCCCTACCGATTCAATCTGATAGGGAGTTTTTCGTTCCGGTTGGCTTTCAAAGTTTAGACTTTTCGTCATTCATTAATGATTTCATACAGTGAAATTAACTGTCAACTGTGCAATCTGCGGCGCGCGTGCGTTTCGTTGGAAACGGACGATTCATGGTATGAAAACGATTTCCGGTGATTACGAGACTCGTTGTGAGTTCACAGCATGAAATAGCGCTAATTGGCCAGTATGTCCCTTGACTGTTGTTTCATCTTATCCTTACGTTTCCTCGCTGAAGTAGTTCTTCGCGAACGGTAGTAATCGTGCATGCGAGACGACTGTTAATGACAAGTAGTTCCAATTCAACTGACGCAGGAATTGGATTCAATGCAATGTGAAGAGCCAGGTAGTCGAAGTCGGTCGAGAGGACAAACACAATGAAACTCATCGCTAAGAAATTACTCGCTGCATTTCGGGGTCAGCATGCGCAGCAATTATTTGCAGTGATAGCAGTCGTGCTTGCGCTAAGTGCAACGTCGTACGGCCAAGTCGGTACCGGGACTTTAACAGGAAGAGTGACAGATCAGAATGGGGCCGTTCTTCCAGGCAGCACAGTTACGGTAACCAGCACAACAACGGGACAAGTCCGTCAAACTGTGACGGATGGCGAAGGCATATATAGCGTGCCTTCACTACCGCCGAGTTCCTATAAGATCGCCATTGGCAAAAGCGGCTTTCAGACTCAAACAACGCAACTCGATATCCGCATCGATCAGACAGTTGGGCAAGACTTCTCCCTCGCAGTTTCAAGCGCGACTGCCACGGTTGAGGTCGAGGCAAGCGGAGCGGCCACACTGGAGACCGAAAGTCATGAAATAGCTTCGACTATCGACAATGTCACCCCCCTCCAACTGCCACAAACCTCCCGCGATGTATTCAGCAAGCTCGCGACGGCTCCCAGTGTACAAAGTTACGGGATGAGCAATGGCGCCAGCGATATCGACTTCTTCGGTACCGGAGGAAACAGCCTCAGCATAGGTGGAACTACAAACGGCAACTCAAGCTATTTGCAGGACGGCGTTGTCAACTTTAACCTCCTTACAAAGACTGCAAATTTGCAGCCCACACCGGAGGATGTCGATCAGGTCAATGTACAAGCCAACGGCGCGTCTGCACGTTACGATGAACCTGGCGTCGTCAACGTCGTGACCAAGGGAGGGTCAAACCAGTTCCACGGCCAAGCGTATGACTATCTCCAGAACGATGACCTCAACGCCGTAGGATATTACAATACGGTAAAATCTCAACAACGGTATAACCAGTTTGGCGTAAATATCGGCGGCCCAATCCTCAAGAACAAGCTTCAGTTCTTTTTTGCCTATGACGCCTTAAGGCAACATTCCGGGGGCACCAATCTGGCCCTTGTTCCTACATCGGATATGTTTGCGGGCAACTTCACGGGCATTGATCCCGGCACGAATCTACCATTTCCCGCGATCATAGATCCGAACACAGGTCTGCCATTTGCGGGCAACATTATTGCAAGCGGACGCATTAGCAGTTTCGCCAAGGCGGTGATTCCTTTCTACCCCGCGCCGACTGGCAGTTATGCAAATGGCACCCAAAACTATTCCAACGCCCACGGAGGAAACACCAGCACATACGACAATTATCTCGGCCGGCTCGATTACAATCTGCGCCCGCAGGATACGATGTACGGCGCCTACGAGACGACAAATCCACTTGGGACGGGTATATCCTGGATTGCTCCGGCTATATTCAATGGCGACACTGTGCAAGACGCCACCAACGCGTACGTCCAGGAGACCCACACCTTCAAGTCCAACCTGGTGAGTGTTGCGCGTTTCGGCTACAACCATAGCACTGTTTACCAGAGGATTGCGGGCGCCGGGGCAGCCAATTACACGACGGAATTCGGCGTGCCCCTGGTCACTCCCTCGCTGGCTCAGGATGAGCCGCCCACAGTCCATCTAAATCAATACAGCGGGTTCGGAAATGCTTTCGACCCCGACGGCGCAACACAAAGAACGTTCCAGTACGCCGGAGAGGTCAACCATGTGGTTGGAAAGCACTCTCTCGTCTACGGGATTGAGGCGGACCATTTCAACATGAATGCGTCGTGGGTCATCTGGAACAACGGCGAGTTCGACTTCAATGGACAATACACGGGGAATACGACTGCAGACTTCCTGCTCGGATATCCGGTTACGGCTTATGGTGGACTTGGCTACACGTACGGCAACTTCAATCAGTGGGAAGTAATGCCTTATGTTCAGGACGACTGGAAGTTGAATCACCGGCTCACGCTGAACCTTGGCCTGAGATACGACCTCTACCAATCGCCGACGGACTCCAACAGACACGCAGGCACCTTTATTTTGGCAACCAATTCGGTGAAACAAGGACCGTACCCACAGCAATACGATAACCTTGCTCCCCGCTTTGGAGTTGCGTTCGCACTCGATAGCAAGACGGTGGTGCGCGGAGGATACGGCATCTACTACACCACGTTCATGTACAACGAACTGCAGTTCATGCTCGCCCATCAACCAAACTACACTCTTGAAATCAATTCCTTCGCTGTCAACACCCCGACTCCCATTGCGAATACGTTAACTCCCCCGGTTGCGGGTCAAACCGCCCTGGGCACCTTCACCACGGGCGCGACCATGCCGACTGGCCAGGTGCAGCAATGGAACGTGGCAGTCCAAAGGTCTTTCGGGTCCAACTGGAGCACCTCGCTCGCTTATCTTGGGAACAAGGCCATCCACCTTCAACAGCGATTCAATCCCAACCAGGCTTCGCTTCCCGCGGATCCTCTCAATCCGACCCCTATCCAAACCCGCCGCCCTTACCCCAATGTCGGAGACGTGTATGAAGCAGGGGATGTAGGATGGGGAAACTATAACGGCATGCAGGCAGAACTTGTGAAACGCTTCTCGAACGGCTTCAGCTTCGATGCCAACTACGTCTGGTCCAAAGCAATGGACGATCAGTCTGAAGACAACCAGAATCCTCGCAGCGGTACGAACCTTGCGTTGGACTACGGCCCGGCCGACTTTGACCGTGCCCAGGTCTTCAAATTCAGCGATGTCTGGGAAGTCCCAATCGGTCCCGGCAAACTGATTGCAAAAGAGAACAACTGGTTCAATCGCGAAGTAGTCGGCGGCTGGCAAACCAGCGAGGCCTTTCAGGTGCTATCCAGTACGCCTTTCGACGTGTTGGCCAACGACACGTCTAACACTGGTAGCCAACACACGGTGTTCGCGGACTCAAGCTGTTCCAACCCCTATGCGGCGAACAAGTCGCATACGAATTGGCTTAACACGAGCTGCTTCACGGAGCCAAACGGAACACTCGGTAACACAAGCCGTAACTCGCTTCGCGGTCCGGCCGTGCTGTTCCTCGACGCCGCCGCATCGAAGTACTTTCCAATCACGGAGCAGGTGAAAGTCAAGTTAGCTGCTGACCTTGTGAATGCCTTGAACCATCCGGACTGGTCCTTCGGGTTCAATTCACAAAGCGTGGCCTCTCAGGCCTCTCTGGGACAGGCGGGCACTTTGGGTGGTACGCGTGTGATTCAGTTATCACTGCACGCGGAGTTCTGAGCAGCCATGCCACTTTGGACTGTCCATAATTGTTAGGATCCACGCAACGGTCGCAAGTGATCTGGCCTCAAGCGAGATCACTTGCGGCCAATATATTGAGTTTGTCGTCCTGAGTTTCGCCCTGGGGAGACTTGTGAGTTCGAGATGCAATTCTTTCTCAATTCGTGGTGCACGATTTCTTTAGTGAATGATATTGACATGTTTGAACGACCTGAGCGAGAAGTTGAATCAGCGTATCAAGGGAGAGAAACGAAGTGGAAATGAACCGACGAGAGTTTATTGCGGCGAGTGCCTGCGCCGCAGCCGCTGTGGCAACTGCCAAGGAATCTGCGAAGGGTCGATACGAAATCGGTGCCTATTACTTTCCGAACTACCACGTCGATCCGAGGAATGAGGCGGTTCATGGGAAGGGGTGGACCGAATGGGAGATCCTTAAGCGCAGCGAGCCGAAGTTCGCGGGGCACCATCAACCGAAGAAACCGACTTGGGGACCAGAGGATGAATCGGACCCAAGGGTCTTTCAGAAGAAGATCGAGGCCGCCGCAGATTCCGGAATCACCCACTTCATCTTCGATTGGTATTGGTATGAAGGTGCGCCGTTCCTCAATCGTGGCCTGGAATCGGGATACTTGGGCGCTCCCAATAAGGATCGAGTCAAGTTCTGTCTGATGTGGGCCAATCAGGATTGGTATAACCTGATGCCGGCAAGACTTCATGAGACCCAGCCTCCGCTACTCTATCCGGGGACATATGACGCAACGGACTTCGCTAAGATAACGGACTACATCATTTCGCGCTATTTCACACAGCCGTCTTATCTGAAGATCGATGGCGCCCCGTATTTCTCTATTTACGAGCTCAAGCACCTGATCGAGAGAATGGGAGGACTTGCAACGGCGCGGGCGGCGATAGAGCGCTTTCAGAACAAGGTACGGGCCGCCGGATTTCCCGACCTCCACCTCAACGCTGTTGCTGCCGGCGTGAATGGGCTGGCCAATCTGCCGGAACTTCTTCCTTCCCTTGGAATTAAGAGCGTAACTTCATACACATGGATACATCACGTTGAATTGTCAGTGTTTCCGGCAATTGAATATGGCACTTTCATAGACCCAGCTGAAGCCTATTGGCGAAAGGCGCCGGAGCTATTCGGGGTGCCGTACCACACCGACGTCAGTATGGGCTGGGATCCGAGCCCTAGGGCATGCCAGTCAGACCGCTACGAGCAGGCGGCATACCCGTTCACGTCGATTCTGACAGGAAATACCCCGCAACTGTTTCAATCGGCTCTGGCCAGGGCGAAAGCCTACATAGACTCTCACTCGGATGTTCCAAAGGTGTTGACCATCAATTCATGGAATGAGTGGACAGAGGGAAGCCATCTTGAACCAGAGGCGCTCTACGGCATGGATTACCTCAACGCCATTCGGAACGTCTTCGGAGGCCGATAGAGCGCTGACAAGTAAGCAAAACAGTGTTCATTTGGAGCGGAAGCATGAGTTTGACACGACGCGAATTCCTTCTTAAAACAAGTTATGCGGGTGCGGGGTTTACTGTTGTAGGTAAAACAAGCCCGCTCTCAGCTTGGGCGGCCTCGGAACCGGAGCCGTTACAGTTCTCCACTGGGTTACGAATGGCCGCAACCCCGACCAACATTTATCGGGCATATCGATCAAAGGTGGCCGCGAGCCCTGAAGTTACAACTTGGATCCAGATCGATCTCAACAGGTCTGCTGCGATAGATGCAATCCAATTGTTTCCGGCTGCAGATCAAATGTATCCGGGGCGCGACCAGTGGTACGCGGGGCAAGGGTTCCCGCTTCGATTTCGGATTGACGCATCCGAAGATCCAAAGTTCAACGACTACCTGCCCATCGCCGACTTTACTCAATCGGATTTTCCAGATCCGCACGATAACATCACGCAATACGCTGCGCATGGAGTCCAAGCTCGATATGTGAGGTTAACCGCAACGCGTCTGCGTGCCGTCAAGGCCGCTGCGGGTGCGGACGTACCTCTTGGACAGGCACCCAAAGATAGCCCGGACTTTACCTTGTCCCTCGCCAAGATAGCCGTGCTTTCCAGCGGGTGCGATGTTGCAGTAGGTTGCAAAGCATCGGCCGATGAAGCGCACGGAAACAACGATCTCATTGCCCAATTGACGCGCCCTTCTCGGCAGGACGGAGAATGCATTCACTGGGATAACATTCGGGCGGTTACCGATCCATCCACGTGGAACCCGGCGCACTTTAGAGCCGAGGCACCCAGAACGGGTGTAACTCTGCATGGCGGCGTGTTTCAGACAGCAATGGAAAACAACATCGCGTACTTGTTGAACTCCTATTCGACCGACGATCTCTTACGTCAGTTTTACGAGCGAACAGGAAAGGTCAGGAACTTCAAGCCAACGGGTACGCAAGCTTTCTGGGAAGAGGATCTTGCTGGTTCGAATGCAGGTCGTTTCTTGATGGGCGCGGCCAACACGCTGCGCTGGCTTGACAACTCTGAGTTGCGCCGCCGCATGAATGTCGTAGTTGATGGTATTGAAGAATGCCGACAGCCAAACGGTTACATCATGGCTTATCCGGAAGATACGTTCTTCTATTCGGAACGAGGAGCCTACACGCGAGCATGGGTAACGCATGGTTTGCTCGAGGCGGCGTATACCGGCAACGCCAAAGCTTTACCGCTGTTGCGTGGTTATTACGACTGGTTCAACCAGCAAGCGTTTCTACCGGAAATGCTGCGCGGAATCCCATTCGGGGGGCAGGGAGCAATTGCCAATACACGTCTTTGTTTGAGCCCGGTGGGAACTGCGGCGGACGCACAACTGGTCCAGCGCTACTATCAAGAAGATTCCTGGTTAAGGGGCCTTGCAAACCGCGACAAGAATCAGGTCTGGCAATATCCGTATGACCGGCCCCACTGCTACCTGTTGACCAACCTTGAGGCATTTCTCGACCTCTATCTCATCACTGGCCAGCAACTCTATTACGACGCCGTCCTCGGTGCCTGGGAGCTTTACCGCGCACATTGGCAGCAGGCGGGCGGGAGTATCTCAATCATCGAGTTTGAGACAGCTCCGCCAGACAGCAACATGATCAACCGGTCCAACGGTGAATTATGTGGAAGCAGTTTCTGGGTATTCATGAGCCAGCGATTTCTGTTGCTAAATCCTGAGGATGAGCGCTTCGCGACTGAGATTGAGGAGTCGATTTACAACGTCGCAATGGCCGATCAGGATGGCGGCACCGGCCTTCGTTACCACACCACGATGGAGGGAAAGAAAGAGAAGGCGACGCACGAAAACACCTGTTGCGAAGGACAAGGGACCAGACTGCTTGGCTCGCTCCCTGAGCATATTTATTCGGTTGCCCCGGACGGGCTCTATGTTCATCTCTACGAGCCCTCAACGATAGCTTGGAAGCAAGGGCCGATTTCAATCGAACTCACAACAAAGACACGGTTCCCCTTCGAGAATGAAGTTCAGGCCGTCGTGAAGCCGTCAACCCCAGTGAGGGCGAAGATCCGCTTCCGGGTCCCGTCCTGGGCAGCCAAGGAGATGAATCTGATGGTCAACGGAACGGCAGCAGAAGCCGGAGTCCCTGGAACTTACATTACGATCGACCGCCAGTGGCATGATGGCGATACAGTTGAGTTCACGTTACCTGCCGAGATTCGTGTCAAGCGCTATACCGGTAAGGACCAGATACCTGGCAAGTCCAGATACGCCTTTGAATATGGGCCGGTGCTTCTTGCCGCCGTCGGTGCCTCGACCGTAGATCTGTCGATTTCTGGGGACCGGCAGGAAGAGCAGGCGGGAAGTTATGTCCGACCTATCCCAGGAGAGCCACTTCACTTCACCATTTCCGGGAATACTGGACAGAAACTCATTCCATACTGGCAGATATCCAGTGATGAGGAATTCACATGTTATCCCACCGTCACGAGGAGGGCATAAATAAGCCCGAGCTGGGTAGCCAGTCGCAGGAGGGTCTTCGCGAACTGCACTTCGAGCGTTGTCATGTTAGTCACTAGGGCGCCTTTCAGGGCAAATTATTCCGGGCCAGTAATGGTTCTTTTAGTCGCTTTTTCTCAGGATTCCCATGCCGATTCCTGAAACAGACACGTTCTGGACCTGATAGGCGTAGCGAATTGCCCGAGTACTAAAGAAGTGGAACTGTTGTTAGATTGCAAAGGGCACTGCGGTTCACTGGAGCGATCTTCGAGATGGTATGTACGAACGTGTTTGGTGGGCAGTTCGAGTGGAAGGCAAGTGTCAGCGTGCGATGGCCAGCAAGTTTGGGTTCTCGCCAGATGCGATCCGGAAGATACCGCAGTATCGGCATTAGGGTTCTGGTGCAAATAACAAGGTCGGGTGGGTTACAGTAATGATTT
>PLKY01000097.1 GCA_003140785.1 Acidobacteriaceae bacterium | reverse complement strand
CTCCCAAAGCTGCCCCCATCTCGATGGGCATGGCGGCGGACGTTTCCCGGCCGCCCTTCGGTCTGAATTTTGCATATTTGCAGCCGACGCGTTCAGGACGGAGCCGAGCTCCAGAATCAGCCCAGGCACATTGGCCCGAATAAAGCTTTCGAAGAACGGCTGTGCCGTTCGCGAAACCGCTGGCGCGACCGGCGTTTGCCGTTACCGATTCTGCGAGCGCGGCTGAACATTGGTTGATTCTGGCTTATGGCGAAAACGCCCTGTCACGGCCGTCCAGAAGCGCCTGGCAGAGTGCCGCTGTTCCTTAGCGAATATATTTATTCGTTCGTTATTACCTAAGATATAACTGACGGGTTGGCCACTGACGGGTTGGCCACCAACCGGGCGGAACGCGCACGACAGGAGTTGTGTCGGAGCTGGAAACGTGGTTTCGCCTGTTGGCAACCCTCGCAGGTTTGCTGCATTCAAATTTGCCCGGGCAGGGCTATTGCCTTTTGATTGGTATTCAATTCCAGCGATTTCTGCAGAGATTGCGAGGGCATGGAAACTGCTGACAGGCCATAGAGGAGGATCGCTAGGATTCCGAGGATGGGTGTCCCGCCGACCATGACCAGATTCTCGAGTATCCCGCCCACGACAGCGCCAAACAGGTTGATGCCCAGTCCCTGTGCCGGTTGCGCGACATCGCGGAAGCTGCGGGAAAAAATCAACCCTGAGAAAAACACAGGGAGGCCCACCAATCCGGCGGCGGCCAGTACTTGCGGAACGGAAGGAAGACCTTCGAACAGCGAATAGCGAATAAACATGCTCGCGACCAGAGTGACGAACAAGCCGATGTAGGCGACTCTTCGCGAGATTGGCAAAAACATGACGAATGAGTTGGCCAGAATCCCCATGGCGAGAAACGAGCCGATCACCACTGCGTTCACGATCCACGTGGAACCAAACAGGAGCGACAGTTCTGTCACTCCCCTGGTTTCCAAGAGCATGAATCCCGCGCCAAGGAAAAACAGGTGAATCCCTTGGCGATCCGCGAAGCGTTTCACCGGCACCATCTTCTTCAGAATCGCAAGAGCGGAATAGAGGAAAAGTACGAGCACGCTCCAAATGGCAAATGGAACTGTCCGAGAACGAAGATAGAGAAACGGCCAGCTGTCCGTGGCGATCAGAGCGTCAGACTGTTGTGTTTGCAGTTCCTTGCTAATGTCGGGGATATTGCCAAGGAGGTTAGGGCTTGCGGCCTTACCTTCGACAAAAACTACACCAGGCATATCCTCGGCTTTGTAATAGGCGACCGGCGGCTTGCCATCAAAAGCGCTTGCAATCGTGGCGAAGAGCCGGTCGCTGAGAAACGACCTCCCCGATGCAAAAGCGAGCACCAAGGTGCCGTTCTCACTGAGCAGGCTTCGAGCCTCGCTGAAACTCTCACGTGTGTAAACGTAGTTGTCCAATCGGATGGAGGACATGCTGGAAACCAACGTGTGGGAGTCCAGATATGCAAATACAATTAGGTCGTATTTCTGTTTTGTCTTTTTCAGGAAAGAACGGCCATCGTCTACATAGACATGGACCCGCGGAGAATCATAGGGGCGTTCCGGGTGATACATGCGGCCAAGCTTAAGAATGAGGGGGTCAATTTCGACGGCATCTACCTGGGGGACGCCGTGCCGAAGTGCAGCGGCAACGTCATTGCCTGTGCCAGCGCCGATGATCAATACACGCTGGGGACTGGGCACCAGACGATAAGGAATTTCGTAGATCGGGCTTGCGTAGCGGTTAGGTTCCGCGTCAGGAAAGCGCGAAGTGAATGCGCGAGACAGATCCAGCATCACCTGGTGATAGTCGTAATTTACGTTGACGTAAATTGCTGCGGGGCGAGGCCATCCTGCCGGGGGCGTAGCAGGGCGCAGCGTGATTCGGTAATACGGTGACCAGTAGGTATTTTGCTGCGGGAAGGCCAATATTCCCGTGATCAATACAAATGCTGCGAGTATCCATCGGTCGCGCAAAAAGAAGGGGACGATCGAAGCGAATCCTATCAGAACCCAAATTCCCGGAGGTAAGGCCAGGAACGAGACCAGAGTAAATACAGCGATCCCGGCAAAGCTTCCTGCCAGGTTCACTCCATAGCCTTTTAGCGAGGGGAATGGTTTCAGCTGTTTCCCCACCAGTGAACCGAGAATCGTAAATACTGCCATGACCAGGTACATGATTCCGGGAACGACTGCGAGGTACAACAGGAGTATTCCGATGAAGAAGACAATGCCCCAGTGGCCGGTGGTCAGAGACGTCGACCATCCACCCATCAGAGCGTTATCAAACGTGGGAAAGGGCAAATGTGTGAGCCCGATAACAGGCGCAAACCGAATAAGAAGAAAGAGGAAGCTAAGAATTAGCGGAAACGTCCTCTGGAGGGCCTTGGGAGGTCGTTCAATTACCATTCCGATCCCGATTCCGAAGAAACAGGCAATCAAAGCGAGGTTCTTGAAATATGCAAAGAGCCGAACCTCAGTGGAGAGGTAGCGAATGATGGCCAATTCAAAGAAGAGGGNNGCAAGTTCAATTGATGGCATTGCGGCGTATCTCCCCCTGTGTGTATATCGAAACGAATATCGCTTCTCGACGAGGTCCGATTTTTCTCAGTTTGATTGGCCTTGAGTGTATCGCCTGCTAGGGTGTTCTCAGTGAAGGGACTTCGGACAGAAGATGACTTATGGAACCATACAGCTCATGTGCGGTTGGGATGTCTGGTCAGGTGAGAGGGACGATGGCAGTCGATGAAGCACCTAGCTTCTAAGGTCGATTTCGACGCAATCTTCACGGTTCCGGTCAAATCACCGCCAACCCGGAATGTATGGTCCGC
>PLKY01000027.1 GCA_003140785.1 Acidobacteriaceae bacterium | reverse complement strand
GCCCAGTGCGTCGTCCATGTCCATCATTAGGCGGTCCTGGGGCGCGGCGCTGTTCTGCTGTGGAATTGCGCCGTAGTTGGCCGTGAAACTAGTTCCAAGCGCCGGAATCTGCGCCGAGAGGCGGCTATGCAAGATCGATTCGAACTGCTGCGGACCCGCAGTGACTGCGCTCGTTGTGGGAATGCTGAAGATCTGGTTCATCTGGTTGCGAAAGCTCGAAATCGAATTCGCAACAAAGCCACGAGCTTGATTGAGCGCGGCCAGCGGCCACATCGTCGTCTGGTAGAGTTGCTGCACCTGCTGCGTAAGCTGGTTGATCGACTTGAGCGAACTGCCGATGNNGCGCTAGCGGGAACGAGCATTGCAATAGTAAGGACTGACACTGCCGTCAGCCATTTCCAGGGCCGGCTCTTTTGTTTGCGTGAAGCGGCTACATCTCCTGCGTACGGAATGCCGTTCAGCAATACTGTTTCCTCTGGTTTGCCATCTTCATGTTTCATTGCGCGAGCACCTCCTGAACTTCTCCTGAAAGCTCTTCTTTGAGCGGCGCAAGTTCCGCCAACCCCTGCGGAAAACGCTCGGCGAGCGCCTCATAAGCTGCGATTCGCGCCATCGACGCGTGCTTCCACATCCACCACATTCGGTACGTGCGCTCGCGGGCGTAGGTTGTCGTGATCCAGTAGTCCACCGGGCTCGGCACAATGCGGATCGCGTGTGTCGACTCGGCCTTTTCGCCAATCGCGATCAGAAACTCGGCGCTATGGCCCTTCTTCGGATGAGCAAAGGTCTTGATCTGGTTGAGCGCCGTCTCGTTCAGGTGGACGTGCTCCCGGAGCGCGGTCATATCGCCGGGCTGTTTGCCGATGATCTTCGTCGTCGCGTTCTTGACGATGCCCGCGCCGTGCTCGTTGGGCTTGTCCGGCGTGCCGACGAAATCCTCCGGCGTCTGGCTGATTCCCCAGACGCTGGCATTGCGTTTGCGGGCGGTGCGGAAGAGCTGGACGACAACGCTCGCCAGGATGGGGGACTCCAGCAGCGCCCAGCACTCATCGAGCAGGACAATGCTTGGCCGGCCGGTGATACCGGACGCACGGTAGGTGGCAGTATGCGCAATGAGCAGGCTCATGGCGCGTTCCAACCGCGGATCGTCCTTCAACTTCTCCACGTTGAAGTAAAGCCACGGGTTATTCAGCTGTACCGTCGTTGGCCTATCGAAGAGCCGCGCATAGGGTCCCTCGTCAACCCAGGCGCGGAGCTTGGTCGAGGCCATCTGCGCCATCTGGTTAATCTTCTGGTTGCGATCACGGTCTTGCCAGTGAGCCAATTCCGCAGCGAGGTCGCCGAAGAGTGGCACCGGATTCGAGGTTTTGGCGCTGCAGCGCTTATAGGTCGAGGCGATGGCTTCGAGCAACACGCTGTCAAGCAGATCGATGTCGATATCTGGAGGTGTGTTCTCTCCAAGCATGTGGCGGGTGAGATTCTTCAGAAAAGAAACCTGATCGTTGGACGGTTTGCCCTCCCTTCTCGGCAAGTCCCAGGGATTGATCGTCTGGTCGCTGTCGAGCGACATCTCGATCATCTCGCCGCCCATCAATTCCACTAGCGGCTGGTAGGAATCGCCGCGTTCCAATATGGAGATGAGAGGATTGCCACGGGCCGCCATCAACAGCATCTGCTGGGCCGCGAGAGTTTTGCCGCCACCACTCTTCGCCATCAACAGGCCATTCGCGTCGGACAGGTCAGGATCGAACATCGAAAATGGAATGAGCTGCCGGTACGGTGTCTCAAACAGAATGAGAGGACTGCGTCGTGTCCCGGTCCACGGCATCTCCACCGGGACAAGATCGGCGACGTTGGACGTGAGCATGTCCTGGTCGCGCTTGTCGGGCTCGGCCATTCCGGGCAATGTCCCAAGAAAGATGCGCCGCTTCGCAATCGTCTCCATCACAGCCTTTGCGCCATTCATATGAGTAAAGGCGTTCAGGACCTCCTGCGTTCGATTGGCAAGCTCGCGTTCCGAGCGTTCCAGATCGCCAAGGGTGACTGCCTGCTGCGAAGTCCGCACAACGACCGACAGGCTCAGCTTCGCTGTTTTGAGAGAAGAGGAGATAATGTCGCGTTGTATCTGGATGAGCTGGGCCTGCGCCACCTCAGCTTCGGGATTGGATTTGAAATTTCCATTTGCGTCCTTCTGCGCGGCGGTCATCTTCTGCAGGCGCTTCTTATATCCCTTCAGCACTTTTACTTGATCGGGGATGACGACCTGCCCGCTGATGACGATCGGAAATCCGAGTGTAGAAAAGTTCTGCAACATGCCCGGGAATGTCGCGTCCGGCAGCTCCTTTAGGCTCACGACGGAATAGAGGTATCCGTCGATGTTGAGATAGCTCTCAGTCTCATTGAGGATGCTGGCCTGCGTCGCCTGCTCCCGTGCGCTGCGATACTCGAACATCTCTTCGCCAGGCACATAGGGACGCCGATCGCGCCGAGACGGGTGCTGAGAGTGCTTCAATTCCTCGAACAACTCCTGCGTCGATAATCTCCGGGGCCCGAGGTTGGTCGCCTCCATCGCCCCCTCGACGCCCCGGAGAATCGACTCGAACTCGGCCAGATAGGTCTCATGCTCTTTGCGAGTCCTCTGGATCGCTTTTTTCTGGCTCATGGTGAAGCCGCCGAGCTTTCGATTCTGTTGCGCCGAGTGATACAGCTTGGCGTGGATGCGCGGATCCCACACGAGATAGATGTGGAGACGATTCTCGAAATAAAAACCGTTGTGTTCCTTTTCCATCCACATCCTGAGCCGATGCGCATCGAGCGCCATGACCTCCGACTGCTCGCTGCGTTGTTCCTGGACGTAGCTGTCCAACAGGTCTCCAAGATGCTCCGAGATCTCATACCGGAACTGGAGTCGCATGCTGACGTCGGGAACGCTGCGAAACAGCGCTTCAAGCATCGCCTTGGTCTGGTTGCGGTCGCTGTCGGTGGCAAAGTAGGCGAGAACGCCTCTGAGCTCATAGCCCGCAGCAAATGCGCCGCTCGTGCGAACCATGATGTTGTCCCCAATCGGAAGGTCCCGGAGAGGCAGCAGCTCGCACACGGCGGGCGCCTTCAACTTCCGTTCGTGTTCCGCATACGTCATTGGCATGGCTGAAGCCTCCGCGCTGATTTTCGACTGTCGAGTTGCAAACCCTCTCTCGCGATCTTGACCAGGGGAACGATGCGCTCATGGAATCGAGCTGCGAAGAGGACACTCGCGAATATCGCTCGCGCCGCCTCGATGTCGAGATCGAGAGCGATATTGCCATCCGGTTTCGTCTTGATAGAGGCCCGCATGTGACTACTCCTCCTCGTCGACCACATAAGCCTGCGTCAGTTCCGAATCTCGCTCAAGTGCGCACCAGGCCTTCGGAGCGAAGAACGAGCGGACCAGGTCGGTGAGATAGCCACGCGGCCTGCCGTACTTGAACAGGATCAAAAACGGTACCGCCAACGCCGGCACGATGAACTCCATAAAGACGTTGAGCGGGATCCCGAACACATGTGCGTTGCCGCTCACGAAGTGAGCCAGAAGGTTCATCAAAGCTGCGAGCGCGAGCACCAAAATCAGGTCCTCAAACTCCAGGCCCAGAAAGGTCACCTTGGTGTGGAGATTGCGATGAACCGGCGTCAGATCGAGACTCATAGAAGCTCCTCATATCCCATGTGCTTGCGTGACCATCGACTCGGCCAGACGAACAATGCCTGATACCATCAGCGCGGCGATCGCCGCGACGAACTTCCTGATCCAGGTCGAACCTGGATAGATTTCCGAAACCACGCCACCCATGTGCAGCGCCATCGCCACAAGTTGTGTCAAAGCGAACATGGGTAGGATGACGTTGGCCGTCCAGTTTGCCAGACTCATCGTTGCCATCCAGAAGACATCGGCGTTTGTCGCTCCGGTATGCTGAACGAAGCCTTCCAGCGCGCGCAACATCCCCGAACACATCAAGGATGCGAATCCCCCGTAAAGAAACTGCTCGAATGGTCCGCCTTTGCTGTATCGATACACGGCTCCGGCGAAGAACAACCCGGCCATCGTCGGCATCATGGTGTTGCCAGCCCATGAAGCGAGGTTCGTGATTGCCCCATCGAGACTCATACGATCACCCTTAGGCCGCCATTGCCTGGAAGAGCGCGAGAAGACCGCTCACGCTCAGAAAAGAGATCGCGGCGAAGACCAGCCTGGTCCAGGGTCTGTGCCGGACAAAGTTGATGACTGCTCCGACACAGGCCAGTCCCGCCGCGGCCGGCATGATCTGCCCGGCAATGTAGTTCCACAGGGAAGTCAGCATGTCGGTCATCGCGTACTGTCCTCCGGAGTTCCAGCCCTGCATCAGTTGCATCGTGGCCGACAGGGACATCAGGAAAAGTGCTGCAACAATGGAGCCGAGCGGATTCTCACCTGCCGCGCCATCGAGTGTTGCCTTCAGGACGAAATAGGCCGCAATCACCGGCACCAACTTGGCGACAACGATCTGGTTAACGAAGTTCTTAAAGACTGTCTCCATGCTTGCCAGCCAACTGGTGCCGACCGACCCGCTCGCCGATGGAATGTTGATCCCTTGCGCCGCAATCCATGACAACAGCTGCGGAAGAGTCAGAAGGACGATCGTCCATAGGACCCACTTGCCCGTGCGGCCATTCACATGGAAGTTGACCCCTCCTTCATGCCGCAGGCTTACTCCCGCGGCAGCCAGCGTGCAGAATGCCGCCGGCACCGCGAGATCGAGCAGCAGTTGCAGCAGGTCGAGAAGGAACTGTGGCGGTTGCATCGCTCGGTACTCCCCTTACTGAATGCCTTGCGCTTGCGTGATGAAGCCTTCGGCCATCCGTCCAAGACCGGAGATCACCATGAGGGATACGCCCGTGACGCCCCAGCCCATATAGCCGCGGCCACTTTTGAAGTGCCACCCTGCGATTCCCAGGCAGGCGACCGCGATCACGGGAGCTATGACGTTGCAACTCCAGTTCACAATGTTGAGGACGGTGCCCTCGACCGTGGTGGCCTGCTGGCCCTGAACAGCCTGGC
>PLKY01000318.1 GCA_003140785.1 Acidobacteriaceae bacterium | reverse complement strand
ATCACACGGTCAGAGACCTAGCAGAGATCCCAAAAGACCCAGAGTCGAGACGAACTTTGGAAGATAGTTCGATCGAAGGAACAGGTAGAAGAAGAGAATGGACCCAATGCTGAAGAATAATCCAGCTATGTTGAAGGCAGGCCCTTTTGTCCCTCCAGAATTCAGACTTAGCAAAGCAGACAATTGCTTTGCGTTAAAGGCATCGCTCAAATCAGCGCTGGTGTAGATTTTCAAAAGAGCAAAACCGATGAAATTGGTAACTCCAAAAATGGTAGCCTCCACCAGCCTGAAAAGGAGAGCAAGCAGTGCCAGATTCTTATCGATAGGTTTGACGGCTACATAAAGGCCCATGGCCAGCAACACCGTAGCCAGACTGCCGACGAGAAGACTGGATTGTCCGATACGATAGAGCAATTCTGCCCCGACGATCTGATGAGCGGTCTCGGCGAAGGTTCCTGCATAAAAGCGGCCCGTAATGGAAATGCCCACCGTGTCCGCGAGATCGACGAAGAGAAACATGAATCCCGCAGCCCTGGCAAATGCAATCTGCGATGTTTGTGTTTCGGAGAGAGTCATCTCAGCTTCTTTCAATTGGAGATGATTCCGGCACTTTACACAGCCTGCTGCCGAGCGCCGAAGAGGTGATGGAGTAAACTACGAAACTTCGTTCGACAAAGTTCCCGGCACAGGCTGGTTTTGTGGGTCGGCTATTTTTCCGCCAGTTGGCGGAGCACGTAGAGGAGAATCCCTCCGTGCTCGAAGTACTCGATCTCCTGCGGCGTATCGATGCGGACCTTGGAGTTGAATGTCTTCTTCTTTCCGTCCGCGTCGGTCGCGGTCACTTTCAAGATGCTGCCGCTGGTGAATTTTTCTTTCAGAAGCTTCGTCAGTCCCGGAAAGTCGTAGACCTCTTCACCAGTCAATCCGAGCGATTCGACGTTTTGTCCCTCCTCGAATTGCAACGGCAGGATGCCCATGCCAACGAGGTTGGAGCGATGAATACGCTCGAAGCTTTCCGCGATAACGGCACGCACGCCCAGCAGATTCGGCCCCTTGGCTGCCCAGTCGCGCGAAGAGCCTGAACCGTATTCCTTGCCAGCGAGAATCACGAGCGGCACCTTGCGCTCGGCGTACTTCACGCTGGCGTCGAAGATCGACATCTGTTCGCCCTCTGGAAGCAGGCGTGTGACGCCGCCCTCTGTGCCCGGCGCAAGCTTGTTGCGCAAGCGCACGTTGGCGAATGTGCCGCGCACCATCACTTCGTGGTTGCCGCGACGCGAGCCATAGGAGTTGAAGTCCGCCAGCTTCACACCATGCTCGGCAAGATACTTCCCGGCTGGTCCGTTGGCCTTGATCGAGCCTGCCGGCGAGATGTGATCGGTGGTGACCGAGTCACCGAGCACTGCCAGGACGCGCGCGCCAAGAATGTCGGTGACGGGCGCGGGTGTCTTGGTCATGCCGCCGAAGTACGGTGCCTTGCGAATGTAGGTTGAGTCGGGTTCCCATCGATACACGTCGCCTGTTGGAAAACTCAATCCCTGCCAGTTCGCGTCGCCGTCACTCACGGTCGCGTATTCCTTGCGGAAGCTTTCGCTGCTAAGGCCCTTGGCGATCGATTCGGCGACTTCCTGTTGCGTGGGCCAGATGTCCTTAAGATAGACCGGCAGTCCGGTCTTGTCTTTGCCCAGCGGATCGGTGTCAAAGTTATGGCCGATGCGCCCGGCGAGCGCGTAGGCCACGACCAGCGGCGGACTCATCAGATAGTTCGCACGCACGTCGACATTCACGCGGCCTTCGAAGTTTCGATTGCCACTGAGCACGCTGACGGCGACCAGACCGTGCTCGTCAATGCTCTTTGAAACGTCGGCAGGCAGCGGGCCGGAGTTGCCGATGCACGTGGTGCAGCCGTAACCCACCACGTTGAAGCGCAGCTTCTCGAGGTAGGGCAGCAGGCCGGACTTCTGGTAGTAGTCGGTGACGACGCGCGAACCCGGCGCGAGCGAAGTCTTGACCCACGGCGGAACGGTGAGCCCTTTCTCGACAGCTTTCTTCGCGAGCAGACCCGCGGCGATCATGACGGACGGATTCGACGTGTTGGTGCAACTCGTGATCGCCGCGATGACGACCGAGCCGTGATCGAGATACTTGTCGGGATCGATGTTGAATCGTTCCTTCACCGTTGTCGTCACGTGCAGCGGAGGATTTTCGGCAACAGCTGTATCGGTGACTGTTGTTGCCCGCTCCCATGCAGCCGCGGTGCGCGTGCCGAGCGGTTTGGCTGTCGGCGCGAGCAGCGTGGGCAGTTGTTGCGCGAAGCTCGCGGCGGCGTCTTTTAACAGCACGCGATCCTGCGGACGCTTCGGTCCAGCGACGCTTGGCTCGACTGCGCCGAGATCCAGTTCCAGCGTTTGCGTGTACTCGGCCTCGGGTGAACTGGCGGTGTGGAAAAGCTCCTGCTCCTTGTAATAGGCCTCGACGAGATTGATTTGATCTTCGCTACGGCCGGTGAGGCGCAGGTAGCGCAGCGTCTCCGCATCGACGGGGAAGATNNCGATCGGCGAGCGGCAGTTCGGCGATGCCGGGGCCGTAGAACTCGACGAATTTGCCGACGACGCCAAGTTTGCGTAGCGCCTGCGTCACAGTGAGCACGAGATCAGTGGCCGTCGCGCCTTCGCGGAGTTTGCCGGTAAGTTTGTAGCCGACGACCTGCGGCACCAGCATAGAGACGGCTTGGCCGAGCATAGCGGCTTCGGCCTCGATGCCGCCGACGCCCCAGCCNNTCCGTGGTGAAGACGACGCGGGCGAGGTATTCAAGATTCACCTGGTGGCAGATGCCCATGCCGGGCGGCACGGCGCTGAAGTTGCGGAACGCCGTCTGGCCCCATTTCAAAAATGCATAGCGTTCGCGGTTGCGCTGGAACTCGAGGAGCGCGTTGGCGTCGTATGACCCTGCCGTGCCGAATTCGTCGACTTGCACGGAATGGTCGATGACCAGCTCGGCGGGCACGAGCGGATTGACGCGCTCGGGATCGCCACCCAGTGTCTTGATGGCGTCGCGCATCGCGCCCAGGTCAACGATGGCGGGCACGCCGGTGAAATCCTGCATCAGGACGCGGGCGGGCATGTAGGCGATTTCGCGGCTCGGCTCGGCCTTGGCGTCCCACTTCGCCAGGAATTCAATGTCCGCGGCGGTCACGTTCACGCCGTCTTCGCGGCGAAGCAGATTTTCGAGCAGGATCTTCAGGCTGAAGGGAAGCCGGCTCAGGTTGAAGCCGCGCGCCGTGAGCGCGGGAAGACGAAAGATGGTATAGGAGTGTTGGCCTGAGGCAAGCTTGGCACGGCTGGCAAAACTATTCATCGGGGAACCTTTCTATCCGCAGCATGGCGGATGGAACTCGAATGAAAATTGCGCGCTCCGGCCTGCCGCGAACCTGCAATCGCGCGCGCTCGGACGGCAAAATCCGGAAAAATCTGGACAGGGATAGACTACTCAGCGGGAGAAGCGGCGTCCACGGTCTGGGCGACCGCGGCGAAAGCGCTTGGGCGCTGGCATAGCCGGAAGGGCTGAAAGGATGCGCATAGCGGACAGCAGGATTTTAGCGCGGAAACCAGAGAAGGAGGAAGCTAAAACCTGTTGCGGAAAACCTTTGCGCGTCGTGGCAAGAGCAGCGGATACACTGGCAACGAGCAGTTGCCACGATTCAGACATTCCCCGGAGATCCGACATGATATTGCGCGTCACCCGCGTCATTGGCACAGTTCTGTTCTTCTTTTGTGCTCTCAGCTTTGGCCAGACAAATCCTGCGCCCGCTGCACAGCCGGCGAGCAAGTGGCCTGCCGTCAATGGCACGGTGACTCTGCCCAATTTTCGCTTCGGCACCGGGGAAACGCTGCCCGAACTCAAGCTGCACTACCTCACGCTGGGCACACCTCATCGTGACGCTGCGGGACATGTGGACAACGCTGTTCTGCTGCTGCACGGCACGGGCGGCAGCGCGCACTCGCTCCTGAATCCGCTGTTTTCCGACGTGCTATTCATGCCGGGCGGCGTGCTCGACATTACGAAGTACTTCGTCATCTTGCCGGACGATATCGGGCACGGTGAAAGCTCGAAGCCTTCCGATGGCCTGCACATGCAGTTCCCCGCCTATGACTACGACGACATGGTGCACAGCCAACGGATGATGCTCGACGCGATGAAGATCGATCATCTGCGGCTGATTCTCGGCACGTCGATGGGATGCATGGAGAGTTTTGTCTGGGGCGAAACTTACCCCGACTTCATGGACGCGCTGGCGCCGTTTGCCTGTCTGCCGATTCAGATTGCCGGGCGCAATCGCATGATGCGCTATATGTCGATTCAGGCGATCAAGCTCGACCCCACATGGATGGGCGGAGAGTACAAGACGGAACCAGCGGAGGGATTACGCCTGGCCAACACGCTGGTGCTGGTGATGGGTTCGAGCCCGCTGCAAATGCAGAAGCAGGCACCCACACGGGAAGCGGCGGAGCAATATGTGGATCGATTCTGGGCGCGCCCGAGTCCCGATGCGAACGACATGATTTACTACCTCAACGCGAGCCGCAACTACGATCCGAGCCCTCGACTCGAGCAGATCAAAGCGCCAGTGCTGTGGATCAATTCCGCCGATGACTACATCAATCCGCCAGAATTGGGGATTGCTGAAAAGATGGTCAAGCGCATTCCGAATGCGAAGTTCATTCTGGTTCCAATCTCCGATCAGACGCGCGGGCACGGGACGCATACGGTAGCGGCGGTCTGGAAGGACTACCTGGCGGAGTTCATGCAGAGTACAGAACCCAAACCGTAACTGTGTAGGGTAGAATCTGGCGCTTACAACTCAAAGCGACGCAGCCCCGCTCCTATACTGTGAATGCAAAGGTTGCCGCAGCGAGGTCACTTCCCTACTTGAGCTTCTGGGTTTGGTTGGCAGGACTCTACACCCGATTTGTCGCATGGCTGATGAGCCGCGTGCCGAACGAACGGCAGCGGTTGCTGGCATTCACCATCCTGGCGGGCGGGTTGTGCGGGCTGGCGGCTGTGGCGTTTCACAAGTGCGTGGCCTGGGTCGAAGGCATCCTCATTGACCGCGCGGCTGCGGGCCATGCCGACCCAGGAAATCATTCATGGATCGCTTGGACCATCCTCAGCCCAGCGCTCGGCGGGCTGGTGTGCGGGCTGGGCCTGTACTACTTCGCTCCTGCTGCGGCGGGCAGCGGTATTCCTCAGGTGAAGGTGGCGTTTGCTTTACGGTCTGGGTTTATCTCTGCTCGCGAGACGATCGCCAAGTTTTTCCTGTGCGTGATACAGATCGGGTCCGGCGGTTCGCTGGGAGTGGAGGGCCCGACAGTACACATCTGCGCGGGTGTGAGCAATCTGTTGGCGCGGGCTGCGCGGCTGAACCCGGAGAATCGGCGGCGCATGACCTCGGTCGGCATGGCAGCTGGCATTGCCGCGGCCTTCAATGCGCCGATTGCGGCCGTCACCTTTACGCTGGAAGAACTGATCGGCGACCTGGACCAGACGATGCTCTCGGGCGTGATTGTGGCAGCGGCCTTGGCTGCGGTGGTGGAGCACACCATCATGGGAGCGAATCCCATCTTTCACGTGCCACGGGCATTTGAATTGGGCAAAGCCTCGTCTCTCATCTGGTATGCCTTGCTGGGCCTGCTGGCGGCATTTGTCTCGGTGGCGTTCACGGACTCGCTGCTCAGCGTGCGCGCCTGGTTCAAGAAGCTGAATGCGGTTCCCAAGTGGGTGCAGCCTGCCATGGGTGGCGCGGCTACAGGTGGATTTGCTGTTGTCGGCCTGATAGTTTTTCATTTGGGCGGCATCGCAGGCGATCCGTACAAGACTTTGACGCAGGCCTTCAGCGGGACGATCCCCGTGACCGCGATGATTGCGTTGTGTGTGCTGAAGCTGGCTGCCACTGTCACTTCGTACTCGAGCGGCGGCGCGGGCGGCATCTTTGCGCCGGCACTCTTTATGGGAGGCATGCTGGGCGGTGCTGTGGGCTATCTCGACGTGACTGTCTTTCACCATCCCGCCGACTCCATTGGCGCCTTTGCCGTTGTGGGGATGGGCGCGGTGTTTGCCGGGATTGTGCGCGCGCCGATGACGTCCATCCTGATTATTTTTGAAATGACCCGCGGCTATGGGCTGGTGTTGCCGATGATGATTGCGAACATGAGCGCTTTTGCCCTTGCACGTCACTGGCGCAGGACNNCTGCTGGAGCAGGACGGCATTCTCCTGCACGGTGTGCCGGAGCCGGTCGAAGATATCGACGCGACAGCCAAAGCGAAGACGCCGCTATTCTCCGACGCGAAAGATCGAGGGACTTTCGTCGAATAGCCCGATCTGGGCAAGTTCCTACTTGGGCGGCTGCTCGTTATAGAGGAAGAGCGCGCGCAGTTCCAGATAGGGTCCGTGGAACGCGCGCGGGAGAGGCGGGTAGTTGGAGCCTGTGAGCGCGCCCCAGGCAGCGCGGTCGAGACCCGTGTCGCCGGAGCGGCCTTCGAGCACCATGTCCGTGACCTGCCCGTTGGGAAGAACCTTGAACCGGATCTGGACGGCTCCCGACTTGAGAATGGGAGGATTGACCTCGTCGGGGATGAGCGGGTCCCACGTGCGCTCGGTCTCGTAGTACCAGCGGTGCAGCCAGGCGTTGAAGTCGACACCTTGGGTGTCGGAGAGAATCTGCACCCCCCCTGCACCAGCGCCGGGATGGCGGGATAGGCCGCCCACCGGTTGCGCCCCGGAGTCTGCGCCAGAGTTATGTGCAGCGCCGCGCATGGCTTCCTTCAGTTGGTCAGCCGGATTTTGCGATCCCATGGCGAAGTTGGGGCGGGCCGGAACCGCAGATGGATGGGGAGCCTCGACGGGCGATTCCGTCTTAGGCGTCGGGGGCGTGGGCTGCGGCTGGGCTGGGTTCTCGATCTTCGGTGGCGAGGTGGGTTCCGGCAGCGGCGGGGTCGTGGGTTTGTTCATCGCCTCCAGGGTCTTCTTATCGATCTGCGGGCGCTTTTCAGGAACGGGCTTGACCTGCGCCTTGGGCTGTTGATATTTCCGCATCAGGTCGGGCGGCAGGTCGAGATAGCTTAAATCCTTACGCTGTTTGATGGCGTCAAACGGGTCGATGACCGGCGGGACCTTGAAGACATACTTGGGAATCCACGTGACTGCGGAGAGCAGGACCAGGTGAATCAGGATGGCGATCCAGATTCCCTCGCGCAAGCGAGCCCAGCGGCGCTCATCTTCGAGGTCGCTGATCATCTCCAATAATTCGTGGGTGTCGTAGTCGACCCACGGGGAACGCGTGCGCGGGGCCGGTTGCGGCTCTTCTTCGGGGTGCGAGGATTGACCCGGTCCCTGAGAATCGGGTCCGGCGCCCGCTGGATCGTCGGGTTCGTTCACCTTAGTTGGTATTTCTGTGATGGGCATGCGCTCAACGGGAGCCACAGGTGCGTTCGACGGTTCCGTTTCGAGTCCTTCCTGTCTATTTTCTCACCCTCTAGGAAATTGCGGCAAAACCGGTTCCCTGATGGTCACGTCGACTTCACGGTAGTGGCTCTAAGGTCTGGAATCTCCGGTTTGGCTCTAGCGGATCATTCGCGGTTCGCGGGAGAACCGTACAATGGGTCTTTTGGAATGGACGGATTCCGAGGGGGAAAGAGACCCGTTTGAAGCAGTTTTTAGGAAAACTTGCGGCGAAATGGCAGTTTGTGATTTTGCCGGCGATGCTCAAGCTCGGATTCTGGGGCGCTGCTGCCGCCGCGCTGCTCGATTCCTCTTCGATTCCGATTCCGATGGACATCCTAATTGCCGGATGGGTGTGGAACGACAAGGGGCACTTCTGGTTGTATTGCCTGATGGGCGGAGTTGGTTCGGCCATTGGGGGCTTGGTTCCTTACGGAATTGGCCGGGCGGGCGGCGAACTGTTCCTGCTGAAGCGAGTGAATCGGGCTCGATACGACCGGCTGCGGGATCGCTTCGAGCGGCAGGAGTTTCTCGCCGTGATGATTCCTTCGATGCTGCCGCCGCCGACGCCGTGGAAGATGTTTGTCTTTGCCGCAGGTGTGTTTGAGATGCGGGTTTTGCCCTTCATGCTTGCGGTGTGTGCCGGGCGAATCGTCCGCTGGATGGCGTTGTCGCTTCTGGTGCTGAAACTAGGGCCAGGAGCTGTGGGATTGGTGCAGCACCACGCCTTGACGGCGCTGTTGGTGGTAGGCGGTCTGGCGGTGATTGGCTTCGGGTGGTGGTGGATCAGGAAGCGGCGGAGTGGCGAGGCGATGGGCTAGCTGGTGAGTTTCAGTTTCCCCAGCTAACCCAGCTTCCTGTGCGGTGCGTCGGCGATCGGCTACTTGCTTGCCAGAGCTGTTTGGGGCTCGATTCCCTTCATGCGGCGGAACAGGACCGGGACGCCGAAGGCCAAGCCGGCGACGATGCCTGTTGAAATCAGGTCATTCCGGTAAAACGGAAGGGCGGCGATGTAGCAATCCCGTAATCCGGCCATCGTGTGCGGGTACATGCCACCGGCAGCCCAGACGGCATAATCGGAAACGATGAAGAACGAAGTCGGCCCCAGAATTACGCCTGCGGCGACCCGGACGAACGTGGTGCGCGCGTGGAGCAGGATCCAGCCAAGCGCCATTGCCATCCCATACCAGGCCCACGTGGTGACATAGCCCTGCCAGCGGAACGGATAGGCATAGACCTGCGTGGTCAGAAAGTAGTCGGTGGCCATCAGGAGAGCCACTGGGGCTAGCATTTCGCGCCAGGAGCGTCGCGCGCCGAAGAATAGCAGCGCGCCACCCACCGCAGTGAAGTTGAACCAGCTGGGGTGGGGAAAAGCAGCCAGCAGGAGGCGGCTCAAAACGGCCAGGACGATCAGCAAATAAGCAGGCATGGACGCCTCCGGTGCGGGATTCCCTGTAATGTCGATCAGGGTAGGAGAAGCAACATATCTATTCTGACCGGTATGTACGGGTGGGTCAACCGCCCGGCGATGGGAAGGTGAACAAAAGCTCCATGGGAGGGCAGTCTGTGTCTTCATGGTGAGGAGCCCAATGCAGCATAGCAGGGTAATTTTGCGGGCGTTCGTCTGAGTCTGGCTTCTGCGGAGGAGACGGCCTCAGGCTCTGCGTTTCGCGTGGGTGTGGGATTTTTTCCTGCGGCCGCCAGCCCGCGAATTGCCACTGTTGGATGAGACCTGATTCAGGCTTGCCTGGCGGTTTCTGTGCCGGTGCGCTACGGCAGGATGGAGCGTGGCGCTGACGACGCGCTCGGCCATTGCCGGGTCGTCGGCGTAGTCGGGGTCAAGCATGGCAATGACCGCAATGGCGCGCGCGCGATAGAGCTTGGCCCACTGGCTCTGCATCAGCGAGTGCCGCACCGATCGCCAGTACTCGCGATCGCCGGCGGGAGGACCGTCCAATGAGGCCTCTGCGACGTGCCCAGGGGTGCCGTCGTTGATAAGAGATAGGAATTCGTCGAACCTGGCGAGGTTCACGCCCATCTGGTAGACGAGTTGGCTCAAAGCCAACTGCTGCGAGGCGCTCATCTGATCGAAATTGCGGCAGTAGGCCCGGGCGTTGTAGATGGCCTGGATAGCAGCGATGCGCAGTAGAAGCGTCGCATCTTCGTCGGTGATCTGGGGCGTCAGTGTTCTGATCCTCTGGCGGAATCTTTTCTTCTTCCACATTGAAAAACGATCGTTGTATTGATCGAGGATCGACTGCAGCCGGCCGGAGTCCAATCCGGCGGCACGCCAGAGATCGGCCGAGGACGGCTCGAGAAACGGGTGGGGATTTAAGGGATCAGGTTGCGAATGCTCTCGTGCCGGAAGATCCAGGGTGAATCCGGCGCCGATCAGCGGGTGGCCGGTCTTCGGGTCTGGATACGCAGCGAGCACCCATCCCTCGTGGCGGCGGTCGCGCAGAATTTCCATGAGGTCGCGGAGGTCGAACTTTACGTCAGCATCGTTGAAGCTGCGCAAGAGCTCGACTGCCGATGACTCTGCTTCGAGTTGCGAAGGGGGCTCAGTTTCAGATGAAGCGATGGCGGGCACCGCGGACGGAAGCGGCGCTGTGGCTTGGACTGTNNGCGTCGTTTGTTCCGTCGCACCTTCACACGGGCCGGCGCAAACGACGGCGAAAAGCAGGAAGACGAGTTGCCGTGGCGAAACGCGCATGCTTGGAAACAATTCCGCTCTCAGGATTCCTGTCTATGACAATGACGGAAATTGTGCGCGGGGGCAATGACCTAAGAGTGGAATATTTAGAAAGAGTAATAAGTCTTTCCTGATTTGAGGGCGGGACGATGAGGGGCGGCATTACAGAGGTCGCGTTGGCCCTATTTCTGCACGCGACTGCCCATGCCCTCGGCCGCTTCGTCGTGGCCGTCAACAATGTAGACCCAGCCGCTGAGAGGAGCCGGACCGGTCGATCGACCGGTGCCGCGGAAGGCGTATGCGAAACGCAGATCGGAAAACTCGACGGTAGTCCAGGCGCGTCCAGGCGGCAATTCGGGTGGATCGACACCAGGCACA
>PLKY01000420.1 GCA_003140785.1 Acidobacteriaceae bacterium | reverse complement strand
CACTGGTGACGAACTTCGGCTAGGGCTCCCCTGTATCTTGTCCGATTGCAATCATGGTAGTAACCGTTCGTGGCCAATCGGGTATTGACAATCGAATTTCGGCGGGCCTATTGTGACTTGGTTTTATAGAGAGAAAGGGAGATCTTCACGATGTCTCAGTTTGAATTACAACCTGCAGAGTCTGAATTACAGCAATTTGCTGAGCAATGCTGGCAGAAAGCTGGCGAACGGGAGCACCAGCTTGAGACGGAGGCCTATGAGGCTGGCGCATCGATTCGCGCCGGAGAATACTCGCTGGCGAATCTTGAAGCAATTGTTCGTTGGAAATCGGAACGTGTGGTTCATTACTTGATTGGAAACAGCGAAGCGAAGATCAGGAGCGTGCTCGCGGTTGCCGCTTCACCCGAGAGTTCGACGCGCAAGGCAGTCGAAGCGCTGATGGAATTGCGCGGAGTGGATTTGGCGATCGCGTCGGCAATTCTTGCGGCGATTGACCCGGAGCGCTATAACGTTCTCGACTTTCGCACCCTGGAGGCGTTGGGGCATGCTCGTCACGATGTGGAGTTTTACGCCGAGTATGTCGCCTTTTGCCGCCGGCTGGCCGAGCGAGGGCTGGTGAAGCCGCAACCCGATTTGCCGGGCGACACGCCGTTGCATGCTCTGGAACGGGCGCTTTGGGAGTGGTCGCGAAGCCGCGCAGAGCACCGCGTCCTTGTGTAGAGCTCTTCTGGGGGCTTGCGTCCGAAGAGGATGGGTCGCGGCGAGCGGTCGGTCGGAGTCCGACTGGCAGCGGTCATGCCGTAGAATCGCCCCGTGAGCACATCGTTCGAAATTGGCCCTGTGCATGTTGGGGCGGGGGAGTTGTTTCTTATCGCCGGCCCGTGTGTCATCGAGTCGGAAGCGCATGTGCGCCGCATGGCTGAGGCCATTCAGCGCGTCACCAGCGATCTGCATATTCCGTACATCTTCAAGGCGAGTTACGACAAGGCCAACCGCACTAGCGGCAAGAGCTTTCGTGGGCCGGGGCTGGTGGAGGGAGTGCGGATTCTGGGACGGCTGGCGAAAGATACGGGCTTGCCAGTGCTGACGGACGTACATGAGCCCGCGCATTGCGAGGCAGCGGCGGAAGCGGTCGACGTGCTGCAGATTCCGGCGTTTCTTTGCCGGCAGACGAACCTGCTGGTGGCGGCGGGGAAGACGGGGCGAGCCATCAATATTAAGAAGGGGCAGTTTGTTGCGCCGTGGGACATGACGCATCCCGTGGAGAAGGTGCGGTCGACGGGCAACGAGCGCGTGTTTCTCACTGAGCGTGGCGCGAGCTTCGGCTACAACAATCTCGTTGTCGATTTTCGGTCGCTGGCGATCATGCGGGAGATGGCGCCGGTGGTGTTTGACGGCACGCACTCGGTGCAACAGCCGTCGGCGGCGCATGGGGTGAGCGGGGGGCAGCCGGAGTTTATACCGCTGCTGGCGCGAGCGGCGGTGGCGGCTGGCGTGGATGGGCTGTTTCTCGAGGTGCACGACGATCCGGCGCATGCGAAGTCCGATGGGGCGAATGCGCTGGATTTGAAGTTGCTGAAGCCGTTGTTGGAGAAGCTGCTGGCGATACAGACGGCGGCGGGTTAGGCAATTCCCGCTGCGTATCTCAGATCTAAATGCGATTTGAATGAGTTTGTGCTGCCGCGCCGGTCGCGCGCGGCGAGCAAGATTGCGCGCAGAAATGCGATTGATTTCGCCTGATACCATTTCCGCATGTTCGGAGTTCCCGCTTACAAGATCATTGGCCGCAGATTGTTGCCTTGCGTTGTTCTCCTTTTCTCGGCGTTTGGCATTTCACTTATCGCATATGCACAGAGCGGATCACCTGCGGCTTCGCCCGATCGGGGCCATATCGAGGATGTGCTCGAGAGCTTGAATCGCGGCCGCAACGTGAGCCAGGTGGCCCTGTCTCCGGACGGCAAGCGCTTGGCGTGGATTGAGGGAGCGCGGGGCGGCGGGGATATTCGTGTGGCTCCTGTGGACGACTTGAAGAAGAGCGAGCGCGTTACAGCCGCGTCGAAGCCCACCGAGCATTGCCGCGAAAGCGACATTTCGTGGGAGCCCGATTCGAAGGCGCTGGCATTCTTCTCCGACTGCGCGCAGCCGGGAGACCAAGCCGATCTCTACTTGTCGCGGCTCGATGGCAGCGCGGCGCGGCGGCTGACGACGCTGCGGGGCTACGAAGGGTCGCCGGCGTTCGCGCCGGACGGGACGAAAGTAGCGTTCCTCTATGTAGAGGGCGCGACGCGACCGGCTGGAGCCTTGGCCGCGATGAAGCCGCCTGCCGGAGTGATTGGCGAAGATGGGGTCGAGATTCAGCGAGTAGCAGTGGCGCCAGTGAATGCGGCCGCGCCAGTTCCAGCCACGCAGGTTACTCCGGCAAATCTGCACGTCTACGAGTTCGACTGGGCGCATGATTCCAAGAGCCTGGCCTACATTGCCGCCGATCCGCCGGGGGAAAACAACTGGTGGGTGGCGAAGCTGTACACGCAGGCTCTTGGCGGGCAGGCAAAGCCCATTCTGGACACTGCCGAAGTGAAGGGTCCATTGCACGGCATGCAGATTGCGGTGCCCCGGTGGTCACCGGATGGGAAGGCGATTGCGTTCATTGGTGGGCTGATGAGCGACCAGGGGTCAACCGGTGGCGATGTGTGGATCGTCCCTGCGGGAGGCGGACCCCCGGAAGATCTTACCCCTGGGAGACCGACTTCGCCCGCGTGGATCGCGTGGGAGGACGATGAGCATCTTTTCGTCAGCGAGCTTGCGGGAGGAAATTCTCAGCTGATGCGTTTTCGGTTGCAGGGGGACAGGACAAGCGAAAGCGTGGCCACAAGCTTTGGTGCACCCATCTTCAGCATTCCCGGGTCGGTTAGCGATGGACGATTGGAGATGAGCCTTTCGTCGACGGCCGACCACTCGATGTTTGTCTTTCGCGCAAGTACGTTCGATCGCCCCATGGAGATCTACGCGGCGAAGCCGGGGACTGTGATGTCTTCGGGGCTGGAAGGCGTGATTCAGCTTTCGCATCTGAATGACGGCGTGGAGCCGACCTGGGGTAAGTCTGTCTCGCTTTCCTGGAAGAACGAATCGTTTCGCGTGCAGGGCTGGCTGATGCTGCCGAAGGACTACGATCCGGCGAAAAAGTATCCGCTGATTGTGGAAGTGCACGGCGGTCCGGCGGCCGCGGTGGTGGCACAGTGGGGGCCCAGAGGGGGCATTAGTGCGCAGGCCTTTTCCGCAATGGGATATTTTGTGCTCGAACCGAACCCGCGGGGCAGCTTCGGCCAGGGAGAGGAGTTTACGCAGGCGAACCGCAAGGATTTTGGACATGGCGATTTGCGGGACATTCTCGCCGGCGTCGATGCGGTGATCGCGAAGTATCCCGTCGATCCCGAGCGTGTGGGTTTGACCGGCTGGAGCTACGGCGGCTTCATGACGATGTTTGCCGTGACGCAGACGGGGCGGTTCAAGGCTGCGGTGGCAGGCGCGGGCATCTCAGACTGGCTGAGTTATTACGGAGAAAACTCGATCGATCAGTGGATGATTCCGTACTTTGGAGCGTCGGTCTACGACGATCCCGCTGTGTATGCGAAGAGTTCCGCGATCGACTTCATCAAGCAAGCCCACACACCCGCTCTGGTCATTGTCGGGGATCGGGATGGCGAGTGTCCCGCGCCGCAGTCGTACGAGTTCTGGCATGCCTTGCGCGATGAGCACGTGCCGACGGAACTGGTCGTCTACCCGAATGAGGGTCATGGCTTCGTCGACCCTGCCCATCGGCGCGACGTGATGGAGCGAACGGTGGAGTGGTTCGCCCGGTATATGCCGCCTTCGTAGAGAACGCGCCCTGCTCGCCATCCGAAATCTCCGGAGTCTATCCATATATCGGAAAAGCTCTTCGGCAAAGTTGCGTTCGTGCGGGCCTGGCAAACTGGCCGCTTTGCCCTGATACACTTTTCTTTGGAGAACAACAGGGTATGTTGCGTCGACCGGCCTCACGAAAGCCGATTTACCCGAGGCCCAATGCCTGAGCGGATAACGCCCAATGCAGGCGGGTCCAGAAGTTGTTGACGGGCAGCCTCCAACCCAAATTTTTGACGCATTCAGAAAGACCGTTCCGCGGTTGGCAGGGGTGGGGCGGGGAGGATTCATGCGGCGGTATTTAACGCTTATTTTTTTGTTGTGCGTGGCCATTCCAGCAGGGGTTTCGATTACCGGGTGTGTGCGCAATCCAGCCGGAAATTACTGTAACGGGCTCGGCTACGGATTGAAGATCACGGATCTGTACTCGATTGACCTGGAGCCGAGGACGACCGGAGTCTCGATGGCGTTCGGGCAGACGCGCCAGATAACAGCCCCTACGGCCAAGACCTGCAAAGGCACCACGGCCAGCGTTGCGACTTACACCTATGGCACGACGAATAATCTGTTAGTCGACATTTCTCCCACGGGCAACATGTGCGCCGGGCGCTGGAACCGCAATTCGGGCGGCGGCATCGCGGACTACACCATCTGCAACGCTCCTAACCCGCTGCCCAGTTCGAGCGGGCTTCCTTTTGGTACAGTGTTCATTACGGCGGCTGCGGATTCGATCACGTCCAATCCCGTGGAAGTGTATGTGCACGCTCCCGTCAGCGCCATCAGTTTGTCGCTTGCCGGTCAGCAAGCGTGCTATTCCCAGGGAGCGATTGCTCAGCTTGATTCTGAAGCCTGTTTCTCGAGTAATGGCAATCAGTATGAATTCTGCGCGCCGCCCACAGTGACCCAATACTCCTGCCAGGGTGGATTGCCGCCGGGCGTGACTTCAGTGCCCGATTGCACGTCGGCAATTGGTGTCGCGACCTACACCGTCAGTACCAGCTCGATTGCCTCGATCAATCCAGAGACCAACCAGATCACCGCGGAATTGCCGGGCACCACCCCGATTACCGCGTCGATCGCAGGTTCGGGCTCGTCGGCCGGCTACTTCTCGACATGCCCGCCACAATCGATCTCGGTCACATTGGCGAATGGCAGCAAGACCGGAACCGTGACCCAGGGCGTGCAGCAGAACCTGACCACAAGCGTTATCGATACTCTGGGCAACCCAATCACCGGCCTCTCGCTCGATTACCAATCCACGAATCCACTGGACATCACCGCCGGCGCCAGTGGCGCAATCTCGGCCACCTTCCCCGGTGCAGCTTCTGTTTACGCGATATGTCAGCCGGCAACCTGTAATCCAGCGCCGATCAACGAAGTTGGCGCGGGCAATGGCACAGGGCTTTCCATCTCCAGCAATGCGGTCAATATCACAACCCCTGGAACGGCGAGCTCGTATATGTGGTTTTCGGCGCCAGGCCAATCGCAGTACTTTGTTCCGATTGAATTGCTGAGCGGCAGTGTGGGTTCAACGGTGCGTTTGCCCTATGTGCCAAATTCGATGGTGATGGACCAGACCGGGACCAATCTTTACTTCGGGTCGTCGCACGAGCTAATGGTGTATACCACGGCCTCGAATGCTCTATCGAGCCAAAACCCGAATGTGCCTGGCGTCGTGTTGGCCGTTGCACCGAACAACCAGACACTATTGATCAACGACCAGGTGCGGCAGGTCTTCTATATTTACGCAGCCAGCGGCACGATCAATGCAACCTTCGGAGGCATGGGCAGCTCGGCGCAGTGGACTCCGGATTCGAAGACGCTTTACATCACCGACAGTGCCGCGGCAGGTGCAGGTCACACCGACACGCTCTATGTGTACAACGCAAACACAGGTTGGACGACATACGATCTCACGGCATCGGGTGGTGCGCAACGCTTGGCGTTGATGATTCCCGGCGTGGGTGCCTATCTCAGCGGCAATCCTACAGTGGCTCACACCTGGTGCCCTGCAGGAACCGTCGGCAACTACGCGAGCATGGTCTTTTATCCGCAGGGCGATTCCGTGGCTGAAGCGAACGATGTTCTTGCGGCGACAACGGACGGCGACCATATCCTGGGCGCGGCGTATGCCGGCGGTGGCGTGACATTCAATGACATTTCCGTAGTGGTTCCGACGACCACAACGGCGAGCGGTGCTGTCACACCGGCCCCGTGCCCGGCTGCAACCGCAGGGGCGCTTACCCCCTTAATGATTACGCACACGGTCAATCCCCCGCAGACCCTCACGATCAGCGCGACAGCTGTCGACCAGATTGTGACTTCTCCCGCCGCGGTCACGCAGGGTACGACGGCATCTCCATCCAACATAAGCTTCATCACCTACAACGGGACTACCGCAGGAGCGACGCTGCCGTATTACACGCAGACGAACGGCAGCGCTGCACCGGGCACAATTGGCTACGTTACGCTGACTGGCGCTGGCACAATCACAGCTCCCGTTGCTGGCGCATTCAGTTCCGACGGCACACTATTTTTTGTTTCGACGTCGGGGGACAATCTGATTCACTACATCAACACATCGACGTTGACCGACACGCAGCAGATCAGCCCCAATCTGCCGGCCTGCACACCCGGCACTGATCCGGACTGTACGATCACCGCGCCCACCACAAGCGCTGTTCCGGCGACTGCGATTGCCGTGAAGCCACGCTCTACCACATAGCGTCCTAAGAAATTTTGCGGGCTCCTGATCTCCATGCTGAGACCCGGGAGCCCGTGGTGCACACGCTCCGAGCGGCAAATCGAGCACGGTAGAATCAAAGCATGATCAAGGGGATTTCGTTCCTGCGCCCCTCCGCGAGCGCAGCGGCTTACGACCGCCTTGCGAGCTTTCTTTCGGCGTTGGGATTCGCAAGCGGCAAGGGCTGGAACGAGGCGGACAGTCGGGGCGCGTCTTTTCTGGCGCCGCTAGGAAATCTCGAAATTGTGACAGGCAAATTTCCATCGACGGCAGATGTGCTTGTCGAGGTGACTCAACTCGACGCCGTGCACCAGGCGGCGGAGGCTTGGCTTTGCGCACAGGACGGGGAAGCTGGTGCGAAGGCGCTCTCTCCGATTGCGGAAACGCATTGGAAGTCGCGCATTTTTACGGTCGAGCTTGAGTTGGGATTCGCTCTGAGCTTCTGGGCGTGGAGCGATCTTCTCAAAGGGAAGCCGATTGCAATTGAAGGCGATCTTTCGGCGGCCGGGATGGAATTCGCGATCGTTGTCGCACGATGGAATGCAGTGATTACAGATCGGCTGCTCGACGGCGCACTGGATGCTTTGTTGCGCAGTGGAGCAACGCGGGGTGACATCGATGTAGTGCGCGTGCCCGGAGCGTGGGAGATTCCTGCTGCGGCGCGTGCGATTGCGGAGCAGAAAAAGGTCGATGCGATCGTCACGCTCGGCTGTTTGCTGCGCGGTGAGACGGCGCACTACGAGGCGATCTACAACGAGGTGTCGCGTGGCATCGGCCAGTCGCAACAGGAGACCGGGATCCCGCACAGCTTTGGTGTGCTGACTTGCGAGACGCTGGAGCAGGCGCTGAACCGCGCCGGAATCAAAGCGGGGAACAAAGGATTCGAGGCTGCCTGTGCGGCAATCGAGATGGTCAGTCTGAAACGCAAACTTTCCGAGCGGGGCCGATCTTGACCGCGGGTACGCGCCGCAAGTCGCGCGAGCTTGCGATGCAGATGCTGTTTCAGGCCGATATCGGGAAGCAGACGCCGGAGCAGGTGAGAGCCACATTTTGGAAAGCCGGCGACGATGTGGAGCCGGAAGTGCGCGGCTTTGCGGAGGACCTGTTCCGCGTGGCAACAGCCCATCAGGAAAAGATCGACGAGTTGATCGTGGCGAACTCCAAGAACTGGCGGCTGGAGCGCATGCCGGCGGTGGATCGCAACCTGGTGCGCATGGCTGTCGGTGAGATGCTGGGCTTCAAAGGGACACCATTTCCGATTGTGATCAACGAGGCGCTTGAGATCGGCCGCCGCTATTCAGCGCCAGAGTCCATCAACTTTCTTAATGGTCTGCTCGATGCGATCGCGCACAGCCTTCTACCAAAGTAAGGGCAATCCATGCTCGCGACCCATGTGCCACTACGGCAGCGCGCGCTTACAACGCATTCCTCCGCGCGGGCGTCCAATGCGCAGGAGCTTCACGAGGATGGGCTCCGCCTGCAAGGCTAGATTCTGCTGCATTATCAACAATGTGCAGCGCGGGTTGGCATTTGAGGCGTACGATGAAGTTTGATACATTCAGGTTTTGTTCCGATGAAAGGGGACATTTCGATATGGCAGAAGATAACAGGGCACAAGGGCTCGCCTGGTTCCTGGCGGGAATCGGCATTGGCGCGTTGGTTGGTATTCTTTATGCTCCCAAGAGCGGACGCGAAACCAGAGAAGAGATTGCGCAGGGCGCGCGCGAGGGCACGGATTACCTGCGGTCGAAGAGCAAGCAGGCTGCCCGTCAGGTCGGCACCCTGGTAGACAAGGGCAAGGAACAGGTGGGCGATTATGTCGATCGCGGCCGCGAAGTCGTGGACCGCGGGCGGGCTCAGTGGGAAGAATTCGTGGAGCGCGGCAAGAGCCTGGTTGGCGATCAGACTACGCGCGTCGCGGCAGCCGTTGATGCGGGCCGGGAAGCATACCGCACCACTGCAACTGAGCCGTCGGAGTAGTCGCGGGAACGGATCGAGTTGGTCCGAGTCGATCCACCTATTGTATGTTGTTGGATGTGGGGCCGGTTGCATGCGCACTCCTTGTGCACCGGCTCTGATTGAGCACTGTCTTGCTATGTTGTGGGAGCGGCGCTCAGATGAATTTGCGACGTCTCGGCCATCCTGCGCGAGATCATCTCGGTGGCGAACGTGAATAACGAAACGCTCTTGCTCATTTTTGTTGCCTGCACCGGAGCCGCGGTGCTGATGCAGGCGTTTGTCTTGCTGGCGATGCTCATCACCGCACGTAAAGCGTTGAAGCTTGCGCAGGAGCAGATCGAGGAATTGCGCACGAACGTGATGCCGGTCGTGAAGGATACAAAACAACTGTTATTGACCGTGGGTCCGAAGATCGAATCGGTCGCGTCGGACTTTGCGGCACTGACCCACGGCTTGCGCACGCACGGGATAAAGCTGGAAGAATCAGCGACGGACATCCTGGAACGCGTGGACCGCCAGTCGAATCGAGTGGACACGATGCTGACCAACATGCTCGATACAGTGGATCGAGCGGTCGCGGTCGTTGCCGAAGTCCTCAGCGTCCCGCTTCGCCAGCTCGCCGGCGTTGCCGCTTTTGCGCGCGCGGCGATCAGCACCTTGCGTGGCGATGCTCCGTACCCGCAGTCCGGGCCCCAGCCCACACATTCGCCCGCCGACAAAGATTTGTTCGTTTAACTCTGTGGGCCAGTCCGGCCCTCTCTGTATGAAACGATGAGCATACGACGGCTCCTGGTTCTCTTGCTTATTGCGGCGATAGTGGCTCGCTCCTCGCCTGCAGAGCCGACACCTGCGACGGCATTGCTCGTGCTTTCAAAGCAGGATCACACGCTGGCGATCGTCGATCCCGCGAATTTGCGTGTTGTGGCGCGGGTCTCCGTCGGCGAGGATCCGCATGAAGTGATTGCTTCAGAAGACGGACGCACTGCGTATGTGTCGAATTACGGATTCGGGCAATTCCACACCATCACGATGATTGACCTGATCGGACAGAAACAGATTGGGACAATCGATCTGGGCGCGCTGCGTGGGCCGCACGGGTTGGACTTTGTCGGCGGCAAGTTGTGGTTCACCGCGGAGGCAGCGAAGTCGATCGGCAGTTACGATCCGGCGTCCGGCAAGGTGGACCGCATCATTGGCATCGGGCAGAACCGGACCCACATGGTCCACGTTTTTCCCGACAGCAAACGTATCGTCACGACCAACGTGAACTCGGCGACGGTGACGGTGTTGGATAAGACTGAGGGCGCGGCGGGAGCGCCGATGGGACCTCCGCCCGGAATGGTGCCGCCACCGGTGGGAGCCCAGGGAGGACCGCGGCGCATGCCAGGGCCTCCGGGGGGCGATTGGAATGAGACAGTGATCCCGGTAGGCAAAGGCTCAGAGGGGTTCGATGTTTCGCCGGATGGGAAAGAGGCGTGGACCGCGAACGCAGGGGACGGCACGGTCTCTGTGATCGACCTGACCGCTCTGCGTGTGACCGACACGATCAAGGCCAATGTGCCCGGAGCCAACCGGCTGAAGTTCACAGCAGATGGCAAGCTGGCCTTGGTGTCGCTGCTGGGAAGCCCGGAACTGGTGGTGATCGACACGGCGACGCACACGGTGATCAAGAGACTGCCGATCGGACACGGTGCAGCGGGCATTCTGATGGAACCGGGCGGAAAGCGTGCGTTTGTGGCCTGCACGCCGGACAGCTACGTTGCGGTGATCGATCTCCAGACTCTGACGATGGTGGGGAAGATCGATGCCGGCGGCAATCCCGATGGGTTGGCGTGGGCTGTGCGGCGCTGAATTTGGTTCTTCAAAGTTGAGGGGCCGAAACGGGAACGTTTCGGCCCTCCTGTTTGATGGCGCTCGATGTCTATTGTTCCTCGAACTCGATGACCTGAATCGACAGCCCGGGGATTGTGTGATGGAAGTGAGGGCTGACGTCGTGCAGTTGTGTTTCCACGGGCACGATGTGGTCCGGTGCGTCGATGGAGTTGGTTTCGCGTGCGTCGTGCGCATGCAGGCTGACCAGCTTGGCTGTGCTCGCGAGCTTTGCGCCTTCAAGGTTGATCTGAACCGGCTGCGGATCGGTCGAGGCGTTGACCAGCTTCAGGTAAAGCTTCTTCTTTGCGGTGTTGCCGGTGATGGAGTAGAAGAGCTTGGGGCCCGCTCCTTCGAGCTTCGATCCCAGAGTGTGATCGCCGAGATACTGCGCGAAGAGAACTTGTGCGTAATAGGCAGGTGAGCCGTAACTCTTGGTCGCGTTGTAGCCGATGAGGTCCGTCTCCCACTGCATGCCGCCCGGATCTACCCGCACCAACAGCGGCGCGTAGGCGGCCATGATGATGATGTCGCTGTTGCGCTCGAGGCCCGTCATCCACGCGGCATCGCCGAGGGCCGCGCCGAAGTCCGGCGTTGGGAAACCTTCGCGCGTGGCCCATTCGCCGACAAAGATTTTGGGTCCGCTGCGATCTGTTTTGTCGTAGTGGTTGTCGTCGTGGAAGTTTTGCGTGGCGTGGACGTAGAAGTGTTCGTCGAGCACATCCATCTTCGCGTCTTTGAGGGGCGCCGTCGCGATGAGCTGCAGGTCAGGGTATTTGGCCT
>PLKY01000356.1 GCA_003140785.1 Acidobacteriaceae bacterium | reverse complement strand
GTCAGCAGCGCAATCGACTTCTCGGCCGCATTGGCCCCTGCGGTATCGGGGTCAAAATTCACGGCGACATTCGATGTGTGCCGCTTGAGAATCGCCACCTGCTGCTCGGTGAAGGCCGTGCCGCTGGTGGCAATCACGTTTTGAATTCCGCGCAGGTAGACGCTGATGCAGTCCATCTGACCCTCGACCAGGAGAGCGAATTCGGCCTGGCGTATCGCGGTCTTTGCTTTGTCCAGGTTGAACAAGACCAAGCCCTTCGTATAAAGCGGCGTCTCCGGCGAATTGATGTATTTGGCGCCCGCTTTCTCGCCGGTTTCAAGGGCCCGCGCGGTGAAGGCGATGACGCGCCCGCTTTCATTGCAGATCGGGAAGGTGATTCGTTTACGGAATCGATCGTAGATGGCTCCCTGGCTTCCGTCGCCCTGTTCTTTCCAGGCGAAAAGGCCGCCGGCTCGCAGCGTTTCGTTGTCCGCGACGCCACTCAGCCGATCGCGCAGAGCGTTGAAGCTGTCGGGAGCGTAGCCTATCCGGAATGTTTTGATTCCCTCCGGAGTGAGTCCCCGGCCAGCCAAATACTCGCGCGCCAACGCCCCTTCAGGTCCGCGCAGCTGCTCTTCAAACCAGCTCGCTGCCACCTCGTGCAAATCCAGAAGCTTTCCGCGCAGACGCGCTCCGGCGGCTTCCTCGGGCGAGGAATACTCTCGCTTTGGCAGCGGAATTCCGCATTTCTGCGCCACAATGCGGACCGCCTCGGGAAACCCGACGTTTTCGATCTTGCCCACAAACGAGAAAACGTCGCCCGACACGCCGCAGCCGAAACAGTGAAAAAACTGCCGCACCGCATGCACGGAAAACGATGGCGATTTTTCCTTGTGAAAAGGGCACAGCCCCGAGTAGTTCTGCGCCCCCGCCTTGCGCAGGCGGATATATCCCTCGACGATCTTGACGATGTCGGCCTGCTGCTTGACGAATTGAGCGAAGTCACTCACAGGCGGGTTTCTATAGATGAGGATAAGTCCCGGCAAGAGTGCTCCATGTGAAAGCGGTGGATAAGGAGATCGTTACTCATGCGGCGGGTTCGATCGAGAGGTGATCGCTTCTCTGCTGTCGATCGTGGCTATGGAACCCGCGACCCCCGCAATCCGTATTCCCAATCAGCATGATGGAACGCTACGACGGAAGATGGGTCGATTCGCAGGTTACACGTTGCGCCGAACTATGGAATTCCTGCGCTGCCAATCCTGTGCTGCTCGATCCGCGCTACAGCCGCAGAGATCACGAGGCCCGCGAAATTGCTTACGACGCCGAAATGCGCGCCGTCGAGTGGGAAGCCCGCCATGCTCCCCGCAGCCTTGCAGCTCGCGCTGAAACGCAAAAACGCCTCATCGCGTCCTTCGCTCAATTTGCCGCGAACGCACTCGATCTCGAACCCGAATCGACCGCGCTTCTTACCCGCGACTTTCTTCCCGCGGGCATTGAATTTGCACGCCGTGCACGGGAGTTCGATGGGAGCCTGAGCCAGGCTGACACCATTCAGGCCTGCCGCAATGCGTGGACCGCGTGCGGCCTGCAGCCTTTGCTCGGCGTGCCATCCGGCATTACCCCATCGATTCTCGGCTATAGCCTTCTTTACCCCTACACCGATAACTACCTCGACAGTGACGCGGTGCCCCTCAACGCAAAGCTGGCCTTCAGCGAACGGTTTCGCGAACGGCTGCGCGGAAGCGTTGCGACGCCGTTGAACCGGCACGAAGCGCAAGTGTGGGCGCTCGTGGCTTTGATCGAGGGGCAGTATCCTCGCGGCCGATTCCCTGCTGTCTTTGATTGCCTACTGGCCATCCATCAAGCGCAGGAAGATAGCATCGCGCAACAGCGAAACGGATCCTTAAGCGAGGCTGAACTTTTACGCCTGAGCTTCGCGAAAGGCGGAACGTCGGTATTGGCCGATGCCGCCCTCGCCCGCGGCTGGATGACCGAAGAGGAAGGTGAAGCCGCATTCGACTGGGGCGCGCTGCTGCAGTTAGGAGACGATCTGCAGGATGTTCGCGATGACCTGAAGCGCGGTTCGCTGACGCTCTTCACGCGTGCGGTGGATCAAGGCAAACCTCTGGACCATGTTGTCCTGCGCCTTCTAAGCTTTTGCGAGCGTGTCGCGGCGCGCATGCGGCGGTTGTCGAACGGTTCGGACCGGCTCAAGGATCTGCTCGAAATGAGCTGGCGCTCTCTCATCATCTCCGCCATCGCGGATGCTCACGAGTACTTTTCGCCGACATTCTTGATGCGCGCGGAATATTGCTCGCCGTTTCGTTTTGAATTTCTAAGGGCGCGCCGCAAGAGACTTGCCAGTCGTCAGGGACTGTATAGCGTTCTCTTCGATTTGTTCGTCGAGACACCGGGCGCGGACTCTTCTGAGTCGCCCATGCGACGCGAAGGTTCGAAGTCCTGTATCGAGGCCGTCGTGTAAGGCATGGAAGATTGCCGGAGGGCGCTGAAGCGCAGTGTGGCGCAAGAGATGCGGCCGCATAACATTGATTGTTGGCGCTTCGAAGCGTGAGTTTCGAATCACGCCAAACGGGCTCCCGGGCTTGGGTAAGGCCGAGAACCCGCCTGGTTCCCCCTGATCTTTTTAATCTATTTTTAGCCTCAGAACTGGTTCCCCCGAACGCCTCTCGCGATGCAATCCGGATCTGAGGATCTTGAACCTTCCAACAGAATGCTAGTTTCGCTCAGTCGTTTAACGAGTGCTCCGATTCCCGGGCCTCGTTGAGCCGCGGCGTATTTCAGGCCCTAGTGTCCTCCGCGACCGCCGTTGCCGCCGCCGCCATTTCCACCGCTATTGCCACCGCTCCCGCCGCTGGCGGAACCGAAGACTCCGGCAAAGTCGGCAGAAATCGTGTTGTAGGCGTTGGCGACACTCGTTGCCATTCCGCGATAGCCGGCAGTTGCTCCGAAAGCGACCAGTGCGCAAAGCAGTGCGTACTCGGTCATGGATTGGCCGCAATCGGCCAATGCGATTCTCTTAAGATTGACTTGAATTCTGGAGATATCGATCTTCATATGTACTCCCTCCATCTGGGGCAGTTCGTAGATTTATCGATTTAGAACTGCGTTCGAACGTGATCAGCTGGCAATGACGCGTGGGGGAGCCACACTTAGGAGCATGATTCACTCGACCATGGAAGACAATCCCCCCTCTGACTTCTTCTCGCATTAAATCGTAACCAGCTAAAGGATTACTGAGGTGGTAAGGCGTACACGCCTAATTCAATCGATTTAATAGATCATCAACTTGGGGAAGTCACACTCACGGGCGAGCAGATTCTCTGCCTTCTGCCCATCGCATTCGAACCGGGGCTGGCACAAAACACAGGAGCGTTTCGCTGCGAAGCCGATGGTCCGCTACTCGTAGCGCAGGGCCGCCATCGGCTCGATGCGAGCGGCGCGGCGCGCAGGCACAACACAGGCAATCCCAGCGACCGCAAGAAGCGAAAGCGACGCGGCCAACAGAACAAGCGGATCGTGTGAACCGCCTTCCGTCCATTCCGCAAGCACCTTGCCCAGTGCCAGGGTCATCGCGATCCCAGCGAGAATGCCACCGCCTGCGTTCACCAGCGTGGACGCGAGAACGATGCGCAGCACATGAGCACGCTTCGCGCCCAGCGCCATGCGAATGCCAAACTCATTGGTCCGCTGCGTCACCGTGTACGACACGACGCTGTAGAGTCCGACAGCAGCGAGCGCCAGAGCCAGCACCGAGAGTGCGCCAAAGATCCAGGCGACTAGTTGGTCCTGCTGCCACTCGGGCTCGTCTTTGATCCATTGCTCCAGGTCATCGACTTCGCTGCCCGTTTGCTGGTCGGCGTTCGCCAGCGTGAGTTGCATCCGAATCGCCCGCAAGAGGGACAACGGAGCCACATCCGAGCGCACCAATATTTGGGTGTACTCCCGCATGCAGAGCGTCCACGGCACAAAAACCTCGGGCCTCACAGGGTCGCGCAGTCCGGCATTGCGGTGGTCCGCAACCACGCCCACAATCTGCAGCCACGCGTCCGCGATGCCGAGTGCCGATAGCACGATCGGCGGCCGGTTCTCAATGCCGGGCAATTTGATGGAATGGCCAATGGCATCGCCGTTGGGGAAATAGAGCCGCGCCATGGCCTGGTTGATCACCACGACATGCGCCGCATCGCGATTCTCCGCTTCGCTCCAAAGCCTGCCCCGCAGCAAGGGAATACCGAGCGTGGGGAAATATCCGGGACTCACGTAATTCAGCTGCGCATCTTGCTGTTCCAGGCCCGTCCGCCCCTCAATCTCAAATCGGGCGCTCGATCCATTGCGGGGCGGCGTGGCGTTCGCCGAGATGCCCGCAACGGTCACACCGGGCGTAGCGGCCACCGCGGCCAGCTGCTGCGCGAAATAGGTCGAGCGATCCTGCCAGGTCGTGTAGGAGTTCTCGTGCAATGGAATCGCGATGGACATCACATGGTGCGGGTCATACCCTAGCGGAACGTGCATCAGCCGCTGAAATCCCTCCATCGCCGTTCCCGCGCCCGCCAGCAGCAAAAGCGTCAGTGCAATCTGTCCGCCGATAAGCAGGTTATGAGTCCTGCGCCCATGCACGCTTCCCGCCGTTCTGCGCGTGTTCGACTGCATCATCTGCGCCATCGCGGGGCGCGAGAGCTGCAACGCCGGCCACAAGCCAAACAGGATTCCAGTCACCAGTGCGATGCCCACGCAGAAGAAGAGCACGGGCAGGTTGATTTCAATTACAACCTCAGGCGCGAAAGCGTCTCCTGGAAGCACCACGCGGACCGCCGCAAGCATGCCGTACGCGGCCGCTACGCCCAGCGCCGCACCTGTGAGGGCAAGCAGCAGAGACTCCGTAAGCAACTGGCGAACGATGCGCCTGCGGTTGGCTCCAATCGCGCTGCGCACGGCCAGCTCATGCTGGCGCACCGTGCCGCGCGCCAGCAGCAGAATCGAAACATTGGCGCACCCGATCACCAGCAGCAACCCCACCGCGGCCAGCAGTAAATAGAGCGTGTGCCCAATCTGCCTCTCCACCCAGTCGTTCAACCCCTCCACGTGCACTTTGAAGTGCTCGGGAAAATGCTTCGGCGTTTCTTTGGCGAACTGCTCCATCAGCGGCTGCAACGCCGCGTCGGTTGCCTCGCGCGACGCGCCCGGCTTGAGGCGCAAGTTCACCATGTAGATCGGCACCGGGTCCTGGTTGAGATCGAGCGGCAGATAAACGTCCGCGCTGTACCAGCGGAAGCGCGGCGCTGCGATTCCAACAATCGTGTAGTTCTGCCGGTTCAGTTGCAGCGTCCGTCCCACCACGCCTTCATCGGAGTTGAAGTGGCGCTGCCAGAACCGATATCCCAGCACCACCACGGGCTGCGGGCTATGTCCCTCGACTGCATCGGACGGGATTAGGCCGCGCCCGCGCCATGCGGGCACGCCCAGAAAGTCGAATCCGTTGGGCGTGAGAAAAATGGTCCAAGCGTCTTCGGGCAGGTCGCGCCCGCTCAGGGTCATCGACCAATCGTCCATGGCTACCAGGCTATCGACCGCGGGCGATTGCCGAAGCTGCTTGATCTGCGGACTGCTCAGGCTCACCCATCGATCTTGGCTGGCCTTGTCTTGGACGGTGAGTCGCATGATCCGGTCGGCGTGCGTGAATGGGTAGGGATGGATGAGGGCCGCGTAGATCACGCTGAAGACGGCCGTGGTTGCACCGATGCCGAGCGCCAGCGACAGGATCGCGGTGAGCGTGAAGCCTGGGCTTTTCACAAGCTGGCGTGTGGCAAAGCGAAGATCCTGAAATACCGTATGCAAGGCCGTCTCTCCCAGCGGGAATACAAAACATCCTCGCATGCAGCCGGGCTGGCCGCCATATCTTTGCAGTCTTTACCGACGCAAACGGACGGAGTTTTGCAAACCTCAACGAAATTCACACACCCGCAAAATAGTTGTTGCAACGAATATCTTGTTGCCGCATCGAAAGAAATGAAAAGGAGCAAACCAATATGACCGCAACCGCAACCACCACCTCCGCCGTATCCACCTGGAAGATCGACCCCGCCCACTCTGCCGCCGAGTTCAAAGTGAAGCACATGATGATCTCGAATGTGAAGGGTAAGTTCTCTGGAATCAGTGGCACTCTCACCTTTGATGAAGCCGATCCCAGCCGTTCTACCGTGGAGGCCACCATCCCGGTTGCTTCGCTCAGCACTGGCGACGAGCAGCGCGATGCGCATCTCAAGAGCGCCGACTTCTTCGACGCCGAGAAGTTTCCGACCTTTACGTTTAAGTCGACTGAAGTGGGCCGCACGGCTCCCGGGGAGCATGCCGTGGTGGGCGAGTTGACGCTGCATGGCGTGACGCGCGCCGTGAGCTTTGCCGTGGAAGGCCCGAGCGAACCCGGCAAGGACCCATGGGGCAACACGCGCATTGGCCTTTCCGCCACTGCCCGTATCAACCGCAAAGATTTTGGCCTCGCATGGAATGCGGCGCTCGAAACCGGCGGCGTGCTGGTGGGCGAAGACGTAACGATTACGCTCGATATCCAGTTCATCAAGGCATAAGACCCTTCGTTGAGGCCGGCGCGAGGGGTGCCGGCCAGGATAGTTGTTGCAACGAATATTGCCCTCGTGAATCTAATTGGACAGAAGTGAGCAATCCCCCGTAGTTGCTCAACAGGAGGTCCCGATGTCACTGCGAGCCGTTAAACAGATTCTTGAAACCAAGCCCACCCTTGAGGGTGCTGGCGTTAAATTACAGCGTGCCTTCGGTTTCGGCAAAACCAAGGAATTCGATCCGTTCCTGCTGCTGGATGATTTTCGCAATGAGAATCCGGCGGATTATCTGGCCGGATTTCCGTGGCATCCGCACCGCGGGATCGAGACCATCACTTATGTGCTGGCCGGTGAAGTGGCGCACGGCGACAGCCTGGGCAACAAGGGCCGCATGACCGCGGGTGATGTGCAGTGGATGACGGCCGGCAGCGGCATTCTTCACCAGGAGATGCCAAAGGGCGATGCGAACGGGCGCATGCACGGGTTCCAGCTGTGGGCCAACCTGCCCGCTTCGCTCAAGATGACCGACCCGCGCTACCAGGACATTCCCTCGGCCGCGATTCCCGAAGTGACGGAGGACGATGGCACCAAGGCGCGCATCATCTGCGGCACATTCTGGGGCAAAACTGGGCCGGTCGAGGGTGTTGCCGCAGACCCGAGCTACGTCGACATCTCAGTGCCGCCCAATAAGCTGCGCCGGATTCAAGTCGAGACTACCCGCAACGCATTCGCCTACGTCTTCGCTGGCTCTGGAACTTTTCGGGATGCTTCGGACCCAAAGGCTGTGCTGACCGAGTCGGCGGTCGATCCGGCTGCAACGCCTGTTTACGACGCGAAGAACCATTCGCTCGTGCTGTTCGATCGTGGCGATGAGATCGTAGTGCAGGCCGGGCCGGAAGGGATTCGCTTCCTGCTGGTCTCTGGTAAACCGCTCGAGGAGCCGGTGGCGTGGTACGGGCCGATCGTGATGAACACGCAGGCGGAATTGCAGCAGGCGATGCGCGAGCTGCAGAACGGCAAGTTCATCAAGCACCAGTAAGAATGCGCAAGACTGACGGCGCGGCTGCGAGCTCGGCCGCGCCTTTTCTATTGCTTTCTTTCCGTATTAATCCCGTTTTCCATCTCTGACATATCTCCTGACAGGACTTCTGCAGGAGTAAGTCCGCTCTCGCGCAAGGTGTGGATGCTGAGCGCGTCGTGGCGCTTGGCGAGGCGTCGACCTTCGCGATCGACGACCAAACCGCAGTGGAGCCATGCAGGATCTTGAAAGCCGAGCGCGCGGTTGAGCAGGATTTGGCGCGCGGTGGACTTGAACAAATCCGCGCCGCGGACGACTTCGGTGATGCGCATGGCTGCGTCATCGGCCACGCAGGCGAGCTGATAGCTTGGGACGCCATCACGGCGCCAGACGAGGAAGTCGCCGAAGTCTTTGCCGGCGATGAAGCGCTGCGGACCTAAATTCAAGTCGTAGAAATCGATGGCTTCGCCGTCGGGAACGCGGAAGCGCCAGTTGGCGGCGGGAGATTCTCGATCTGGTGATGCACTGCTCGAAACGTCAGCTGCATGCAATGCTGGGCGGCAGGTGCCGGGCCGACACGTTCCGGGATAGATTGGTTCGTCGTCGAGCAGGTCTGGATGGGCGCTTTCGTGTGGGGCGCTGAGCGCGGCGGCGAGGTCTTTGCGGGAACAGCGGCAGGGATAGATGAATTCGCCTTCGAGAAGCTTGCGCCATGCGGCGCGATATGTGTCGTGGCACTGACTCTGCGTGTAGGGTGCGTGTGGGCCGCCGATGTCGGGACCTTCTTGCCAGCTGATTCCAAGCCAATGCAGATCTTCGATTGCGGCCTCTGCGTAGGTGGCGCGGCTGCGATCGGGATCAAGGTCTTCCATACGCAGGACCAGGGTGCCGTGCGCGGCGCGGGCTCGCTCGAAGGCGGCGAAGAAGGTGCGCGCGTGGCCGATGTGGAGATAGCCGGTGGGTGACGGGGCGAGGCGGCCTCTGTAGCTAGACTGTTTCGCGCTTCGAAATTGTTCCACGTGGAACAATTGTGACATTTGCCACCGATGTTGATTGGAGTTTGCGAAGGATTTGCCGTCCGGCGCGGGCTTCGCGTGGTGGATTGGACTTCATCGGGTCGCTGAAATTGTTCCACGTGGAACAATTTTTGGGACTGTTCGCTCACGCATAAGCTTCGCGCGAAATGTGCCAGCGAACACAATTGTTCCACGTGGAACAATTGCGGCATCTGTCACAGGTGTTGGCTGGGATTTGCGAAGAATATCGGCTTTGTCGGGACTTGTTTTGGGGCCCGTTTTTGGATTGGCGTTGGCTGTGGATGCGCTTCGATCGGCTGCAGAGCTCGTGAATCACAAGCCTGCGCAATCTTCTGCAAAATCGGTGTGGATAACGCAAATTTAGGAGGGGGGGGTAGGGGTGCCCTTCTTGCCCTCCACAGCATTCGCTTCAGCCGCGCTTGCGCACTTGCCGGGACAATTTCATTGTGCGCCGTGAGCGGAAATGATCTGCAAATGGGGGTGTGCGGAGCAATGAGAGAATTTGTCGCGCTGGTTTGTGGGAATTCGCTGGACCCGAACGGCGTTTCGAAGGATCTATCTCGAAAATGGGGTGCGCGCTGTCCCGCTTCCTCGCGATTGAACTGTTGAATGATAGTGCACTTAGTTTGTCAGTTCGGAAGGGGCGGGTCGCCCGCCCGTCGTGTCTGGGTTTGCCCTCTTCTAGGCAGGTTTTCTAGCGGACGGGTCTTTCGCACCAACTAGTACGGATTCCAACTTGCTGATTAATCGCGAAGCGTCCTTGCTGCAAATTCGTTCGATATGATTCAGCCTGCCTTTGAGGCTTGCAATGTATTTCCGACGTTCGCTGCGTGAAATGGCCCCAATCTCAAGCTTATGAATGGCGGCTCTGATGTCGCGAAGCTTGTCCTTTGGGGCCCTAGCCCGCCCTGCCCCGAGCCTGATGCCTGTGATGATCTTCGCGTCGCGGTCTGTCAAGATGATGCGCTTCTTGGACGACATCTTGAATCCGCAGGCGGCAAGTGTCCGGCGAACCAGTTCCATCACACAACGCGCCTCCGATCCAGAGAAGATCAGATCGTCGACCCATGCCGTAGGAATGATGTTC
>PLKY01000300.1 GCA_003140785.1 Acidobacteriaceae bacterium | reverse complement strand
GATAACAGAGACGTAACGATGGGATAGGTGACCTGATCTTCGACCACATCCGGCGGCTCGCCCGCCCATTCCGTGTGAATGATGACCTGCACGTCGCTAATGTCGGGGAGCGCGTCGAGAGGCACGTTGTGAAGCGACCAAACACCCGCAACAGTAAGCAGAATGGCTCCGGCGAAAACGATGAATGGATTGTGAGCGCACCATGCAATGATTCTTGAGATCATCACATGCCTCCTGTGGCTGAGAGGCTGAGCTGTTTCGTGGCGACGACCTGGCCGCCGCGCTGTGCGGTGATGGTCACTTGCCAGGTGCCTCCTGAATCCAATGCGAGCGGGCCTTCATAGAGGCCTTGTCCTTTGTCCTGTAGTTTTGCCGCTGCATGCTGAGCCGCCATGCCCATGGCCGGCATGGCCGCCATAAAGAAGGTCACGGAGACCTGAGCGCCTGCGACAGGCTTCCCGTCAACTCCAATCAGTTTCACCTGGACTGTGTTCGCGCCTTTGCGCGGAGGCGACGGCCGTGTGCTTAGCTCGATCCGCGGTTGCGCGGCGGAGTCGGTACTTGCATTTGCATTCTGCGGATGAGGAACAAACGATCCCATCGCCGCCTGAAGCTGGGCCTCGGAATCGACCAGGAAGTTTGCCGAACTGACTATGCGTTCGCCAGCGCGCAATCCCTTGAGGACGACGACGGAATCGTCGAGTTGCGGTCCGATTTCGATTTCGCGTGGTTCGAGGTTGCCTTGTCCGTGATCTACGAACGCCACATTCCGCGAGCCGGCCTGCAACACCCCGGACGCAGGGATCACCAACTGACGGCCGAGGGGCACGGAGATGTCGACATTCACATACATACCGGGCTTGAGGGCAACGCCCGGATTGCGGAAGACAAGACGAACCTTCGCAGTGCGCGTTGTGGGATCGACCTGCGGAAGGATCTGATCGATTCTGCCCGTGAACTGACGTCCCGGATAAGCATCGACGGTGACCTGCGCGGGGTTGCCAGGTTTGAGTCGGCCCACATCATTCTGGAAGACGTTGGCATAGACCCAAACCGTGGAGAGATCGGCGATGGTGTAGAGTTTCATGTCTGGCTGAACGTAGGCGTTGGGCAGGGCATTGCGCTCGGTGATGTATCCCGATGCTGGCGAGTTGACGGCGATCTCGCGCTGGACCTCGCCCGTTTGTTTCAATGTCGCGATGGCGGCGGGAGGAACATCGAATTGCCGTAGGCGTTCCTCGGCAGCCTGCAATAACCAGCCGCTCTCCTCCGCCGCGGTTCCGTGCATATCCGTTGAGAATGCGGTTTGATTGCGCTTGGCGAGAAGGTACTCCTGCTCCGTGCTGACAAGGTCCGGGCTGTAGATGGTGAACAGCCGCTGACCCTTGTTGACATATTGATAGGTTGCGTTGGCAGAGACATTCTGAATCCAACCGGCGAAGCGGGTCTGCACGTAGGAGAGCCGCTGTTCATCGATGTCGACGTTACCCGGTACGTGCAATTCGTCGGTCACATTTTTCAGTTCCGCTTGCGCCATGGTTACGCCGATTTCCTGAAGCCGTGCTGGCGAAATCTGCACCGGGCCGAGCGCTGGTTCAGAACTCGCTGGTACAACAGCGGGTGAGGGAGCTGCGGCGGCAACGGCTTCGGGCCCGCGCGCGACAACCGGATCGCTCGCGTCGGAGGAGGCTGCGTGCGCAGGAGCGTTCCGATGCAGGAGTAAATACACGAGAGCAACAGCCAGCAACGCACAGAGAGCGCCAGCCAGGAAAAATGCACGCTGATAAGGATGTTTTGTCATTTCTTTTCCTCCGGTGTTGCGAGCTGCTGATCGAGCGGAATGCCGACGGCTAACTCGAGGTCTGCTATGCGGGCGCTGAAATCGCCCAGAGCCTGCCGCCAGGAGAGATCGACATCGATCACGGTCATCTGGCTATCGAGGAGGTCGAGAAAGTCGGTCTGATTGTTTTCGTAAGCGATGACGGCCGCGTGAAGGGTTGCGTCGGCCTGCGGTCTGAGTGAGTTGTGATAAATGGCAGCGAGCCGCTGCGCCGCGCGGGCATCCGCCAGCGCTTCCTCGATCTGCCCGAAGGCTTCATTGCGCATAGCTGCCAGTTCGGCATCCTCATCCGTGACCTTGGCTGCGGCTTCGGCAATCTCCGCGTCATGCTTGCGGTGATTCAGCCAAGGCAGGCTGACGGAACCTTCGATCATGTAGTTGTTGCGCGGGTCGGAGCCGGACGGCATCAGCATGTAACCGGCCGACACAGTGAAATCCGGAACGTAAGCCTTCTTCGCCAGCGACTGCTCCTGGCGAGACTTGTCAGCGGCGATCTGTGCGCCAAGAAGGTCGGGCCGAGATTGCAGCGCAAGTTTTTCGAGATCTTGTGCGGAGGGCAAAGGCTGATCGACCTGAAAATCGCCGCGCAGAGTGATCGGCAGCGTAGGGTCGCGGCCGAGGAGTGTGTTTAGATGCGAACGCGCCACGTCGGCATCACGATCGAAGCGAATCATGTGCTCAGCCAGACGCGTAAGGGCGAGTTGCGCCTTGAGCATGTCTTGCTGTGGCACTTTGCCGGTTGTGTATTTGATCCGCGCAGCTTCAATAGCCTGGTGGGCGATGGCCACGTGCTGGTCGTGAATCTGCAGTTCGTCTTGCGCTAGCAGCAGATCGTAGAAAGCCTTGCGGACCTCGACGCGTACGCGCAAGCGCGTCACCTCCAGAGAATCCTTCTNNCTTCTCTGACTGGACGTCGGTCTGCGCGATGCCGGTCTCCAGTCCGCGCTTGCCGGGGCCGGGAAGCGATTGCGAGACCATCAGCATGTTTTGCGCAGCGTTGTAGTCCCAGGGATGCTTGAGCGGTACCTGCCATCCGCGGTACATGAATTGCGGATCGTCGAGCGCTCCCGCCGCGGGAACATGGGCTTCGGCCATCGCGACGCGCCGAACCGCCATGTGAATTTCGGGATTCTCTTCGAACGCGATACGTTCCGCTTCATCGACGGTCAGTTCACGTGCAGGCGGATCGGGCGGCGTTTGATCGGCAACTA
>PLKY01000208.1:7753-9090 GCA_003140785.1 Acidobacteriaceae bacterium | reverse complement strand
GCTTCGTATCAAACCGATGTCGATGCTGACGCAAGAGGCGGGTGAAGAGGGCGAACACACGCTGAAGCGCTCCCTCAGCGCTCTGAACCTGATCACGCTCGGCATCGGCGCTGTGATTGGCGCAGGTATTTTTACTCTCACCGGACAGGCTGCCGCGCTGCGCGCTGGTCCGGCGGTCTCACTGAGCTTTGTGCTGGCCGGGTTTACCTGCGCGTTTGCCGGGCTGTGCTATGCCGAGTTTGCCTCGATTATTCCGATCGCCGGCTCGGCCTACACATACGGCTACGCTACGCTCGGCGAGTTAGTGGCATGGATCATTGGCTGGGACCTCTGCCTCGAGTACGCATTTGGCGCGTCCACCGTCGCTTCGGGTTGGGCGGGCTACTTCAACAGTCTGCTGCAGCAGTTCCACATCTATNNTTCCACCGCAGCTCACAGCAACCACCGGCACTCCCCTGGTCTTCTATCACCAACAATGGCTTCAGCTGATGTCTCTTCCGCCGGGCGTGAGTGCGGTTGGTCTACCTCAGGCTACAGGCTTCTTCAACCTGATTGCGGTCTGCATCGTCATTGTGATCACAACGATTCTGGTGATCGGCATCAAGGAGTCGGCCAACTTCAACTCAGCCATAGTCATCATCAAAGTCTCCATTGTAGGGATCTTCCTTATCGTTGGCGGCTACTTCCTCTATCAGCATCCCGATGTGGCTAGAGCGAATTGGCATCCTTTTATTCCGCCTGCTGACGGCCATGGCAACTTCGGCTTGCTTGGCATACCGACNNGCGGCTGCATCGATTTTCTTTGCATATATTGGATTCGACGCCGTATCCACTGCTGCTCAGGAAGCCAAGAACCCCAAGCGCGATATGCCGATTGGCATCCTCGGTTCGCTTGTCGTCTGCACCATTCTCTACATTCTTGTCTCGCTTGTGCTCACCGGCCTGGTCAGCTATAAAACTCTGAACGTATCGGCGCCAGTGGCTCTTGCAATCGATGCCACGGGAGTCAGCTGGGGATCCCTTCTCGTCAAGATTGGGGCAGTGTTTGGCCTGGCCACGGTCATGCTCGTCATGCTTCTCGGGCAGACCCGTGTCTTCTACTCGATGTCTAAAGATGGACTATTGCCCAAGTGGGCCTCGGCCGTGCATCCCAAATTCCGCACGCCATGGATCACCACGATCGTCTTCGGCTCGTTTGCGGCGATCATGCCCGCATTCCTGGACATTGAGCGTCTCTCGGAACTCGTCAATATCGGAACCCTGTTGGCCTTCACTATTGTGTGTGCGGGCGTATGGGTGTTGCGCGTGCGTCATCCCAAGATGGAGCGGCCTTTCCG
>PLKY01000208.1:0-7744 GCA_003140785.1 Acidobacteriaceae bacterium | reverse complement strand
TGAAGCACAGCAAGGTGCAGGCTCTGGTCGCAGACGCCGAAGCCGACTGAATCGTAGCCCCCATTTACGCGCCAGGGAACGGCCTCCTTCGGGAGGCCGTTCCGCTTTTGCGGCGGGATCTTCCGAGGGTCTTGTACCGGAAAATCAAATGGACTAAACTAAGTGAACTTAGTTTACTGGAGGCCGACATGCGTACATTCAATATTCACGAAGCCAAGACNNAAGGGCGAGCCGTTCGTGATCGCCAAGGCCGGTAAACCGAAGGTGAAGGTGGTGCGTATCGACGCGCCGGAGAAGCCGAAGCGCCGGATCGGATCCCTCAGGGGCCAGATTAAGGTTCCGGACGACATCAAGACCCCCTTTGCAAAAGAGATCGAGAAAATGTTCTACGGTGAAGAGTGAATCTCCTGTTGGACACACACCTCCTGTTGTGGGCGAGCGCAGGATCGTCCCGCCTTCCAGCAGTCGCGCGGAGAATGATCGCGAATGCGGCGAATGAATTGTTCTTCAGCGTTGCAAGCATCTGGGAGATCGGGATCAAGCAGGGAAAGGGTCTCTCAGACTTCCACGCGGACCCCGGCCTAGTTCGGAGCGATTTGCTGCAGAACGGCTATACGGAACTCGACATCTCGGGGCGGCACGTTCTCACAGTCGCGAGTATGCCACCCATACACAAGGATCCCTTTGACCGGATCCTGATCGCTCAGGCCATGATCGAAGGGATATTGCTTTTAACTGCCGACCCGGTGATTGCACGCTACCCAGGTCCGATCCGCAAAGTCTGACCGTTGGTTACGCCGAAGTCTTCGCGCAAAACTCATCGAAGGCGCGGACGAGTTCGCCGGCGATCTGCTGGGCAGTGGCTTGTTCGATGACGTAACGCTGCATCAGATACGCCAGCTTGCCGTCACGCAGAATCGCGATGGCCGGCGAGGTTGGCGGATTGCCGTCAAAATAACCGCGAGCACGCTCGGTGGCTTCACGATCCTGTCCAGCAAAGACCGTGATGCTCTGGTCTGGGCGGTTAGCGGCGCCGGACAACGCGAGACGGACGCCGGGACGCATCTTGCNNGCATCTTGCCCGCCGCGCATCCACAAATGGAGTTCACGACCAACATCGTTGTGCCGGGTTGCGCCAATGCGGCGTCGACCTCTTCGGCGCTGCGAGTTTCTTTGATTCCTGCACGCACCAGTTCTTCGCGCATGGGAATCACCATCAGTTCTGGATACATGAATGCCTCCGGCAGGGAATGATGCCTAGACCCATTTTATCCGAAAGTGCAGGTGTAGCCTTGAGAAGAAATGCTCATTGAAGAAAACAAGGAGCTTGCACCGTTCACGACTTTAGGCGTCGGAGGACCAGCGCGGTGGTTTGTAGAGGCTGGAAGCGAGAGCGATGTTGTTGCTGCTGCGGCATGGGCCCGGGAGAAGAACGTGCCTCTGTTCGTCTTGGGCGGCGGTAGCAATTTAGTAGTTGCCGATNNTTCATGTGGGAGTGCGCGGCGTCCAGAAGTACGAACATGCCGAGCACGTTGTGTACGAAGTCGGCGCGGGTGAGGACTGGGATGCCTTGGTCAAGCAGAGCGTAGAGGACAACTGTGCTGGTCTGGAATGCCTTGCAGGAATTCCCGGGACTGTCGGCGGCACACCAGTACAGAATGTGGGCGCGTACGGTCAGGAAGTCGCTTCGACCGTTGCAAATGTGCGCGCCTATGACATGCGGACTCTCGCATTTGTCGACTTCCCGCCAGCGGAGTGCGACTTCGCCTATCGACGCAGCCGGTTCAACACGGCAGACCGGGGGCGATATGTGATTACGCGCGTCGATTACAGTCTGATGCTTGGGGGCACCGCGACCTTACGCTACGCCGATCTGCAAAAGGAATTTCAGGGTCACTCCGATCCTAGGGTAAAAGAAGTTGCTGAAGCGGTCCGACACATTCGGCGTTCCAAAGGGATGTTGCTGGTTGATGGCGATCCAGACTGCCGCAGTGCAGGGAGCTTCTTCAAGAATCCGTTAGTGAGTGCGGAACAGATCCACCAAATCGCAACCAAAGAAGGGAAGGAGCCTCCGTATTTTCCGGCCGGACCGGAGGATGAACATTCGGGCATTGTGAAGCTTCCGGCAGCTTGGCTGATTGAACAGGCGGGTTTCGCCAAGGGATTCGCGCAAGGCGCAGCTGGAATTTCGTCAAGGCACACGCTGGCGCTGATCAATCGGGGCGGGGCCTCAGCAACAAAAATTCTGGCGCTGGCCGATGAAATTGCATCTGGGGTTGAAGCCCGCTTTGGCATCCGATTGGAAAGAGAGCCGGTTCTGCTTGGATTCGCGGAGGAGCGACGCTAATTGCTTCCCAGGCGTTCCAGAATTCGTCTACGCTCCTCTGCGAGGACAACGTCAGCCGGACCGAGTGCAACAATTTTTCCATCTCTCAGTAATGCGACCTCGGCACCGGAAGCATACGCGTCGGTTGCGTCGTGCGTGACTAAAATTGTCTGCACGCTCCGTCTGCGCAACCAATCCTTCAATCGCTCAAGGAGTGCATCGCTCGCTGCGCCATCAAGCGCCGAAAATGGCTCATCCAGGAGGAGCAGGTTCGGTAGAGGCGCGAGCGCGCGAGCAAGAGCAATGCGCTGGGCCTCCCCACCGGAGAGATCACGCGGGCGGCGGTGGGCGAGATTCTCCGCATCGACCAGCGTGAGCATCTCCTCGATGCGCTTGGCGCGCTGGCTGCGATTGAGATCAACGACTCCGTAGCTCACATTGGCGGCGACACTCATATGAGGAAAGAGCGCTGGCTGTTGTGCGACCAGCGCGGTGTTTCGGTGACCCGGCTTTTGGTGAACACGACGCGCGGAATCACTCAAGGTGTGCCCGTCGAGTGCGATGCTGCCGACATCCGGCCGATCGAGACCGGCAAGAAAACGCAGGAGAGTGCTCTTGCCTGCACCGGAGGGCCCGAAGATCACAGTCCACTCCGAGGCGAAGCGACAATCCACCTGGAGATGGAAGCTGCCACGGCGTGCCTCAAGATCGAACTCAAGCATGGCGACCTCTGCGTGGCCGGGTGCCGCTGTAGATCGCAATCAATGCCGCAACGCTGAGGGCGAGCAGAATTGCAGCGGTACGGCTCGCCGCTGCGTAGTCGAAGTTCTCCACCTGGTTATAAAGCAGGATCGATAACGTACGCGTGGCTCCTGGAATATCGCCGCCGAGCATGAGGACCACTCCAAATTCGCCGATAGTGTGCAGAAAGCTCAACACTGCGGCGGCGAGCAGCGATCGACGAGCCAGCGGAACGAATAACGTGAAAACAATCCGCAGCGAATTGGCGCCCAGCAAACGCGCTGCGTCCACCAGGCCTGGCTCGACGGCCGCGAAGCCCGCGACGAGAGGCTGCACGGCAAAAGGAAGACTGTAGATGACCGAACCGACGACCAATCCGGAAAACGAAAATGCGAGTGGGTGACCAAGCAGAGCGATAACTCCTCGACCGACGGCCGTGCGCGGGCCGAGAAGAACGAGAAGAAAGAATCCCAGCACAGTAGGCGGCAGAACCAACGGCAGCGTTGCCAAAGCTTCAAGAATTGCGAGCCATCGACTTCGTCCAAGAATCAATAGCGCGGACAGAGGCACGGAAAGGACAAGAAGGATGGCTGTTGTCAAGGTTGCGAGCTTGAGCGTGAGGGCGAGCGCTTGCCAATCCATCGGTTAAGACGCCCTCATTTCGCAGGTGTGAGGCCGCTTTTGGCGAGTTGAGCCTGCACCGGCGCGGAGAGCAAAAAAGCGAGAAACTCGTGGGCCGCCGCTCGCTGACTCGTCTTGCTCACGATGACTGCGCCTTGCTCAATGGGCGGATAGAGATCACGCGGAATCACGAAGTAAGAACCGCTGGATGAAAGACGGGGTGTAAGTGCCGACGTGAGCGAAATAAGTCCCGCATCTGCGTTGCCCGAATCGACGAACTGCGCAGTTTGAGCAATGTTTTCGGCGGTCACGATGCGCGGCTTTAGTTCCTCGTAGAGCTTGAGGCTGGTAAGAGCAGCCACAGCGGCGCGGCCGTAAGGCGCGCGATCAGGGTTTGCAATCGCCAGGCGCTTTAGAAGTGGATTGTGAAGAAGATCGAGCGACGGCGGCAAATGGGAGTCTTTGCGTGTCCATAAGACAAGCGTTCCTTTGGCATAGGTGATCGGCGTCGAAGAATCGGCTGTACCTGCCGCGTCGGCCAGTCCGGCATCGATGAGGCGTTTGGGATAACTCAAATCCGCCGACAAGAAAAGATCGAAGGGGGCGCCATTCTGGATCTGTGCCGTCAACATGGCCGAGGCTTGATATGTCGCTTCGGCGCGGATACCGGTGGCTTGCTGGAATTGTTCAAGGATCGGCGGCAACACCGGTTCAAGGTCAGCAGCTGCGGCCACGCGCAAAGGCGTCTGCGCAAGAACCGAGGGAATGCTGAGCGCGCCAATCAACGTAAAAAGAAACCTGCGCAGCATAGCGGGTCTTCACGCCTCCCAAGTAAGCAAAAACTGCCTCACGCTGGTAGGCTAACACCAAGGATGAACGACAACCTGCATCAGTTACGCTGCTTTGGTTGCGGCGCGCGTATTGCCGGCCCCGACGCGCTGCCGAATTTTCGTTGTGCCCAATGCGGCGACTTGTTTGAAGTGGAGTACCCAGGATGGACGCTGCGGCAGGGAACCAATCGCCCCAATCCGGGTGCGCTCAAATGGCTTTGGCGGGAGCGCCGCTGCTCCTCTGAGGCGCTTGATCAATCGGGTGTCTGGCGATTCCGGGAGTTGTTGCCGATCCTGGAGAATTACGGGAATGCCATAACCTTGCGTGAAGGCAACACACCTCTCTATGCCTTGACCCGCGCCGCCCGGGTGTTGGGGATCGACCAGTTGTTCGCCAAGCACCAGGGAATGAATCCGACAGGATCCTTCAAAGATACGGGGATGACGGCGGCGCTGAGCGTGGCGAAAGAGCGAGGCTTCGAGTGGGTAGCTTGCGCGTCGACCGGGAACACTTCGGCGGCGATGGCGGCATACGCGGCACGCGCTGGATTGCGCAGCCTGGTTCTGATTCCCGAAGGGAAAATCGCGTGGGGCAAACTTTCGCAGGCCATGGATTATGGAGCCGTCACGTGCCAGCTCAAGACTGATTTCGACGGCTGCGTGAAGGTGCTGGCGGAGATCGTGCGCGAGGAACCGATCTACCTGTTGAACTCCGTGAATCCCTACCGCCTGGAAGGGCAGAAGACACCCGCATTCGAGATTGCTGAGGCGCTCGAATGGACAGTTCCCGACCACCTGATTGTGCCTGGCGGAAACCTGGCCAACAGCTCGGCTCTAGGCAAGGGCTTCCGTGAATTACGAGAACTTGGGCTTGTGGCCCGGATGCCGCGCATTTCCGTGATCCAGGCTGAGGGCGCCAATCCGTTGGTGCGCAGCTTTGCCACGAGCCACGGGAGCGAGTTGGAGCCCGTTGAAGCGCACACGCGCGCGTCCGCAATTCGGATCGGAAATCCCGCCTCATGGCGCAAGGCAGTGCGGGTGATTCAGGACACAGATGGATGGTGCCTGGATGTTACGGAGACGGAGATTGCGATCGCGAAGGCGGAGCTAGGAGCCGAGGGACTGGGCTGCGAGCCGGCGTCGGCGGTTACGCTTGCGGGTCTGAAAAAGCTTCGCGCAGACGGTAAAGTGGCGTCCGGAGAGACCGTGGTGCTCGTTCTTACCGGACATACGCTCAAGGACGCCGACTACACCATTGATTTTCACCGGGGAACCCTGCTGAAGGAAGAGGAGATTGCCGGTCACGAAACGGAAGTCGATGGACTGCGGCGCAATGCTTTTGCCGTAGACGCGAGCCCGGCTGCGGTGTTGGCCGCCATGAAGGGAAATGCCGGATGACGACTGTCTCGACTCCGCGCGGCGGACGGCTACGGCTACGGTTGCCTGCGACATCGGCAAATCTTGGATCCGGATTCGACGCCGCAGCCGTGGCTCTCGATTTCTTTCTCGAGATAGATGCCGAGGCTGCACAGGAATTCTCGATTGACGCAACGGGTCGCGACGCTGCACGTTGCGCGCGCCTCGAAGACAACCTCATTCTAGGCGTGTATCGCAGACTGCTTGCGGAAAACGGCATGCCGGAGATACCACTGGCCCTGCATATGGTCAATGGCATTCCCCTTGGAATGGGCTGCGGTTCGTCAGCTGCAGGCAGGCTCGCGGGAATTGCCATGGCCGTGCATTTCGGTCAGCTGGGATGGAGCGCGGAGCAAATCCTCGAAGAGGCAAGCGTGATGGAAGGACACCCCGACAACGCCGCCGCCTGCTGGTTGGGCGGGTTCGTTGCTGCGGCGTGCCAGGGGAGAACGGTTTACGCGGCGCGTGTTTCTCCGCCTTCCGAATGGCGTGCGATTATCGCGCTGCCGTCGAGCCCGCTTGCGACCAGCAAGGCACGCGCGGTACTGCCCGATTCATATCCTCGACCGGATGTTGTGGCAAACATACAATCGGCGAGCCTTCTTGGCTTGGCATTTGCCCAAGCTCGAGGCGAGCTGTTGCGGGTGGCGATGAGGGACTGGATCCACCAGCCCTATCGTGCGCCGATTTGCCCGTTGCTCTCGCGATTGCTGCCGTTGGCGGGCGAATATGGCATTCTCGGCGCGGCCCTGAGCGGGGCAGGGCCAGCTGTTCTGGTTGTGGTCGATGGGGCGGGAAGTATTGGATCGGCATCGACCGCTATCTCTCAGGCTGCAAATGGCCTGGAAGAACCGGAGCTCCATGTTTGCCGCTTTGAGCTTAGCGGAGCGAGCCAGTTTTTGGGACAGGTCCTGGCATGATTCCGGATCACGATCTGACTCATGGGAACGGGTCATTCAAACCCGAATTAGGGAGTTATCGTAATTACAAATCCGACAAAGTTTGAGTTGTCTTTTCTGTTAATCACCTGTCGGTGATTACTCCTTGCATTACCTAAGTTTACTTGCTATTCGGCTTTGAAACACCTACATTCGCTGCGTGGGCAGTTCTGGGGGAGGGCTGCNNCTGCTCTAGCGCCCGTGATCCTTACTGGGATCCGGGCGCTTTTATTTGCGGGAATAGGGACTTAATTTTTGGCCGAAAAAAGCACTTCCCAATGCCGAAAAAACAATCGTCAACTCTCGGAAGGCTGGCTTCGCAGACGCTCTCATGCTCGCCAAGGATGTTGCACTATCCTGTTCCGCCGCCGGTTTGCGACGTTTAGTGACCTAGCGCATCTTAGTTAGTGTGCCAGTTCGATTAGACTAATTGAGCGGGGTTGCAAGGAGGATCATGGCTGGGTTGGGAGTTATGGAAGTAAGCGATGCGACATTCGATCAGGAGGTGCTGCGAAGTGAGCAACCGGTCCTGGTTGATTTCTGGGCGGTTTGGTGCGGACCATGCAGAGCAATTGCGCCGATGGTTGACAGCGTGGCAACGGCCTATACAGGCAAACTAAAAGTGACAAAAATGAATGTGGATGAGAACGGCGCAACGCNNGGCTACGTTCCTCAGAACGTGATCGAAGAAAAAGTTCAGCGGCTGCTGGCTTAAGAGGCGGCCAGTCGTGGTCAACTCAAGAGAGGGCTAGGCCCTCTCTTTTTTGTACGCAGGGCAAATGTCAGCGGTACTTGCGCAAGACGCCGAGTACGCGACCTTGAATCGCAACCTGTGCGGCGGGAATGTAGATCGGTTCCATTTCTATATTCGC
>PLKY01000327.1 GCA_003140785.1 Acidobacteriaceae bacterium | reverse complement strand
CGAGTCTCCCCTCGGGCACCATCCCAAATCGCGCCGTGTTCCCTGACCGCGGTCGGGACGAGGATCGCCCGCGTTCTGGCGATGCTATTGCCCGCGGCCGGTTAGGCCGATGGGGTCGGGCACCAAAATCCCTGGCCTTTTTGGTGCTGCGGGTTGCAAGGGAGACCGGCACCTGACTTCGGGCGGCGATGCGGCGGGGCATGCGCGTCCTTGATTGCAGCCATCAGGCAATTCCGCACCATGGCCGGCGATCCGACGATACCCCGATGAACCATCTGTCACGCTCGCGGTTTGCCCTGGCCGTTCTTCTTCTGGCGGGTGGTCTGCGAACCGCGGTCGCCGCGGAGGAAGGGAGCGACGCTTCGCCTCCCCGCTCCGCCGCGGAACAACTGGTGCTCCCGGGACACGNNGCACCGGCAATGGCTGAAGACGAATGGAGAGGCGGGCAAGCGCGCGGATTTGACGGGCTTTCGCTTGGATGACGCCAACCTGGACGGGGTCGATCTCCGGTATGCGGTGATGAATTGGGCCTGCCTGTGCCGAGCCCACTTGAAAAAGGCCAATTTGAGCGGTGCCGCGCTGGGCTGCGCTGATTTTCGAGGCGCGCAAATGGACGGGGTGAACCTGCAGTGGGCGTTGCTATACCGCAGCTACTTCAAAGGCGCCGACCTGCCCCAGGCCCAGTTGCAGGACGCCCGCCTTGGGTTGGGAGGCGATCCGAGCGCGGCGGAACTCGTGCGCGTCGGCCGGGAGTACGTCCCGAGACCGCCGCAGTGGGCCAATTTGGGGGAGGCCGACCTGAACGCGGCGGGACTCGCGCGCCTCGGCCAGAAGTTCGGCCAAAGTCTGCGGCCGTGGACCGATCTTGGGGGGGCCAACCTGGCCGGGGCCAATTTGGATGGGGCCGACCTGACGGGCGCCAACCTGACCGATACCAGCCTGAAGGATGCGAGCCTCTACCATGCCGTCGTCAGCGGCGCCTTTTTCCAATTGGGGAAGGACAGTCTGCCCAATCTGCGCGTTTTCGGCCTGGCCGACGGCCTGATCGATCTGACGTTCAACGACGATCCCGGCGCGCTTTTGGAATTGCGCAACGCGTTTCGGGAGGCGGGCATGACCGAGGCGGCATACAACGTGAACTTCGCCAAGCTGCACAACCAGCGCCTGCACTCTCACTCATTCCCGGAAAAGGTCGGGCTGTTGGCGGTCGAATGGCCCTGCGCCTACGGCCTAAAGCCGGGGCGCCCCTTGATCATCCTCGTGGTCGCGATCCTCGTCTTTTTCGTGCCGTACTATTTCGCGCTGCGAGACTCCGGCCGACCGGCCGGCATCTGGAAGACCTGGCCGGACGACCATCGACCCAAATCGCGGGCCGAGGAGCCGGATGTGCGGCTGACGGCGCGCGGGCCCAAGCGGTGGGGGTGGGCCTTGTATTTCAGCCTGGTGTCGGCCTTCAACATCGGCTGGGACGACCTCAACTTCTCGACGTGGATCGAGCGCATGCAGCCAGAGGAATTCGAGCTGAAGGCGACCGGGTGGGTACGCATCGTGGCGGGGGCGCAGTCGCTCTTGGGGGTCTACATGGTGGCCTTGGCGATCATGTCATACTTCGGCCACTTTCTGGAGTAGAGGAACCAGCAAAGGGTCAGGTGAAAATGACGCTGTCTTGCGGCCGGCCCTTTTCTTCCTCGTCAGGGCAGCCTCAAAAGTAAGCGACCGCCGGACCACAGGGTAGCTGGACAGGCGGCTGCGTGATAAGCCAGCGGGCACTTCAACCCACCGAATATGGGGATGCATTGCGATCCGAAGCGGATGAAGACGCAATCGCGTTGCCGAAACCCGTAAAAAACTGGCTTGGCTTCAGGATTGTGGATCAATCTCTAGGCGGCGATGCCCAGCATATCTCCAGCACCTGACACCGGTTCGGCCGCCGGCGCCGTGTTCCTGAGCTATGCGAGCGAGGATGCACTCGCGGCGCACGCGATTGCCGATGCACTGGCCGGTCAGGGGATCGAGGTCTGGTTCGATCAGAGGGAGTTGCGGGGCGGCGATGCCTGGGACGAGAAGATCCGGCGCCAGATCAAGACCTGCGCACTCTTTCTGCCCGTGATCTCTGTGGCCGCTCAGGCGCGCAAGGAGGGATATTTCCGCCTGGAATGGAAGCTGGCGGTGGAGCGTACGCACCACATGGCCGAGGGGGTGCCGTTCCTGGTCCCGGTCGTGGTTGACGAGACGCCTCAGGGCGCGGCGCTCGTGCCGGCAGAGTTTCTACGCGTGCAATGGATGCGCCTGCCCGGGGCGCGACCGACGCCCGATTTCGTCAGGGAAGTAAAACGGCTGCTCCAGGCGCCCGTCGAGCCGGGGGAACGCAGTCAACGGCCGCTCTCGCTTCCCGCGAGATCGGCTTCGGGCGGCCGCCGCTGGGCGATCGGCGCCGCCGTTGCCGCGTCGGTGGCTATCCTTCTCACCGCGCTGATCCTCCTTCGTTCTCCGGCGCCGTCCAATCCCGTACCCGTGGTCGCAACCTCGACCGCGGCCATCGACAGCAAGTCTGTCGCCGTTCTGCCTTTCGAGAACATGAGCATAGATAAGGACAACGGATTCTTCAGCGATGGGGTGCATCAGGACGTGCTGACGGACCTTTCCGTCATCCCCGACCTGCATGTCACCTCCCGGACCTCTGTCCTGCAGTACCGCGGGACCACGAAGTCGATCAAGGAGATTGGCCGAGAGCTCGGCGTCGCCTTCGTGCTGGAGGGCAGCGTGCAGCGCGCAGGCAACATGGTCCGCGTCACAGGCCAGTTGATCGACGCCCGCAACGACCGGCAGGTGTGGGCCAAGGCATTCGACCGGAACCTGAACGACATCTTCGCGATCCAGAGCGAGCTCGCTCAGGCGATCGCAAGTGCGTTGCAGGCCGCGATCTCCCCCACGAGCCAAAAGCTCATCGAGCGGCATCCGACCGAGAACCTCGCCGCCTACGACCTGTGGCTCAAGGCGCGCCAGATCCAGAACGACGGCGGGCAGACGCCGATGTCCCAAAGACGCCAGGAGGAGCTCCTGCGGGGCGCGGTCGACCTCGACCCGAACTTCGCGGAGGCCTGGGGCGACCTTGCGGTTTGCCTCGCCTACAATGTGTTCGCCAATTACGACCACAGCACCGAGCGCATGGCCGAGGCCCAGGCGGCGATCGACCATGCGGTCCGCCTCGCGCCCGACCTGCCGGACGTGATCAAGGACCTGGGGAATTTCTACTATTACGCTCGCCTCGACTATCCCCGCGCGCTGGAGGAATTCCAGCGCCTTGCGGTCCAGAGGCCGAACGATGCCACGGTCTACTCCTCCCTCGGACTCATCGAGCGGCGCCAGGGCGACTGGGGGACGTCCATCACTAACTTGCGCAAGGCCACCCAGCTCGATCCGGGCAACGGCTCCTACAGCGACGACCTGTTCGACAGCCTCTATCGGGTCCGCCGCTACGAGGAGGCGGCGCTGGAAAAGCGGCGCCAGCTCAGCCTTGACCCGGACGATCTCCAAAAGGCCTATGACTTGGTGGCGCTGGGATTCTACGCGCACGGGTCGACCCGCGAGACGGATGCGTTCTTTGCCGGCCTGCCGGAGTCCAAGGCCAAATCGCCTCGGGGTCTCAACTTGCGCCGGAGCTGGGCCCGGACCAAGGGGGACTTCGCCGAGGCTGTCCGGCTCGACAAGGTCCAGCCGTTCTTCGACGAGGACGGGGCGCCGCATTTCGTGCAGGCGGTGGATCTGGCGATGGACCTCGTGGCGCTCAAAGGGGACTACCAGGCGGCGCGCGAGCAGGTTGCCCCGTTCGAGGCCGAGCTGCGCTCGAAATCCGCCCTCGAGCCGGACAACGCGATTTACCTCATGTTCCTTGCGGTCATGGAATCGATCCTCGGGCATTCCGACGCGGGACTCCAGGCGGCGCAGAAGTCGGTACAGCTGACGCCGATGGCCCAGGACCGGATCGGCAGCGAGATGTTCAGCATCGTCCTCGCCGCCGTCCAGGGCTGGAACGGCCAAAAGGACGAGGGCCTCCGTGGCCTGGCCAGGCTGATTACGGTGCCCAACGACCAGCTAAACGTCTATGCGCTGCGGTTCGATCCGCTTTACCTTCCTTTTCACGGTGATCCCCGCTTCGAGGCGCTCCTCCACAACCCCGCCAACCAAGCCCCCCTTTTCTAGGATGACCGGCAAAGGACGCGTGCCTGGCTGCTTGCCAGCTTTGGAGTTCCCTCGCTCCGCGAGCTGGTCTATCCCTCGGGCACGATGAAAACAAAAGCCCGTCGGAAGAAGCCGGCTGCGTCCCCGAAGGCCCGCAAGCCGCCCACCGGCCCGAAGCGGCGCGGCGGTCCCAGGACGCTTCGTGTCCCGATTACCAACATCCACAGCGGGAACGACTACACCGCCCGGATCCTGGTCGGCAGCCAGCAAGTCGCCGCCAACGTGATCCTCGACACCGGCAGCAGCACGCTGGCCGTGGTGCCGTCCGTCTACAAGGCGTCAGAGGACACGGACATGGGGCCAAGTTCACTCGCGCAACGGGTCAAGTANNGGCTCGGACCCGTCATCAAGACGAGCCTGATGCTTGGGGACCCGGCCGGCGAGAGGGCGAGCATGAAGCGCGCGCCGATCGCCATCACCGTGTCCAAGTCCAAGGACGATTTTACCGGGGTCGACGGCATCTTGGGCCTGGCCTACCGGAGCCTGAACGCCGCCGTCGACCTGCGGCGCCACCTGACGAAGCAGAAGGTGAGCCCGCCCGTCACCTATCCCTGGCCCTTCGAGGCCGGGGACTTTGCCACCCGCTGGAAACATTTCGCGAAGCTGGTCGCCGCCCGGGATGCGTTTCACGCGAGCGTGGAGCCCTATTTCACCGAGCTGGCATCCCAGGGGCTGGCGATGAACAAGTTCGCATTTTACACGCTGCGTTCCTGGGTGCGGATGGCTAGCCGGCAACCGGCCGCCGTCGCCCGCGATCCGCATAACCACGGCTACTTCGTCCTGGGCGGCGGCGAGGAGCAAAAGAACCTCTACTCCGGCAGCTTCAAGACGGTAGCGGTTGTGCACGACGTCTACTACAACACCGACCTCTTGGCGGTGCAGGTCGACGGTTGCCCGGCCATTAAGGCCGGCCGGTTGCAGGGCCAGTTTCGCGCGGGCTCGATATCCAACTCCATCATCGACTCCGGCACCAACGTCCTCGTTCTGGCCAACGACGTCTGCCAAGGGGTGATCGAGTCCCTCGCCAAGCTGAACCCCCGGTTTATTCGCCTCATCCAGCAGGCGGGTCAGGGGAGCGTGCCTTCGTCCGCGGTCAAGTTGACGGAATGGCCTCGCCTCAACTTCTTCCTCAAGGGCTCCGACGGGAAACCGGTCAAGCTTACGTGTTTGCCCGAGAACTACTGGCAGGACCAACATCCCGCACCGGGCCGAATCGTTTTTCAGATCCGGCCCGCGGGCAATCCGGTCAACCAGTCAATCCTCGGGTTGCCGCTGATGAACAACTATTACACGGTGTTCGACCGATCACTCGGCGCCGGTCAGGGAGTGATCAAGTTTGCCACAATCAAGCGGCCCTAACCATGGTCTGCTCGACGGGAAAGATGATGCTTTTCCTGCTAATTTGTCGGCGCTCGGTGAATCGCAATCTATTGATGTCCAATTTATTAGCATGATTATCAGCCGCGGCGACGGTTGAGTATTCGCCCATCGCAGTCTAGGCGGACACCTACAATTGTTGGAGGAAAGTCGCGAGATCGGCTGCCTTTACCCCGGGCGCCAGTGCCGCGGTTTCGGCAGGCGTCCTCGATGGCCGATGCACTAACCACATTTCCGCCCGTTCCCCTAGAGTTCGACCCAGTGACTGCAGCGGCCGCGCCATGGACGGCGCGGGCGTGCGGGTCGCCTTAACCTCCACTAACCGCAATTTTCCCCGCGGACCTGGAAGAACAAAATCTACCTCCAACCCTTGTTCATCCCGAAAGTAGTAGAGCTCCCTCTTTCCCCCAGCATTGATCTGGCGCTTGATGATCTCTGCGGCAACGAATCCCTCCCAGAGTGCGCCATAGAACGGCGAACGTTCGAGTTCAGGGCGTGAGCGTAAACCCAACAAATGGGACGCTAGTCCTGAATCCAGCCAATACAGGCGTGGCGACTTGAGCAGCCGTTTTCCGAAGTTCTCGAAATACGGTGGAATCAACGCCAAGAGCCCGGTCGTCTCCAAGACCCCCATCCACTGCGCGATTGTGGGAACGGAAACCCCGAGCGGCCCGGCCAAGTCAGTCTTATTGAGAATCTGCCCGTGCCGGCTCGCGACGAGGCTCATGAACCGGCGAAACGTCGCCAGATCCTTCACTTGCGTCACCGCTCGCACATCGCGTTCCAGATAGGTCTGCAGGTACGAGCTGAACCACAAATCGCGCGCAACGGGGCGAGCGAGGACCTCGGGAAACCCGCCCAGCCACAAATCCACCTTTTGACTTTCCAGCCGGCTCAAGGGGAGCAAATGCAGGACCGCGGCGCGGCCGGCCAGAGACTCGGTCACTCCCTGCATCAGGGCTGATTCCTGGGAGCCGGTAAGAAGCCACTGGCCGGTCTTTCGGGGAGCGGCGTCAATCCGGGTCCGGACGTAGGCGAGAAGTTCCGGGGCGTTCTGGATCTCGTCGAGGATGACCGGTGGCTTGAGTTCATCGAAGAATCCCCGCGGATCGGCCCGCACCCGCGCCAGGACGTCGGGATCCTCCAATAGCCGGTAGTCCGCCTTGGGCGCCACGTGACGCAGCAGCGAGGTTTTGCCGACTCGCCGGGGTCCGGTGAGAACGACGGCAGGAAAGTTCCTGGCGGCTTTGAGCAGGGTTGCTTCCAGGGCGCGGGGAAGGAATCTCATGTGAGAAAACGAAGCCTTAACATTAGGAAACTCAAGATTAAAATGGCTCGATACCACGGCATTCCGACTGTCTTGATTGTAAGACACTTCGTTCAGAGACCGTAGCCATGAAACCCACGGAGAAATCAACGATCTCCCCGTCCGTCTCGCTCGGTTACGTGATCCTATATGTGAAAGAGGTCGCCCTGGTGACGTCCGATGTCCCGGCGTTGTATGCGCGAGCGGTGAAAGCCGGGGCGACGGCCGTGAGCGAACCGGCGACGAAGCCATGGGGGCAAACGGTGGCCTTCGTCCGGGACAATGTTGGCCATACGGTCGAACTCTGCAGCCCGCTTCCCTGAAATGAACGCGGCGCCGCCGAAAGGCGCGCCAAGATGGGGTTCCCCGTGCGAGAGACTTCGGGTGGTTCCGCTTGAAGCGGAGCCTGTGCCTCAAACCGGCAGCTGCGGCCGGGTCGGCTTTGGCCAATCCAGATGGAAGAACTTGCCGCGGGGCTGGTCGACGCGCTCGTAGGTGTGCGCGCCGAAATAATCGCGCTGCGCCTGCAACAGGTTCGCGGGCAAGACGGCAGAACGATATTGATCGTAAAACGCGAGCGCGGTGCTGAACGCGGGAACGGGAATTCCCTTTTTCGCCGCCGCCGCGACGACGTTGCGCCAGCCTTTCTGGCAGCGTTTGATCTCGCCGCGAAAATAATTGTCGAGCAGCAGGTTCACGAGCTTCGGATTGTTGTCGTAAGCCTCCTTGATTTTTCCGAGGAAGCGCGAGCGGATGATGCAGCCGCCGCGCCACATCAGCGCGATGCCGCCGTAGTTGAGATTCCATTTGTATTCCGTCGCTGCCGCGCGCATGAGCATGTAGCCCTGCGCGTAGGAAACAATTTTGGACGCGTAAAGCGCGTCGCGGATGTCGGCGATGAATTGTTTTTTCTTCGCGGGATTCGCGGCGATGCTCGTGAGCGCGGGGCGCGGGCCTTTTAATTTTTTCGCGGCCTTCACGCGTTCTTCTTTCAATGCCGAAACGCAGCGCGAATAAACTGCTTCGGCGATGAGCGTAATTGGAATTCCAAGATCAGCAGAATTTTGAATTGTCCATTTGCCCGTGCCTTTTTGCCCGGCGGTGTCGAGAATTTTGTCCACGAGCGGCGTGCCGTCCGTGTCCTTGAACGCAAAAATGTCGCGCGTAATTTCGATCAGATACGAATCGAGTTCGCCTTTGTTCCACTCGGCAAAAATGTCGTGCAATTCCGGCGCGCCCAGACCGAGGCCGTTCTTCAAAATGTTGTAAGCCTCGCCGATCAACTGCATGTCGCCGTATTCGATGCCGTTGTGGACCATCTTCACAAAGTGTCCCGCGCCTGCCGGACCCACGTGCCCCCATCCTTTGTCCTTTGCCGGAGCCAGCGTTTCAAAGATCGGCCGCAGATATTCGACGGCTTCCTTATCACCACCAACCATCATGCTGTATCCCTCTTTCAATCCCCACACGCCGCCCGAGGTTCCCACGTCCACAAATTGATATCCCTTCGCGGTAACTTCCTTGTGGTGGCGTTGCGAGTCCTTGTAATTGGAGTTACCGCCATCGATAAGTATGTCGCCCTTGTTCAGCAGCGGCTCTAACTTAGCGATTGTGTCATCGACGGGCTTGCCTTGCGGCACCATGATCCAGATCGCTTTCCGCCCTTTCAAGTCTTTAGCGAGATCTTCGAGCGACGAAACGCCCACATTGCCTGACGCCGTGAGCTTCTGCACCGCTTCCGCGCTGAAGTCGAACCCCACCACCTGGTGGCCGCCCAGGCGCAGCCGCTCTGCCATGTTGCCGCCCATCTTGCCGAGGCCAATCAATCCCAGTTGCATAACGCTCTCCCTTCCACTGTTTACAAAACTCCCAGATTTCCTAACTCGCGCCTCAATGCAGCCGCGCCTTGAAATTGAATCGCTTTCATCCCCACGGCTTCTGCCCCAACTGTATTCTCTTCGCGATCGTCGATGAACAGCACACGTTCCGGCGGCTTCCCGAGAATATCCAATGCCCGCTTGTAGATCGCTTTGCCCGGTTTGCGCAGTCCCACATAGCACGAGCTAAAGGCAACCTGAAGATGTTTGCGAATGCCGAACTGCTCAAAGCGGTAGTCGTTTGTCGCGCGTGCTTCGTTGTTCAGCACTCCTACCATGCACCTATCGGATGCCGCCAGCTCCCCGAGGATTCCCAACGCTCCATCTTCCAGCAACTGCGACTGCGCGCAGATTGCACCAAGAAAGTCATCTTGCGAAAAGCTGCGTGGCACATAAAAGACCGTTGTCTCCAGATACTTCGTCACTGGGATCGCGTCACGTTCCCAGGCATCGTTCTGCGTCGCGTGCCGCGCCTCAAACTCCGCGCGATCGAGATGAAACTGATCCAACACCGCCGCACGTTCGCGATGATCCCAGCCATTAGTCAGCAGGACTCCACCCACATCAAACAGGATCACGTCGAAGGGGAACATTGCAGGGCCGCCTCTTGCACTGCTCTTCACAAAACTGCTTCAGAGATGGGAAAGACTGCTTCTCTGTTTCACTGCCCACTGTTTCTCTGGTATTTCGCTTCAATGGCCAATACTTTCCTAAACCGGCGTGTAAACCGTTCCTCATTGGAGATGAATTTTGCGCGAATAAATGCATCCACCAGCTCATATGCCAAGGATGTTCCGATGATCCGCGCCCCAAGCACAATGACGTTCATGTCGTCATGTTCCACGCCCTGGTGCGCCGAATAGGTGTCATGACACATCGCCGCGCGAATGCCGGGAATCTTATTCGCCGCAATCGATACGCCAACTCCCGAGCCGCAGATGAGAATGCCACGCGGCGCTTCGCCTGCCTTCACGGCCTCTCCCACGCGCTCAGCAAAATCGGGATAGTCGTCCTGCGGATCGCAGGTAAAAGCGCCAAGATCGACCATCTCGTGACCAGCTTTGGTGAGATAGGCGCGTACCTCTTCCTTGAGGTTGAAACCGGCGTGATCGGAACTGATAACTAACTTCATGATGCTTCCTTAGTGAATAGAGGACAGTAAAAGGCAATCTGTCGGAACCTTACTTTTTCAGAAGCGCCTTAGCGCGGTTTGCAACGTTTTCTGCTGTGAATCCAAGCTCGGCTAGAACCTTGGGCCCCGGCGCCGAAGCCCCAAAGCGATCAAGCCCGATCACGTCGCCGTCCTGGCCCACATACTTCCACCAGCCCAACGGAGAGCCCGCTTCAACCGCAACCTTCTTCACACCCGCGGGCAACACACTCGCCTTGTACTCCGCCGTCTGCTCTTCGAAAATCTCCCAACTGGGCATGCTGACCACGCGTGCAGCGATGCCCTCGGCTTCGAGCAGCTTCTTCGCATCCACGCACGGCCAGACTTCAGAACCGGTGCCGATCAAAATGATCTCTGGATTCGGCTCGTCTTCCAAAACATAGGCACCCTTGCTTACATTCGCGTACGCATCGTGCGTCGCCGGATCAATCACCGGCAGGTCCTGACGCGTGAGTGCGAAAAAGGCAGGCCCGGTGCGTTCCAGCGCCAGCCTCCAACACGCCGCCGTTTCATTGCCGTCCGCGGGACGAAAATCCGTCAACTGCGGAACTGCGCGCAGCGCCATCAGGTGCTCGACCGGCTGATGGGTCGGCCCATCCTCGCCTAGTGCAATCGAGTCGTGGGTAAATACAAACAAGGAGTGCGCCTGCATCAGCGAAGCCAGCCGAATCGCAGGCTTTGCGTAGTCTGAAAACACAAAGAAGGTCGATCCGAATGGAATCAGCCCACCGTGTACGGCCATGCCATTCACCGCAGCGCTCATCCCGAACTCGCGCACCCCAAAGAAGACGTTGCGCCCCGCCGGGTCCACGTGAAAGCTCGCCCCCGGCTTGAAAATCGTCTTCGTCGACGAGGTCAGGTCCGCCGCTCCACCAAACAGCTCGGGAACAACGTTGGCAATCGCATTCATCACCGCGTTGCCGGCGTTGCGCGTTGCCTGCGGCTTGCCCGGCGCAAAGCTCGGAATCGACTTTTCCCACCCTGCCTTCAGCTCGCCCCTCTGCGTCCGCTCAAACTCCGCTGCCAGCTCAGGGTTTGCCGCCTTGTAGCCCTCGAACTCTTCGTTCCACTTTGCTTCCAGCTTTGCGCCCCGTTCAACCGCCTTGCGCCAGTTCGCCAGCGCGAAGTCAGGAACATAGAAGCTCTGATCTTCAGGGAAGCCGAAAAACTTCTTCGTCGCCGCCGTATCGGCCGCACCCATCGCCTCGCCATGCACTTTGTTCGTGCCCGCTTTCGGGCTGCCGTAGCCGATCACCGTGCGCACCGCGATAAACGAAGGCCGCGACGTCTCTGCTTTCGCACCTTCAATCGCCGCTTCAATCGCCTTCAGGTCGTTTCCATCGCCCACAATCTGCACGTGCCAGTGGTACGCCTCGAAGCGCTNNACGAGCGAAATCAGGTTGTCATCGTACAGCACAATCAGCTTACCCAGCGCGAGCGTTCCAGCCAGTGATGCCGCCTCGTGCGAGATTCCTTCCATCAGATCGCCATCGCCGCACAGCACATAGGTGTGGTGGTCCACAATATCGAATCCCGGCTTGTTGTAGACGGCAGCCAGGTGCCTCTCTGCCATTGCCATGCCCACGGCCATCCCGAAGCCCTGCCCCAGCGGTCCCGTCGTCACTTCCACACCGTCCGTCTCGCCCGACTCAGGATGTCCTGGCGTCTTCGAGTGCCACTGCCGGAATGACTTCAGATCGTCGATCGTGAGTTTGTACCCGGAGAGAAACAGCGTCGAATACAGCAGCGCCGAGGCGTGTCCATTCGATAGAACAAACCGGTCGCGATCCGCCCACTTGAAATGCGCAGGATTGTGCTTCATCAGTTTGTGAAACAGCAGATACGCAATGGGCGCACAACCCAGCGGAGCGCCGGGGTGGCCGCTCTTCGCTTTTTCAACCGCATCAACGGCAAGCAAGCGCAATGTGTCGATAGAAAGCTCATCGATGGAGCGTGCCGAAAGAGTGGCAGTCATGCTTTGTACAATCCTTTCGCCGGGAGAGATGTCCGCAAGCAACCAGCTGCGTGGTTCCCGCTGGCAACTACATGGTCCCTGTTGTTTGTTGCGAAGTTTCGATCTTGAGGTTCACGTTGTAGCCAAGCCAACGTCCTTGCTCAGTCCATTGGAGAGTCCATGATAGTTCACCACCGGGGGGTGAGCCCGCAGTGGAAATATCAACGCTGTACCCGGCGCTGCCCAGGCTGCGGCTCTGGCTCACGTTCACTGTCTTCCACCCATCTGCCGACCAGGTCACAGCGAACCGGTCTTCGTGAAGAATGCGCAGCGTGGCACCCGCTGGGAGCTTCTGAATGGGCCGGCGCAATGAGTAGATCTCAATATCGCCGCGCAGCCCCTTCCTGCCTTCCGGTTTGCAATACCGCGCATAGACCGGTTCGATGCGGTCAAAGACCTTCCCGTCCAGAGCCGATCGCAGCAGCTTCAGATATTCGGCGTGCGCCCAGACCAGCGGCACCGCCGACCCCGCAGGCTGGCCAAATTGCAGCCGCGCCGACGGGGAATTCGGCTCATCCCACACCTGCTCCGGCATCATCTGACCCGTGGTGGCAAATCGCTCGTAAGTCTCGATCAGCGGTGTAATGTCATTCCCCGCGGCCAGCTCGTAATGCGCGCGCTCTCCCGTCAGCAACGGCCAGACGCGTCCCTGCCCCCGTCCAAGAAACGGGCCGCCGTCGGGCCGGTCACCATAGCCATCGTAGTTGTAGCGCAACCATCCCGGTCCCTGCGGAAGCTCGCGTTTCAGCACCGCATCCACCACTTTCAGTGAATCCACCATCAATGGATCATCGGCGCGCCGCACCCCATACCGAACCAACTCAAGAAATCCGCCATCGATCACCTCACGAGCTTCAAACCAATCGCGCGTGCCCGGCGGCCGGTTGTTGAGGTGGATCGTCTCGGCGCCGCAAGCCTCGCACGCATAGGCTTCGCCCTTCTCCGGCGGACGAATGCGCATATAGTGCCGCCGCACCCCAGGCAGCAAAACGCCTTCATTCGTGACCGTCCAATCTTCGAGATGATGTTCGATCCAGTCGGCAAAATCCTCATAGAATATCGCCCGCTCGACGGCATCATGAGCCCGCGCAATCTCCGCCGCGCAGATCAACCCCGAGACGACCGCGGCCAGCGTGGAAGGCGAATAGCCGGCGTTTTCCTCCCATCGTTCCTGGTGTGTGATCGGCGCATGGCGCACCAGGAATCCCGCCGCGCGTTCAACGAACGGGAAGATTTCCATGTTGCCCAGCCCATCGGCCTTCCACAATCGCCATGCCAGGATGATCGGAAACGCCACTTCGTCCAACTGCTCGCCGGACCAATAAGGCCGCCCATCTACCCAGAAATTCTGCGCGAATCCACCATCCGGTTTTTGCGTGCAAGCCAGATAAACCAACGCGCGCAGCGCCGTCTCGGCCCGCCCGCACGCCAGCAGCGCGCTCGCCGTTTGCACCATGTCCCGCGTCCACACAAGGTGATAGCCGCCCAGATCGTCGTCGCTCTTGGCCTGCCCCCACGGAATCGACAACGACGCGACAAACGCCCCCGCATAGGTCTTGTCCTCATGCGCCAGCACGACGTTGTGGCTGGCTCGCATCAGCTTGCCGCCATCCCGCGACTTCGCCGCCAGCCATTCCGGATTTGCCACCCTGTGCCATTGCTCGACAAATCGCGCGCGGTGTCGCTCGAACGGCATCGCCAGCGCGCTCATCGTTTTTTGCAACGCCGTATGATGCCCCTCGCCAATCCCGATCGCCACCAGAAACGTCCGCGACCCGTCGGAACCGGCAGCACCAAGGTTCAGTTCGCCCATCACCGCAATGTTGCCATTGGTGGCCGAACCAAACTCCCATGCCATGCGGTATTTTTCCATCACGTCGCGCCAACCGTCGCTCGCGCCTACAAACCCGCAGCTGACACGCGAAAATCCACAGCTCGCGCCCATCGCCAGCGACCACTGGTTCTTCCACGCCAGCAGCGCCTTGTTTCCCGCAATATCCAACGCCCGCGCCGTATTCTCCGCTCCGCCGCCGTCGAGATGCGGCGCCAGCAGCGCATAAACCTTTAGTCGTGGCAAAAGCTCCTCGTGCCCTTCGATCTTGACCCACTGCAGAACCACCGAATGGTGCGGATCGCAAATAATCTCACGTGTCAGGCTGTAGCGCCCCTCCGGATCGCGATTCACATACCGCACACCCAGCGCCTCGGGATGGATGTACTCAAAGGTCGTCACCAGGTCGCGCTTTTCTTCGTGCGCAAACGTCTCCCCATCGGTGACCAGAAACTCCATGTCCCGCACCTGGGCATGGTCGATTGTGGGGTGGTAGATCTCGTTCAGAATTCCGTGCGAGCAGGTGTACCAGACGCGGCTCGATGCTGCGTACGCCGTGCCGATCGCGTCTTTCACGCTCGATGTCCAGCGTGGTTCAAGACCCGGCGCGCCAAACGCCTCGCCCTGCTGGTCAAGCCAACGATAGAGGGGCTGCTCGTTCACTCGTCGCTACCATTCGGTGGGATGGGGGAAGTCAAGGCTCTCTCGTTCCGTCTTCTTAATCGATGTTTTGGTGAGGCAAAGGTTTCCGGCTGCGTCCTCAATTAGTTTCGCACCTCACCCGCCTCTTGCTGCATCCATCCAGTTGTGGGAGATCGCACGACCAGAAATAACATCAAGGGACGGCCCGACAGCCAATTCGGCATGGCCGCTCGGAGACGGACGACTTTGCATCAAACGAACAGAGGTCACTTTGCTTCTCGCCCTGCCATTGCTTCTCATCCAACCACAGAGCCGCGTCTGAGATTGTGAAGATTCGGTTTCATGCCGCCGCGGCCCAAATCCACTTTTCACAATCAGTGCGGTTAAGTCAGCGCAGTACAATCCGTTACGAAGGAGATTTCCCCGATGGCCTACGAACTTGCTCCACTTCCGTACGATTATGCGGGTCTCGAACCTTTTATCGATGCCGAGACCATGAAGCTCCACCACGACAAGCACCACCAGACCTACATCAACAACGTCAATGCCGCTCTTGAGAAGCATCCGCAGCTCGCCGCCAAATCGGTCGACGACCTGATCAAGGACCTGAATGCGATCCCTGAAGATATCCGCACCGTGGTCCGCAACAATGGCGGCGGCCACTCGAACCATTCCGCCTTCTGGCTTCTGATGGGCAAGCCCGGCACATCCGGCATCGGCGGCGCGCCCACCGGCGACATCGCCAAGCAGATTTCCGCCGACTTCGGCGACTTTGAAGCATTCAAGAAGACCTTCAACGAGACCACCGCCAAGCAATTCGGCTCCGGCTGGGGCTGGCTCGTCTTCCAGGGTGGCAAGCTGAAAGTCATCACCACTCCTAACCAGGATTCGCCGTTGAGCCAGGGCCTCTATCCCATCCTCGGCAACGATGTCTGGGAACACGCCTACTACCTCAAGTACCAGAACAAGCGTCCCGACTACCTTGCCGCATGGTGGAGCGTCGTGAACTGGGCTGAAGTCAACAAGCGCTTCGCTACCGCCAAAGGGTAAGAAGATTCAAACCCGACAGTAGAAATGAGGGCGCGGGGCTCTTCCCTTTGCGGGGCGAGTCCCGTCCGCTTAACCGCACTTTCGTTCCAATCCCGCCTATCCTCTTTCACTAAGCACCAGCTGCATCTCTTCTTGCCTCAATAACTTAAGGATCGACATTGCGTTCCGACCCGAGTACCTTCCAGGTTGGAATAAACGGGCTCACTGGCCGATATAGATGCTTCAGATGAAGCGCACCGTTGAACTCTCGATGATCGTGAAAGACGGCGCGTCCGTTCTCGCGCGATGCCTCCAGAGTGTCGCCCCGTTCGTCGATCGCATCATCGTCGGCGACACCGGTTCCACGGATGACAGCGCGACCATCGCCCGCGGTTTCGGTGCCGAGGTCGTTTCGATTCCCTGGGAGCAGGATTTTTCGCGCGCACGCAATCGCGTCCTCGAACACCGCAAGTGCGACTGGATCCTAGTGCTCGATGCCGACGAAATGCTCGACGCTGCGGGCGGCGCGCGCATCAGCAAGTTGATCGATTCCCACATTGCCTTCGCCTACCACAACCCGCGCTGGAACTACATGCGCGACATGAACGCGCGCCTCGGCTTCCAGACAGCAAAGCCGAACCCAGTGACTTTCGAAGAGTCCAGGCCTTACCCGGCGTACGTTCCGCTGCCCACAACGCGCCTCTTCCGCAGCCATCCAGGCATTTATTACGAAGGCTGCGTGCATGAGACCATCACGAAACGACTGGCAGCATTGAATCTTGCTACAGGGCGCGCGGATTTTGTGGTCCACCACTTCGGGCATGCCGAAGACGCCGAAACCGACCGCCAGAAGAAGGACGAACTCTACCACGTTTTAGGCGAGAAAAAGCTCTGCGCAAACCCAGATGATCCGCAAGCTCTTATCGAAATGGGGCTGGCGGAACTGGAGCACGCGCGTCGCCCCGCCGCTGCCCTGGCCCACTTTGAACGAGTATGTGAGCTGAGTCCCGAATCTGCCGCCGCATGGCTCTATGCCGGTGTCTGCCTGGTTCGATTGACAAAGCTCCCTGAAGCACTCGTCCGCCTCGAGCGAGCCTCGAGTCTGGGGTTACAAACTGGCCTGCTTTATCAGGCAGTGGGCGACGCCCATTTTCATTCCGGCAACTTCACGCAGGCTCGCGCGGCCTATGTGCAGGTGGCAGACCTTGGAGAAGCTTCACCGCTGAGCGAAGCCAAACGCGGCGCTTGCGACGTGAATCTTGGCTCCGTGGCTGAAGGCGTTCGCCGCATGCAGCGCGCGGTGGAATCGGCCCCCGCATACGGTGAGTTGTATGACATACTCGCGGCAGCTTCTCTCCAGGTTGGCAATCTCTTACTGGCGACCCAGACGTTGCAAACCCGGCTGCGCATGGGCAAGCCAACCGATTTTCACTTCAAGCTAGCGGCTGTTCTGCAAATGGAATTCAAGGCCCGGCAAGACGTGCAAGCCATGCAGCAAATCGCATCCTGAGTCACTGCGAAGTGGCTTCAGCACATCCGCAAATCAGAGACAAGCATCAAAGCTGATCCCTGATCCCTGATCCC
>PLKY01000113.1 GCA_003140785.1 Acidobacteriaceae bacterium | reverse complement strand
CACGACTTCAACAATCTGCTCAGCATTATTATCTGTAACCTGGAACTCTTGCAGGAACGGCAGGCTCGCGAATCGGAAGACTTCGAGTTGAGCGATATGGCGCTCAGTGCGGGTCTTCATGGCGCTGACCTCATCAAGCAACTTCTGGCCTTCTCCAGGAAGCAGAACCTCGATTCAAAAAGGATCGAAGTGAACGAATTGGTTGAAAGCATGATGAGCCTGCTGGCACGGTCGCTCGGAGAGCAGATAGAAATCATTCTGGATATGGCCCCCGGACTTTGGGATGCCGTTGCCGATCCTGTGCAACTCCAAACGGCACTGGTAAATCTGGCCACCAATGCCAGGGATGCCATGCGCGGTGGTGGCAAGCTGGTAATTCAAACGGAAAACACTTCGCTGGATGAGGCCTATGCCGAGCAGTTTGCCGAGGTGAGCGCTGGAGAATATGTCATGATTTCCGTTACCGATTCCGGCAAGGGCATGACGCCAGAGACGGTGGAACGGGCTNNTTCGACCCCTTCTATACGACCAAGCCCGCAGGCGAAGGAACTGGGCTGGGACTCAGTATGGTCTTTGGTTTTGTGAAGCAGACCGGAGGCCACGTTCGGATTTACAGCGAAGTGGGGCACGGTACGACCGTGCGTCTGTATCTGCCGCGCGACGTCTCTCAGTCGGCCGCAATGGCTTCTTCAAGAGAACCCCTGAAGAAACGCGGTGCCTACGGCGCAAAGATTCTTATCGTAGAAGACAACAAAGACCTGGCGAAATCGGCCCAGCGTGTGCTCAACGATGCGGGATATGAAACAACGGTGACAACAAGCGCGGAGCAAGCATTGGAGACGCTCCGCGGCGCTGAATCCTTCGACATTCTGTTTACAGACATCATTCTGACTCGCGGGAGCAACGGCATCGAGCTTGCACAGGATGCTGTCAAGTTGAGACCCGGCATCAAGATTTTGTTCTCATCGGGTTTTTCAGAAGCGGCCTTGCGCGCCTCAGGAAAAGCGGCCTTGGCAGAGCGCTTTATTGCCAAGCCTTATCGCAAAGAGGAATTGCTTGNNCTAACGACAAGCCCAAACCACGTTTCCAGATCGGAGGAGATCGAAACGCGCATCGGCGATTTGTACTAAACCCGCTTCGCGGGTAGCTGGAAGTGTTGTACGATTTGTCAGGACAATTGCGAAGTGCACATCCTCGCCACCGCCGTCAGAATAATTCCGAACGAGTCGGTGTCAAAATCGCCACTGATTTGCTGCACTGCAATGAATCTCCATAAAGCAATTGTCCTGCCAAATCCCCTCACGGTTTAGTACAAATCGCCGTATCCACACTGCTCCGCACTTGCAATCGTGACCTCCGGCGAGCTCTGTCCGCGGAGCACTGTCGATACGGCACTAGAGATTTGGCGTAAAGCGAGAACTCTCCCGGCGACGTACGCATTTAGCAGGAAATGCCGTGTTCCGCGCTGGGTTAGACCCGGCAAACCAGATATCGAGAAGCCTCGGGAGCCGTGACTCTTAGAGAGTGTTGGCTGAGGCAGCCCCGCCATGCGCCGCCGCGAAGACCGCCATCATCGTCTACGGCAAACGCGTAGGCACAACCCTAAACGTATGCACCGATATGGGACGCCAAGTTTGGGAACTTCTCGCAAAGAGCCCCAGTCATCATCACCGAAGGGATTTCCGGAGCGTATTTCTGTGACGCCGATACGCCGGAATCCACCGTGCAATTCCTTCAGTACCTGCAAAAATATGGAATTGGGCTTGAGGTGCTGTTTGGGACTGGACTTCAGGAGGCTTCGGTAGCGCCCGCTGGGACTTTCCTTTGCCCAAAGGCTCCAGCTTTACTGGCCTCTCGTGCCACCAGAAAGGCTACGGCCCTTGGAAAAGTGGTTGAGTCCTGTTACTCCACGGGCATGCCTCCAACGACTCCTTAGTGGACAGAAGCTGTTAGTGCTTTGAGGCAATGGACCGGCCGGATCGCTTAGAGATTGCACTCTTCGGCAATCGCGGAACAGCCTGAACTCCCGCCCAAAGCGTTGCGATCGTTTGCTCGACCACGAGGGCCTGGTCAGGTAAGTCAGGCACAACCCCTTGGATNNTCCCTATTTGGCAATCCTTCATCCTTGGCAACATCGAAAAAGAGCTGCACGAAACGTCCGAACAACGGCGCGCCAATGTCGTTGATGTATTGTCCAGCGCGGACGCCGTTGCGGTTCTCAGGCCCGAAGAAGACATTGCGGAACTGCTGTGGATGGGCAATGCAGAATTGAATCAAGCCGCGGGAAGTCGCAAAAAGGCGCTCCTTCGGCGCAAGATATTTAGCGGCAATCGCGTCGAAGTTCTGAATCATCAGCCCGATCGTCTCGCGGCTCAACTCGGCAAGAATATGTGATTTGTCCGGAAAATGCTGGTAGATCACGGCGTGCGTATAACCGATCTCTTTAGCAATCTCACGAAGCGTCACGGCTTCGTAACCGCGATCGGCGAACATTTTACCTGCAGCCGCAAGGATTTCGCCCCGCAACCTCTCCTTGCGCTCTACCCGGCGACTTGGTGATGTGGATGACATTTTAATAGCTTAGTCCTTTTTGACGATTTTTGCGACCTATTGTTAAATTATAACCATCGGTTAACAACCATCGATTAATTTGCAACCAATGGTTATCTTGGTCCTCTAATAGTCAGATCGCTCATTTGGATGGGCGACCAAATACGAGGCAGGAGGAGGATCCGATGAAAGTTCTGGTGATTGGAGCAGCGGGCAAGAGCGGAGAAGCGCTGGTAAATGAGGCGCTGGCGGCCGGACATAAGGTGACGGCTTTCGTGCGTGGTGCCGCGCCTTACAAGAAGGCAAACGTCAGAGTTGTCGCGGGCGACGTGCTGGACGCGGATGCGGTCGACGTTGCGGTAGCCGGACAGGATGCGGTGATCGACGCGCTGGGCGGCAAGACGCCGTGGAAAGTGACGACGATGGAAACGAGCGCGGCACACAATATTGTGGACGCGATGCGGCGAAATGGCGTGCGGCGGCTGCTGAAGATTTCGGTGGTGGGTGCGGGCGAGAGCGTCAAGAACGCCGGCTTTTTCAACGAGCACCTGCTTATGAAGACGTTTCTGCGGGGTCTGCTGGTAGACAAGGCGGGCATGGAGGCAGAGATCGAAGGCAGCAACCTTGATTGGACGCTGGTGCGGCCGCCGATGTTGACCGACGGTGAGAAGACCGGCGTTGCCAGGGTGCTGAGCACGGATGGCGGCGAGAAGGCGCACAAGATTGCGCGCGCCGATCTTGCGGCATTCATGGTGAAGGAACTGGAAAGCAGCCGGTATGTGCGTCAGGCCGTCACGGTCACGACCACATAGCAAGGCTTCCGCGAAGACTACGAGAAGGCACTTCTGAAGTTTGGTCTTCGTTCCCTCATCGGTCGGCCAGCCATCTCTCTCATCGAGGCGTTCCGATCGGCTGTGTAAAGGCCTGTAACGATTCATGCGACAGATAACTGTGGAAACCCCACGGGACTAGCGAAGTGCTAGCTGCGCAACTCACAGGCTCTGGTATTCGCATCAGAGCGTCACCTTCGATCTAAGAAAGGATCGTTTTATGTCAAACTTCCCCACACCGCTGGAAGAAGTGATTCATCACAACGTGATCAAGAACAACAAAATGGGAGGCCCGGCGCTGGAAATCGGGCCTATGCAGTTGCTGTGGAGGGCACTGGGAGAGAACACGGGCTACACGTTCTCCATTTATGAGACCACGGTCGTGCCGGGCATGGGTATTCCCCTCCATAAGCACCCCTTTGCAGAGTTTTTCTATGTGCTGGAAGGCACGCTGTCAATTGGACACTGGAACAGTCAGGGCGCCGCTGAGTGGGACCTGTATGAAGCAGGCGAGAGCGTGGTGGTGCAGCCCAATGCGCCGCACACGTTCTTCAACAAGAGTGAGCGTCCGTGCCGCATTCTGAGTGTGTCAACGTATCACCACGAGCGAATGATGAAGGATGCTGTGCATCCGGATGGCAAGACAGACTTCTTGCCTGCTCAACTCACTCAGGCCGACTTTGAGAAGTTGACCAAGTCCATGGAAAAGAACCAGACATTTCTCGTCGCCAACCACGCTTAAGATGGGCGTCTTTTGAGTTCACCTCTGAACTCAAAAGATGCAGCAACTGAAAAGCAGCCGGTACGTGCGTTAGTCCGTGACAGTAACGACCACATAGCAAGGCCTCCGCGAGGATCAACCACCTCTCTCATCGAGGCGATCCGGTCGGTTGTGTAAAGGCCTGTAACGATTCATGCGACAGATAACTGTGAAAACTCACTGGACTAGCGAAGTGCTAGCTGCGCAACTCACACGCTCTGGCGTTCACATCAGAGCATCACATTCGTTCTAACAAGGAGAAAACGAGCATGTATTTAGTCATGGGTATTACTGGAAACGTTGGGGCCGCCACCGCGCGGCATCTGCTGAAGGAAGGCAAACGGGTGCGAGCACTTGTGCGCGATCGCGAGAAAGCGGCGAAGTGGGCAGACCAAGGTGTGGAGTTGGTAGATGGAGACTGGAACGATGCGACAGCCATAACGGCGGCGCTCAAAGGTGTTGAGGGCGCGTTTGTTATGTTGCCCGCTGTGTGGGCACCCTCGCCTGATTACAGAGAAGCAAAGGGCGTGATTGCGAACTATGTCGAGGCGCTGACCAGGGTAGCGCCCCCCCGGATGGTAGCGCTCTCGTCGATGGGCGCGAATAGAACAAGCGGGGTGGGGAATGTCACGGCCTTATCACTTTTGGAGCAAGGTTTTCGCAGCTTGCCATCTCCGGTCGCATTTGTGCGCGCAGGCGGCTTTTTCGAAAACTTTCTTTTCGGCTTACAGGCCGCCCAAGGCGGGACGCTACCTGTCTTCTACAGTCCTACAAACCGGAAATCGACAATGGTCGCGTCAGACGACATCGGCGTAGAGGTGGCAACGCTTCTGACCGGGCCGGCGTGGTCAGGGCATCGCGTCATCGAACTGGGTTCGATGGTAAGCGCGGATGAAGTGGCCGAACAATTGGGTGAAGTCCTGGCGGTCGATGTGAAAGCCTTTGCAGTCCCGCGTGCAGGGTGGGCGGAAGCGTTCGAGCAGTTCGGCATCCCGAAGGGCCACACTGGACCTGCCGAAGAAATGTTTGAGAGCGTGAACGCGGGATGGATGGACTTCGGAGTCACGGGTACGGAGCACGTAGAAGGTACGACGTCCGCACGCAATGTGTTTGCGGCTGCAAAGAACGCCGTCAAGTCCTAAGTCCGGGCAAGCTGAATCAGCCCGGTTCCTCGGGAACTGCGGCGCTAACGCCAAGAAAGATCGAGGTCAAACATGAAGGGTCTTGTTTTGGGTGCAATAGGAGGAACCGGGCGGCTGATCGTCCGGTTCCGCCTTCACACAATAGATAAACCTGCATGGGCAGTTCGAGCAATTCAAATAGCCGCG
>PLKY01000247.1 GCA_003140785.1 Acidobacteriaceae bacterium | reverse complement strand
TGGTGTCGATGGATACGCGGCCGAATCTGGCTGTTCTGGGATTCACGGCAGGCATATGCGTCCTAGCCGCGCTGATCGCGGGGCTTGTTCCTGCCTTGCAGGTGGGGCGGATGAACCTGAGTGCGCGATTGAATGCGGGAGGAAAAAGTGGGACAGCGGGGCGTACGCGGAACAGGTTGCGGTCGACGCTTGTGGCATCGGAAGTGGCGTTGGCGCTGGTGGCACTCGTGGGGGCGGGACTGTTTGCGCGCGGATTTCAGCACACACTGCGAATCGAGCCGGGATTCGATCCAGATCACGTTCTGCTGAACCAGTTTTACCTTTCGACCAACGGCTACAACCTGGCGCAGCGCAAGGAATTTTGCCGGAGGCTTGAGGAGCGGATGTTGGCTGCGCCGGGAGTGACGGATGTGGCGTACTCCGATGGCGTTCCGCTGGGATTCGAACCGAGCTGGTGGGAGGAGCTGAAGATCGAGGGCTACGCGCCGCGGCCCAACGAGAACATGAATATTTTTCGCAATGTGGTCTCGCCGGGCTACCTGCCGCTGATGCACATTCCGCTGTTGGAGGGACGCAACTTTACCGTACAGGACAACGAGAATGCGCCTGCCGTGATGATTGTGAACGAAGCGTTTGTGCGGAGATTCTTTGCTGGGCGCAATCCCATTGGCACGAAGATTCACGGGTGGGGCGATTGGTTTCGCGTAGTGGGCGTAGCCAAGGACTCGAAGTACCACTACCTGGGCGAGAGCACGCCGGCCTATTTCTACGTGCCATTCCGGCAGGTGTTTCGCGAAGACATGAACCTTGCCTTCTATGTGCGCACACGAGGCGACTCGGACAGCGTGCTTTCCACATTGCGGATACAGGCGCGGGCGATTGATCCAAATGTGACGGTTTTTGATGCTGCGCCGTTGAAGGAGTTTATTGGCGCATCGCTCTATCCACAAAAAGTTGCTGCGAGCCTGATGACGGTGCTGGGTTCGATTGCGCTGTTGCTTGCGGCGGTTGGGCTCTACAGCGTGATGGCCTACTCGGTGGCGCAGCGGAGGCAGGAGATTGGCGTGCGCATGGCGCTGGGAGCGCATCCGGCGCACGTGCTGCGGATGGTGGTGCGGCAGGGATTGGTTCTGACCATGGCGGGACTTGTTGCCGGTAGTGCATTGGCCATTGCACTTGGCCGCGCGGTGGCGAGCGTGTCATTTACGAATTCCGGAATGGGCGCAAATGCAAAGCTGCTTGGCAATGGTGCGAACGATCCGTTGATTTATGTGGCCGCCGCAGTGTTCTTGTGCGTCGTTGCGGCGCTGGCGTCGTATCTGCCGGCGCGGCGTGCGGCCTCTGTGGATCCCATGCAGGCGCTGCGAACGGAGTAGGAGGCTGAATGCGAAAGCTGCGAGCATTATGGTTTCGTTTGCTGCACGGGCGGGGATCTCAGGATGAGTTTGAGACCGAACTTGAGAGCCACGTCGCGATGCATGTGGACGACGGCATACGGGCCGGACTCAGCGCAGATGAAGCGCGACGGCGGGCGTTGATTCGTCTGGGTGGCGCAGAGCAGACTCGGCAGGCCTATCGCGAGAGACGCGGTTTGCCGGGGATTGAGTCGTTGTTGCGGGACTTGCGTTATGGTTTCCGCACGCTGGCCAAGCATCCGGCGGTTACGGCCATTGCGATTTTGTCGATTGGATTGGGAATCGGCGCGAACGCAACCATTTTTTCGATGGTGAGCCGATTCATTCTGCGGCCTGCACCGGTCGGCGATCCGAGCAACCTGTTGGCGATTTCAACGACACGGAAAGGAGACCGATGCTGCAATCAATTTCCAAATCCGGTTTTCCAAGATGTGCGAGACCAGGCGCGCTCTTTCTCCGGCGTGGCCGCATACTACGAGTTGATTCCGGCGTCGATCGGTGGGAGTGGCGAGCCTGAACGCGTGTGGGGACAAGGAGTCACCACCAACTTTTTCGACGTGATCGAGCTGCCGATGGTTCTGGGGCGTGGTTTCGTCAAGAGCGACGACTCTGCTCCAGTGATCGTTTTGGGGCAGAATCTCTGGCGGCAACGCTTTAACAGCGACGCGTCGATCCTGGGGAAGACGATTCTGTTGTCCGGGCGAAACTTCACTGTCGTTGGCATCGCTCCGGCGGCATTTCGCAGTGTCGATCAAATTCTCAATACGCAGTTCTGGGTGCCGCTCGGAGTGGCCCCTCAACTTGTGCCCAATTTTCCTCCGCAGAATTCGCGCGAGTTTCATTGGCTCTCAGTTGTCGGCCGGGAGCGACCGGGAGTGTCGCGAATTGAAGTGGAAGCGGAACTGAATACGCTGGCCGATCGATATGCGCGGAGCTATCCTGCCACGGACAAGGACAGCGGATTTCATGTGGAACTTGCGGGCGCGCTGCCGCCGAGCATGAAGAGTTTCGTCCTTCTTTTTCTTTCGGCGCTGCTGGTGATTGCGCTTTTGGTGCTGTCGATCGCGGGCGCGAATGTGGCCAATCTACTATTTGCGCAGGCAGCGGTGCGCCAGCGCGAAATGGCGGTGCGCCTCGCGCTGGGAGCCACGCGAGCCCGTCTGCGGCGGCAGATGTTGCTCGAAAGCCTCGTGATTGCCCTGGCAGGAGGGATGCTGGGCGTGATGCTGTCGCTCGGGGCGACGCAAGGGCTTTCCGCGGTTCACTTTCCGGCGCCCGTTCCCCTCGATTTGAACGTTGGCGTCGACGGGCGGGTGCTGTGGTTTTCGTTTCTGTTGAGCTTAGGAACCGTAAATAAATA
>PLKY01000035.1 GCA_003140785.1 Acidobacteriaceae bacterium | reverse complement strand
TATTTCAAACGTGAGGCGATCGCCTTTGCGTGGGAGCTGGTGACAAGCGAAGAGTGGTTCGGCATTCCGAAGAACCGGCTCTATGTGACGATTTTCGAGGGAGCGGACGGAGTGCCGCGCGACGATGAGGCAGAGCAATATTGGATTGAAGCCGGCGTGGCGAAGGAGCGCATCTTTGAGTACGGCGTGAAGGATAATTTCTGGCAGATGGGTGAAACCGGGCCCTGCGGCCCGTGTTCGGAAATTTTCTACGACATGGGCATCGAAGCTGCCGAGATTCCCGGCGTCGATTTGCCTTTTGGAAAAGACGANNGGAACCTGGTCTTCATGCAGTTCGATCGCGCGGCCGTTGTTGAGAACGGCAAGACGATCGGTTACAAATTGACGCCGCTCCCGAAACCCTCCATCGACACGGGGATGGGTTTGGAGCGCGTGGCTGCTGTTCTGCAAAACAAGATCAGCAACTTTGAGACGGATCTGTTTACGCCGCTGATTCGTAGGGCAGCTGAGATAACTGGAGTGGAGCAGAGCTTCGAGGGAATCGAATTTGACGTGCTCGGTGATGTTAGCCTGCGCATTATTGCCGATCACTCGCGTGCAGCGACCTTCCTTATTAGTGATGGAGTCTTACCCTCGAATGAGGGCCGAGGCTACGTGCTCCGCAAGATCATCCGCCGAGCAATTCGTCACGGCCGACTTGTCGGGATGGACCTGCCATTTCTTTTCCAGATGGTATACGCCGTTCGCGATTCGATGTTTCACGCGTATCCAGAGTTGGCCGATTCCGCGAGTAGAGTGGCTCAGGTGGTAGAGGCTGAGGAGAGACAGTTCGATCGAGTTCTTAAAGAGGGCAGCAGCCGACTGGAGAATGAATTTGCGCAGGCGGTAAAGAAGGCAGTGGAGAAAGCCGTTGGAGTTGGTCGAAACGCTGATCGATCAAACACTATTTTGGATAGCCTCGCGAATTTCGAACATCCGATTAGAGCCGAGTGGATCAAGTATGGCATTAACCTCTTGAAGAGCCCGGACGTAAAGGCCGACAAGGCGATCCTCGACGGAACGACGGCATTCCACCTCTACGAGACTTACGGTCTCCCGGTTGATTTCATGGTCGACGCCGCGCACGACTTCGGTATCGGCTTCGACGTCGAAGGCTTCGAGCGCGCTCGCGCCGAAGAACAGGCCCGTGCGCGTGCCTCGTGGAAGGGCGGCAGCCAGAAGACGGCAAGCCCGGCGTTTCGCGAACTGCCCAAAACTGTCTTCGAAGGCTACAAGCAGCTCACCTCGACCAACTGCGAAGTGCTCGCCATCGTCAAGAACGGTGCGGGTGTTTCCGCTGCTTCCGCTGGCGATGAAGTCGAGATCGTCCTCGATCACACGAGCTTCTATGCCGACTCGGGCGGCCAGATTGGCGACACCGGCTGGTTCCAATCCCCCGACGGCAACACGATCGTCGCGGAGATCGTTGGCTGCGTGGCGCCCGTGCAGGGTGTGCGCGCGCACAAAGCGCTGCTGAAACAACCGCTCGCTCTCGGCGATCGCGTCAACACCGTCGTGGACGGCGAACGCCGCGACGCCATCCGCCGCAACCACACAGGCACCCATCTGCTGCATGCCGCGTTGCGACAGGTCCTAGGCACGCACGTCAAACAGGCTGGCTCCGCGGTGCATCCCGACAGGCTGCGTTTCGACTTCTCGCACTTCGCGCAGGTCGCCGATGAGGAGCTTGAAGAGATCGAGTCCATCGTGAATCGCGAGGTGCTGAAGAACGCCACGGTCGAGACCCTCGTAGACGTGCCGATTGACGTGGCCGTGAATGAGTACCACGCCATGGCTCTCTTCGGCGAGAAGTACGGCGACAAAGTTCGCGTGGTCAAGCTCTCCGACGGCTTTTCAACCGAACTTTGCGGTGGCACGCACACTGCGGCCACCGGCGAAATTGGCCTCTTCAAGCTCACTGGCGAGACGTCCGTTTCCTCCGGCGTTCGCCGCATTGAAGCGATCAGCGGGATGGGATCGCTCGACACGTTCCGCCGCGACTTTGCCGTCGCCCAGTTCGCCTCGCAGATTGTTGGATCTCCGGACGGCAACCTTTCGGACGGGCTTCGCGCCCGGTTGGCTGCACAGGAAGACGAATTGAAGCGCCTGCGCCGCGAACTTGAAGATTCGCGGATGAAGTCCGCTGCAGGCGCGCTGGACGAAGCCGTCAGTCACGCCGCTGAGGTGAAGGGAGTCAAAGTCCTCACGCACCGCGCCGACAATCTCGAGCGCGGGCAGTTGCGGACCTTGGTCGACAACCTAAAGCAGAAAGCCGGCGAGGCTGTCGTGGTTCTGGCATCCGCACAACCAGAAGGCAAGGTCGCCATCATTGCCGGTGTCACGCCGGGACTGGTCAAGCGCATCCAGGCGGGCAAGCTCGTCGGCGCGGTCGCCAAATTTGTGGGTGGTTCGGGCGGCGGCAAGCCTGAGATCGCTGAAGCCGGCGGCAAAGACCAGTCGCAGATTGACGCGGCACTCAAAGCTACGCCGGAAGTGGTCGCCTCGCTGCTTGGTTAGACGGGTGCAATGCCGCACAACCGCGGCGCACCATTCCGACCGCTCAAAACACGAAAGGCCGCATGCCCACGCGGCCCTTCAAGAATACGTGCCTTGTAGAATTCCGAAAAAGATCGCCTATCGTGCGCCGCTTCCGCCGCGGACCGGGAAGCTGTAAGCCACGCCGAACGAGACAATTGGATATGTTTCAAGAGGATTCAGATCGCTCTTCCATTTCGCAATCTGCGCGGTAAGGCTGGTTTGAATCTGCCGCGCGGTCGAATTCGAGGCGTCTTGTACGTTGCCGCACTGCGTCTGCGCCTGATCCTGGCAGCCCCAACCCGACAATGTCACATTGATTGAAGGCGATCCGACGAGTGCGATCCCAACCTCAACCGGGAACGACCAATGGCGCTCGCCCCGAGGGATCGTGTTGCCCCAGCCAGTGGTGATCGTGAATGCGGGCTTGGTTGAATTCAGATGCAGATACCCATCTGCGCTTAACGGTGTCGCTCCAGTGGCTGGATTGGCATTCGCGGAGTAATAGGTCGCATCGTTGAACGTGAAGCTCGTGCCGCCGGCCGCCACCGAGGTCCCCGAGACCTTGTTGTTATTCAGCACCAGCAGGCCGGGACTGATGCGAAAGCCGGTATGGAATGGATAGATGTCCGCCGAAATCCCTGCCGAAACCATGTTCAACTTGGCGTTCGCGTCGAATCCGCTGGTGGTGAAGTCGGTGGAATAGTAGAAGGCGTTGCCGGATGCGCGCACATTCAAATGCCTGTTGATATTGGTGGTTATCTGCAATCCCGGACCCAGGGTACCGACGCTGCCGCCAATGGCTACCCGCGAAAACGGCCCGTAGATTGGACCATTTTGAACGGTTGCCGCCGGACGATAGGTTGCGCCGCCCGTGGTATTCGATCCCTCGGCAATCAGGCTTGACGACTCGATGAGAGATTGTGCGGCCAGGGACGAAGCGGCCAGAAGAACGGTAATCGACACCACAACTATCTTTTGTTTCAACATATGTGCCCCCAGAATTTATAGGTAAATAGAGCTTTCGACCGATCCGGCTTCCGGTTCCCCGCCCGCTGCCGACCCGGCCCTCTATATTCTTTAGATGACGAAAGTGCTATCAAAACTTACCATGAGGAACGATAGGTTGTTACCTAAAGGCGAAAAGACCTATTACGGAAGATGTAGACAACGGTGCGCCCTAACCTTGACTCGAGATAAGGGGCTGGTAGTCATGCACGACGATTCCCCGAAAGAAATGCCTTAAGCTTGCGCCATGCTCAGAATTGAAATCGAACCCGAGGCGAAAACAAGAATCCGCCGGCAGTTGCTCGCCTGGTATGACCTGAGCCAGCGCAATTTGCCGTGGCGGCGCAGTCGCGATCCCTATGCCATCTGGGTCTCCGAAATCATGTTGCAACAGACCCGCGTCGCCGTCGTGGTTGATCGCTATCAGGCATTCATGACCCGGTTTCCTACTCTGGTTTCGCTGGCCTTGGCCACCGAGCAAGAGGTGCTGGCTCTCTGGAGCGGCCTTGGCTACTATCGCCGTGCGCGCATGCTTCACAAGGCCGCGCAATTCGTCGCCGCCAATCGCGAAGGCAACCTGCCCACCACTGCAGATGAGCTGCGCCTTCTTCCGGGCATCGGCAATTACACCGCAGCCGCCATCGCAAGCATTGCCCACGGTGAGCCAATCCCCGTGGTCGATGGCAATGTGGAGCGCGTCCTGTGCCGCCTTCAGGGTTGGGAAGCCGTGGGACGTTCCGGGGCTGCAGCGCTGCGGCATAAAGTTGACTCCGTCGCAACGCAAATCCTCGACCCCAAACGCCCCGGTGACTTCAACCAGGCTTTGATGGAACTCGGCGCCACTGTCTGCGGTCCACGCAATCCCCAATGCCTGGTTTGCCCGCTCTCGCCCGATTGCATCACGCGCGGCGAGCACAAAACGCAAGCCAGGCCGCGTATGCTCAGCAAGGAGATTTCTTACGCGCTTGCGGTGCGCACCGGGAAACTTCCCGGCTTCACCAATCGCGAAGTTCTGCTGGAGCAACGGCCCGATTCCAACACCGTGATGCCTGGAATGTGGCAGCTTCCCGTTCTTCGCGAGGCCGCCGTGCCCGAGTCCGAATTGCGCATGACCGTGCGTCACGCCATCATGCAGGTCAACTACTACGTGCGTATTCGCACCGTGTTTGAGGACGACATTCCCGTGCTGACCACCACCGAAGGCCGTCGCTGCTGGGTTCCGCTCATCAATGCGGCGGGCATGGCGCTCACTGGCCTCACACGCAAGGTGCTGAGCAGAGCGCATCTGTTGCCGGTGGCGCCGCTCGAAATTTTGACTCTGCAAGCCGCGCAAGACCCGAGTTGAAGAATGTCTGCACATGCGCATCGTAAAATCGATGCGTCTGAAAATCTTTCCCGATTCAGCATCTTTGTCCCTTCTCAATTCCCGCGTCACGGAGTTTGAATGCACTCGAAACACCTCTTCTTCCTCGCGACTGCAATCCTCGCCACGGCGTCTGTGGCCCGCACTCAGGAATCTGCCTCCGTTCCGGACGTTCCCGGTCTTGCGCCTGCGGCGCGCGCTGCCGCTGCTTCCATCGATCCAGAAAAGATTCGCGCCCACGTGCGATTTCTCTCGCTCGATTTGCTGGAGGGCCGCGGACCCGGCACACGTGGCGCCGAGCTGGCCGCCGAATATATTGCCACCCAGTTCGCGCTGGCCGGTCTCAAGCCTGCCGGTGACAACGGCACCTATTTTCAGCCGGTCCCGCTCTTCGCTGTCCACACGGATGAGGACAAAACCAAATTTGCCTTTGTGCCCGCGAGCGGTCAACCAGTGGATCTTGCCTATGGTACCGAGATCGTCGTAAAGGATCAGACCGGACAGCCCACGGCCGACTTCGACGCTCCCATCGTCTTCGTTGGCTACGGGATTCACGCGCCTGAGTACAACTGGGATGACTACGCCGGTGTCGACCTCAAGGGGAAAATTGCGCTGGTCATTGTGAACGAGCCGCCTTCCGACGACGAGAAGTTTTTCAAGGGCAAAGCGCTCACCTACTATGGCCGTTGGACCTACAAGTACGAAGAAGCCGCGCGTCGCGGCGCCGTCGGCGTGCTCATCATTCATCGCCGTGACCTCGCCAGCTACGGATGGGAGGTTGTGCGCAACTCGCAGGCGATCGAGAAGAGCTATCTGCAAGGCGACCCCGCCGCCACCTTGCGCGCAGCCGCATGGATCCAGCACGACGTAGCTCAGCACCTGTTTACGTTGGCCGGTCTCGGCGACCTCGATCAGGCCATCGACCGAGCCGGCAAGCGCGGGGCATTCCATGCCGTTCAACTTTCGGTCAACCTTCGTGGCCATATAGAAAGCCGCGTGCGCCGCTACGTCAGCTCGAACGTAGTCGCGCGCGTTCCCGGTGCCAATCCGGGCGGAAACTCCGTCCTCTACACCGCGCATTACGACCACCTCGGCATCGACCCTGACGCCAAAGGAGACAACATCTACAACGGCGCTGCGGACAACGGCACAGGCTGCGGAATCCTGCTTGAAATGGCGCGCGCCTTCGCGCAATCTACTCAGCCGCCGCCCAACGATATGTATTTTGCCGCCGTCACTGCGGAGGAACAGGGTCTCCTCGGCTCGCAATTTCTTGGCATGCATCCGCCGGTTCCGGCGCGGCAGATTGCGCTCGATCTCAACTACGACATGCTGCTTCCAATCGGCGTGCCCCGCTCGGCTGACTTGAATGGAGCCGAGCGCATCGACTTCTGGCCCACTGTCGAAAACGTCGCGAAGGCGTTCGATATTCAGTTGCTGCCCGATCCGACGCCCATGGCCGGTCACTACTACCGCAGCGATCACTTCTCGCTGGCGCGNNTGGCTCGCAGCTGAACAGGCGAAGCCGGTTGAGTGGCTTCCCGGTGATGAATTTGAGGCACCAAGGAAGGCAAGCGAGGCGAAATAGCGGAGCTGGTGCGCGAAGCGCCATTCGCCGCATGCGCAGTGTCGCTGGACGCGTAGTCCCGTTAGTAGTAATCCGCGCAGCTAAGAAAATACCCGCACTGCGTGCACACGAGCTTGCAACGATGCCCGGTGAGCCGGTGCGAACACGAAGGGCACACCTGGCAATGATGCTCGATGGGGCGTTCAGCTCCGACGTCGCAAGCCGCACCGCTTTGTGAAAAATTGCGCGCAAAATCCCCGTCAAGGGCGAGGGGCCTGTGTGGAAGCATGGGTCAGAGATTACCATTACAGAGTAGGCAGCCCGNNTATAGCAATTTCGGAATTGGTGTAGACCGAACGCATACAGCCAAGTGGCGTTTTTCTCAAGAAAACGGCACCCTTCGATGCTCTCAAGGCTCAATTCCATCAACTCTCTGGCCGCGCCATGGGTTCCCCTCAAAGCGAACAGGGAGATGACAACAATCTCTGAAATCTTCAACATCCGGAATCCGGAACCTCAAGGAGGGAAAATGGCAAGCAAGGCAAGTGCGGTTTGGACAGGTTCACTGAAGGAAGGCAAGGGCACCATCTCCACGGCGACAGGCGTGTTGAACAACGCGAATTATTCCTTCGCAACCCGCTTTGAAGGCGCCACCAGCGGCACCACCCCCGAAGAGCTTATCGCGGCAGCCCACGCGAGCTGCTTCTCCATGGCGTTGGGCGCGCAGCTTGGCGGCGCGGGCCTCACACCGACCAAGATTGAAACCCACGCGGCCGTCACCCTGGCCAAGGTAGGCGATGGATTCTCCATCACCAAGATCGCACTGACCACCACCGCCAGTGTCCCCGGCGCGACCAAGGAAGTCTTTGACACGGCGGCGGCCGGCGCCAAGGGCGGCTGCCCGATTTCGAAGCTCTTCGCCAACAACACCGAGATCACCCTCGACGCCAAGCTGGTTTAGGCACGATACTCAGCCATTTGCCGCGATTCTCATCCGCCATCCCATCTTGTCGCTCCGATACGAGCCGCTCCCGGAGCGGTTGGATGAGATGGCTGGATGGGATGAGCAATTCTGCACTTTCACGCCCAATATATTGCAACTTCCTTTGATTCATCCTTGACATTGGTCCCGTCGCCGCGCGACCCTCAAGTGCGCATCCCCCACTGCAAGATGCAAGCAGCGGCTCTGTTCGCAGCAAACCTTTGTATCCTGGGAGGGAATCCGGTGCACCATATTTTCCACGATCTGAATCACCTCGCGATTATCGTCTCCGCGGTCATTCTCTGGCTTCTTGGCGCCGTGTGGTATTCGCCCGCGCTCTTCGCCAAGCCCTGGATGGCCATCATCGGCCTCAAGAAGGACGCGACCAAGGGCAGCTCCATGATCGCCGGCATGATCGCATCGTTCATTTGCGATCTGATCCTCGCCTTTATCCTCGCGCACATCGTCATCTGGACTCAGGCCGCTACCTTCGGCTGGGGCGCTCTGGTCGGATTCATCGTCTGGATTGGCTTTTTTGCCGCGCCCAATCTGCCGCAGGGCATCTATGAGGGCCGCCCGTTCAAGCTTTTCGCCATCAACTCCGGCTACTGGCTTGTGGGTCTGATGATCATCGGCGGCGTGCTCGCAGTCTGGCGCTAGCCTCAGAAGCGGGTGCCCCATCCTAAATGGGTCCGCCGTCGCGGATGTGTCCAGGATGGGGCACAGCTCTAAAATCGAGTCATGCCTAAGACCGTCATCGCAACACCTGCCGCTCCCGCCGCCATTGGCCCGTATTCTCAGGCCATCCAGACGGGCAATCTTCTTTTCACTGCTGGACAAATTGCGCTGGATCCTGCCACCGGACAGCTCGTTGCCGGCGGGATCGCCGAGCAAACGACACGCGTGCTTGAGAACCTGAAGGCCATTCTCGAAGTAGCAGGCAGCAGCCTCGAGAAGGCCGTCAAGGCCACCGTTTATCTCAAGAATTTCGAAGATTTCACAGCCATGAATGCGGTGTATGGCAAGTACCTGGCCCCGGAAGGCGCGGCGCCGCCCGCCCGCACCACCATTGAAGCCGCCCGCCTCCCCAAAGACGCTCTGGTCGAGATAGACTTGGTTGCCGAAGTCTGACCCGGCCCATGCGCGCTGTATCTTCCCCGCGGCCCAGCGCATCCAATCATCCGCTGCTACGCATTTGGAGGCCCAACATGAGCGAAGTACAAGACACCACTCAGACGCCCGAAAAAATCACCCGCACCGATGCGGAATGGCGCGCCACTCTCACACCCGAGCAGTATCGAGTGCTGCGCGAAAAGGGAACCGAGCGTCCGTTTACCGGTCTGTTGACTGAAAACCACGAGACCGGCAACTACCACTGCGCAGCCTGCGGCGAGTTGCTGTTTCTCTCCGGCGCCAAGTTCGACTCGGGCTGCGGATGGCCAAGCTTCATGATTCCCGCCGGCTCCACGGCCGTGCACGAGCACGAGGACCTCAGCTACGGCATGCGCCGCGTCGAGGTCACTTGCGCCCGCTGCGGTGGCCATCTTGGCCACGTCTTCCCCGACGGCCCCCGCCCCACCGGCCTGCGTTATTGCATCAACTCCGCGTCGCTTTCCTTCACCAAGGCGGAGTAATCCGCCCCAAAACGCGACTTGTGTAGTGTGTACGATTGAGTGAGTGCAAGAAAGCGGCGGAAGGATGGACAGCCGGGAAATCATCAAGAAGCTGAAAGCAGACGGATGGTTTGAGGTTGCTCAGGTCGGGAGCCACAAGCAGTTCAAGCATGCGATCAAAGCGGGTCGTGTCACGGTTCCATCGCAACGCAAAGAAATCCCGATGGGGCCTCTTCGCTCCATCGAAAAGCTAGCGGGCATCAAGCTCAGGTAGGGACAGATGGAATACATCGCTTATCTTCACAAAGACAGAGAGTCAGACGACGGGGTTAGCTTTCCCGATTTTCCCGGTTGCGTCACGGCAGGTTCCACTCTTGAAGAAGCGCGCCGCATGGCGACCGAAGCGCTCGCCTTCCACATAGCCGGAGTGCGCCAAGACGGAGGACAGATTCCAGAGCCCTCCACACTCGATGACCTGCGCAACGATCCGGCGTTGAAGGGTGCCGTAGCCTTTTTGGTGGGGGTTGCAGAGCCAGAGAAGACAGTTCGCTTCAATGTCACCGCGCGCGCAAGCCAGCTTTCAGAGATAGACGAACGCGCCCGAGCCGCGAAGCTCACGCGCTCCGCGTATATTGTTCATACAGCCCTGGACATAAAGACAGGAATCGCCCGGACTCAGCAGGCCGCTCGGAGAGCGCATCGACACTCAAAGTCGGCCTAGATCGGGGCTTTTCCCGCACAGCAAAACCCCGCCAACCTGCAACGGGGTTCTTGGTGGATGAATTACTTCAAGACAAATGATGTGGAGGTCGGATTCAACTTCCGATCCCGGACCCCTGACGGCTGTCTCTCAGGCCTTCGCTATCTTCCCGGCCTTGATGCAGCTCGTGCACACACGAATCCGCTTCGGCGCGCCATTCACAAGAGCCTTCACCGCCTGCAGATTCACGTTCCACCGGCGCCGCGTCACATTGTGCGCGTGCGAAATGTTATTTCCGAACTGCGGCCCTTTGCCGCAAATGTCGCATACTTGTGCCATCGTCCCACTCCAAGATTCGTTGGTATTTCGCGCCGCCTCTGCCGTTCCCGGCGCTTCTTGCGCCGCCCAGTCCTTCGGGCACGGGAACCGCTGGCACGCACAAGAGCGCGTCCCTGTCGGCTTGCCGAATTCTCAGTATACCGTGAACCCGCCTCCCAGCCAAGGCGACCACTTCTCCAGCGACATCGCCTTCGACGCCTCCCCAGGTTGCGAATGTCAGCAAATGTCCCTCCGTTTGCAGATCATTTCCAGGCTCCGCAGCACAATGAAATTGTTCCGGCGCCTCCGCAAGCTCGCGAGCCCGATCCAATTCCGCTGAGGGCCAACTCCTTGTCCAGTATCGAATCCGGCCTAATCTGTCAGGGATGTGCCCGGTTCAAAATGTCAGGATGTGCCCGGTCTATACCCGTGGAGGTACCCGCCGAGCCATGCCCTCGAAACTGTGCAACTGCGCTGTAACTGAGTCACCGCCATTTTCTGCAAACTCCGCTCAACACCTGTGACAGATGCCGCAATTGTTCCACGTGGAACAATTGCGATTTCAGCCAGGGCCCCAAAGATGCTACGAAAGTGTGCCCATTTACCCCGTTTGTGTGATGCCTCTTGGGTGTTACCCCCCGCCTACACTGCGCTTGGGAGAATTCGATGAACGATAAGCTGCATCAACCGGTTTATTGCGCCGCAATCGACATGGCCCGCGCGGACCTCCGTGAGATTGCCGAATTGATTGATCAGCTGCGCGCCCGCCAGGAGCAGCTATGCTCCGCGGTGGAAGCACTGGAACTGGTCGTCGGCTCCGCCGATCAGCCCGCCGAAGCCCGCCCGGCCGCAAAGCCCGTCTACGAGATAAACAGCAGAAACTCCCAGACGGCCCAGAGTTCGCAGCGCGTGATCGATCCCAAAGTGCTTAACTCGATCGAACCCCACATCAAAGACGCCTTGAGAGTCCAGGCCCTGGCGTAAGCCGCAACTTCCCAAAGTTGAAAAGGCAGCTCAAAAGGCGCGGACAGGAAACCGCGCCTGATCGGGTTTCGCGCGTTTTCCTCAAACCGTCGTTCAATCTCTTCTGCAGTTCTCCTCCAGCGAAGACGCGGCTCCTCCGCGTCCTATATCCTTTCTAAAATCTTCATTCGGCGAAGAAGCATCTTCCGCAGCCGCAGGTATTTCCATGACCATCGTTGCGCGTCCCGCGCCCGATTCCAAATCGCAGTTGCGCAAGACCATGGGCTTCTGGGACGTGCTGCTGTTCAACATCGCCACGGTTCTGGGCCCACGTTGGATCGCCGCCGCGGGCCATAACGGCACCTCTTCGATCAGTCTCTGGATTCTTGCAGCGGTCTTCTTCTTCTTGCCCGGCGCACTGGTCATCAATGAGCTTTCCTCGCGTTTCCCCGAGGAAGGGGGCCTCTACGTATGGTCACGCGAGGCCTTCGGCGACTTTCACGGCTTCATCGCCGGATGGACCTACTGGATTTATACGGTCTTCTATTTTCCCGGCTTGCTTCTTGCCAGCGCCTCCATGAGCGCCTACATCATTGGCGGCCGCGGCGCCGTGCTCGCGCAGGATCGCACGTTTCTACTCACCGTTTCGCTGGCCATGCTGCTGGTCGCTGTAGTGCTCAATATCATCGGGCTCAACGTCGGCAAATGGCTCCAGAACGCAGGCGGCGTGGGAACGTATGTGCCGTTGCTCATGCTCGGCGCGGTTGCCGCTCTGGTTTGCCTGCGCCACGGTTCGGCTACGCACTTCACCATCGCCAACATGATGCCCGCGTGGAATTGGGACACAGTCAATTTCTGGTCGCAGATCGCGTTTGCGTTTACCGGCCTGGAACTCGTCTCCGCCATGAGCGAAGAGATTCGCGATCCGCGCCGAACGCTTCCGCGCGCCGCCTACGGAGCCAGCGCGCTGATCGCTCTTATGTACATCGCCGGCACATTTGCCACACTCGCGCTGGTGCCCGCCGCCGATCTCGACCCGCAAAGCGGCGTCTTCCATGCCATCACCCTCGGCTCGGTCGCACTCAAAATCGGCTTGCTGGGGGTGCTCGCGGCGATTCTCGTTACGGTTGGCAATGCCGGTGGTGTCGGTAGCACGGTTGCCGGTATTGCGCGCGTGCCATTTGTTGTGGGGATTGACCGCTACCTGCCCGCGGCTTTCGGCAAGATTCACCCGCGCTGGAAGACGCCATACATTTCGATTCTTGTGCAGGCAATCGTCTCCGGCGCAATTTTGCTCGTGAGCCAAATCAACGATTCGACGCGCGGCGCCTATCAATTCCTGATTGACGCCGCCATCATTCTCTACTTCATTCCATTCCTCTACATGTTCGCGGCCGTCATCAAGCTGGCGCACCGCCGCGACCGCAAGGAGAACCCGCATGCCGTGCTGGTACCCGGTGGCATTCCCGGCGTCTGGATCTCGGGCGGTCTCGGATTTGTCGTTGTCCTAGTTGGCATCTTTGTATCGCTCGTGCCGCCCGGCGATTCGACAAATAAACTGGGCTTCGAACTGAAGCTGGTCGGAGGAACGATCGCTTCGATTCTGCTCGGCCTCGTCCTGTATTGGCGCGGCGCGCGTTCCAAGCAAAGAGAGCCGTAATGCGGCACCATGCACACAGGTCGTCAAGGCGGGCTGAAGGAATTCCAGTACATAAGCGGCCGGGGGTCTGGGGCCACGCACTTCAAGTCAAAGCCGGACAGAATTTCGTCACTCTTGACTTACGCAATGCCACACCGCTGAATTAGGCTTTTGGATTACGGGTCGCATGAGCTGCGCTCACGCTTGCCGGAATGTGGACTTTCCGCGCCACGGCGCATGCAGGCCCCGTCGCAATCCGAGATTGGAGAACCTGATGAGAACTCGTTGGACCGTTTTGTTGTTGGCCATTTCCGCAGGGTGTGCGCTGGCCCAGACAGCGCAGCAGCCGATTCAACTGCAGCATATCGATGTGACACGCGTCGATTCCGCAATCAATCCTTGCGAGAATTTCTACCAGTACGCGTGCTCCAAACTCAACACAGCAAATCCGATTCCGCCCGACCAGATGATGTGGGGAGTCGCAGGAATTCTATCGGAGTGGAATCGCGAGATCCTGCGGTCGATTCTGGAGAAGAACGAAGTCCCCAGCGCGCAGCGCACATCGAACGAGCAGAAGATCGGCGACTTTTATGCAAGCTGCATGAACCAGGCAAGTGCAAAGGCGAATGATCTGTCTGCCGTCAAGCCGCTGCTGGGGCGCATTGAATCTTTGCGTGACAAGAGCGAAATTGCCGGTGCCCTGGCGATGATTCACAGCTCTTTCGGCGCGGCGTGGCAGGTAGATGAGAATCAAACCGCGGTGGCGTTGCTGGGATTTGGGCCGCTGGCCGATTACAACGATGTGAGCCGGGTTGTTGCCGGCGTTGACCAGGGCGGACTTGGTATGCCCAACAGGGATTTTTACCTGAGCGACGACGCTAGGACAAAGGCGATTCGCGAAAAGTACAAAGAGTTTCTGACCACTCTGCTCAAGCAAAGCGGGACTGGGGAGGGGGAGGCCGCACGAGACGCAGCGACACTCATGCGTGTTGAAACCGTCCTTGCGCAGGCGCAGATGGACAACGTGACGCGCCGCGATCCGAACAAAGTGAACAATCGCTATACGCTCGTTCAGCTCAAAGCGCTGACACCGGCCTTCGATTGGGACAGCTATTTGAGCGCCATGGACGCACCGGCGGTACCGCTCTACGAAGTGTATGCGCCCGACTTCTTTCGCGCAGTGAACAAGCTGCTTGTCGACGAGGATCTCGCTACCTGGAAGGTTTATCTGCGTGCCCATCTACTGATGTCTGCAACACCATATCTCGGGAGCGAGTGGCGCGACGCTGAATTCGCGATCGAACGCGTATTCACGGGCCAGGCGCAGCAACCGCCGGATTGGCGCCGGTGCACGGCAGCGGTCGACGGCGGTGTGGGTGAGGCGCTCGGGCAGGTTTATGTTGCACAGGTTTTCCCTCCGGAGAGCAAGGCTCGTGCGTTAAAGATGGTGCACGACATCGAAGACGCAATGGGGCGCGACATCAACTCCGTAACCTGGATGCAACCAGCGACCAAGAAAGAGGCTGAACTGAAACTTGCCGCGGTGATCAATAAGATCGGCTACCCAGACAAGTGGATCGACTACAGCACACTCACTATTACGCGCGATAGTTTTCCGGTGAATGTTGAAAGATCAACTCAGTTCGAGCTGCGGCGCCAGCTCTCATTCATTGGCAAACCGCTTGATCGCGCGCAGTGGTATATGACGCCTCCGACTGTCAACGCGTATGAAGATCCGCAAACCAACACGATCAATTTTCCGGCGGGGATTCTGCAGCCCGTTTTCTTCGATTCAAAAGAAGATGATGTCGTGAACTACGGCGCGGAAGGGTCAGTCGTGGGTCACGAATTGACGCACGGTTTCGACGACCAGGGCCGCAAGTTCGACCTGAAGGGAAATCTGCGCGACTGGTGGACGCCCGAAGACGCGAAAGCGTATGACGAGCGAGGCGCCTGCGTCGCCAACGAATATACCGTCGACGTCCCAGGCGTTCCGGGCGCGAAGCAGAACGGAAAACTCACGCAAGGCGAAGACACCGCGGACAATGGCGGCATCTACCTCGCGCTGTCTGCCGTGACTGCGGATTTGAAGGCACAAGGCAAGACGTTAGAAGACAAAGACGAGCATGGTCTCACCAATCTGCAGCGGTTCTTTATCGCTTATGGGACTTCATGGTGCGATACATTCCGTCCTAAACTGATGCAGACCCTGGTGAAGATCGATCCACACTCGATGCCGGTGCTTCGCGTCAACAATGTTCTGGCAAACATGCCGGAGTTCCAGCAGGCCTTCAGTTGCAAAGCCGGCCAGCCGATGGTGCATGAGGCGCGCTGCCGCGTCTGGTGAGGTGTTGGCGATTCGCTGCAGGGAACTTTGCATTCACGCCGCAAACGAAAAAAAGAACCCCCATCCCTTGCGGGATGGGGGTGAAAAGGAAGGACTACAGTCACGGGAATTGAATACGGTATTGGCCGGCGACAAGTTCCTTTCCTCCGGCGCTCAATTCAAAAATGAACGGTTGCTCGCGCAGCCGCTGCGCACTTACTCGCCGGAGCCTGTTGCACCAGCGATTACGAGGCTGAGGTTGTCGAGTTGAATTGTTTCCAGAACTTCGACGCCGCCTACAGTGTTCGTGAGCACCGCAACGTGGCCGTTCTTTGCGTCAATCAGTTTTGCCGGAACCGTCACGGAAGCTCTGCCCTTTTCCGCAATGGTGACCTGCGCATTTGATCCGTTAGCAGTCCAAGTTACTTTGTAATCGCCGGCAGGAAGCTGTGTTGATCCAACCCTTATTGCGTCGGTAAAGGTTACGTTCTGTGAATTCTTGGCGGCGAATGCTGGAACGGACAGCGATGCAACTAGGAGTGCGAACCCAAAAAAGCGCTTCATGTGTGTCTCCTCGAATGCCTCAATTCTCAACATTGGTTGCTTGAGGCATTAGGGAGATTACACACGGTTGTCCAGTATTTGAAGCTTAAGAAATCTTAAGGGCTTCGAGCTTGATTAGTCTTGAGCAGTAACTTGTGCAAATGCAACGCCTGGCTGCATTGCAAGCGGAATGGTAATTCGCACGCGCAGGCCGGGAGATGCGTTTTCGGCAACGATGGTGCCGTGATGCAGTTGAACGGCGCGTTTCGCAATCGACAATCCCATGCCCGACCCGCCTCCGTTGGTGTCTCGCGCATCTTCCACGCGGAAGAATGGATCGAAGATACGCGTGACTGCATCTTCGGGAACGCCGGGCCCAAAATCGCGCACTGTAATCGTTGCTTCACGCTCATTTTCTGCAACCGTAAGCTGAATAGCCGATCGCTTGGGTGAATAGCGAATGCCATTGCGCAGCACATTTTCAATCGCACGTCGCAGCAGTTCGTGGCTGCCCAGCACTTCGCCTGTGAGCTTTCCGCCGACATCGATGCTGCAATCGCGAAACTGCGCTTCCAACGCACAATCGCGTACTACTTCATCGATGATCTCTCCGGCGCGCACGATTCCCGTATCCTGCACCGCCGGGTCGCCTTCAATAAACGTGATCTCGACAATGTCCGCTACGAGAGATGTTATGCGGTCGATATCGCGCTCGATTCGATCCAAAGCGGCTTGATTGTCCTGCGAAGTTCTAGCCAGCTTGACCGCAAATTTCAATCGTGCCAGCGGCGATCGCAATTCGTGCGATATGTCGCCTAACAGCCGTCGCTCACTCACGATCAGGCGCTCGAGGCGCTCAGCCATTTGATTGAAGGACCGCCCTAACTGGCCGATCTCGTCCGTGCGCTTTGTGTGTACACGCGCCGTCAAATCGCCTTGCCCAAATTGTCCAATGGTCGCTGCGATGCGCCGAATCGGAGACACCACGCCAACGGACGCTAGCCAACACAGAACGCCTGCGACACCGATCACGAGGAAGTAATAGGGGAGAAACGTCCAGATATGAGGAGGGCCCAGTTGACCTTCGGCAGTGAACCAGTACTGCGCGTCCTCGGATCGATGCGCAAGGGTCCAACGTCCATGAGCACGCACACGCAACTTGTCCGCTGGAGGTGCGGGAAGCATCCACGCTCGATTCGTGCCCGTCACAAGGTCCGCTCCCTTCGCATCGAGCAGATAATGCGATCCGCCGAAGATATGGTCGAGGCTTGCCAGGTAGTCTCTCAGGCCCGGCTGTCCACGATGCTGAAGTGCAGTGCGAGCACTCTCCAGTTGCAGTTCGTCGAACTTGATGAAGGTTGGATCGATCTCGATCCGTTGCATTCGATCGGCGATCAGATGAAAAGCAAGGAACGATAACGAGAGAATACCCACCATCGCCAGGAGCACGCCGACGTAGAGGGATATCGTTGGATGTGTTTTAAGGCGTTCCGGTAAAAACATAGCCAACTCCCCGTATGGTGCGGATCAGGTTTCGTCCGCCTTCCAGTTTCTTTCGCAGATGGCTGATGTGCACATCAAGGAAGCGATCATAAGGTGTTGCCTCGCGCTCGAAAAGCAGAGCCGTTATCTCATCGCGGGAAACTACCTGGCCCGCGGATCGTATGAGCAGTTCCAGCAGGTCAAATTCCATCGCGGTCAAGTCGACGGGCGCACCTGCGCTCCATACTTCACGAGTCGACGCGTTCACAGAGATGTTGCCGAAGGTGACGGTGGCATCACTCTGCAAGGTCGGGCCCTGGGAGCGGCGCAGCACCGCGCGAATGCGCGCCAGGAGTTCATCCGGATCAAATGGCTTGGGCAGATAATCGTCCGCACCGCTATTCAGGCCGAGAATACGGTCCTGCTGTTGGACGCGGGCCGTCAACATAATGACAGGCAAATTCTTCTTTCGCCTGATCTGCTCGAGTACAGAAAATCCGTCCAGCCCCGGCAGCATCACGTCCAGGATCATCAGGTCATATCCGCCGCGCAGCGCACTGGCCAGTCCCTCGCGCCCGTTGTAGGCGGTGTCAAGCTTGTGGCCCGACTCGGCAAAGAACTCGCGCATCATTCCGCACAGCTCTGCATCGTCGTCCACAAGCAACAACGACAGGTGCTTCTGCCGCTCTCCGATCTCGATCTCGACTGCTGACACGTCTGCTCCCACGGCTTTTAAGTCTCGCACAAACGAGGGGCAATGCGCGCCGCTTAACAATTCTTAACGCATGGCCGGATTGCCCGGTGAGATGCTCATTTTTTTGCGTTCCGGAGGAGCTGCTTCTGGTGAGCGATCCGAGTGTGATGCATCAAAACGTGGCATCGACGCATCTGGCTTGTTGAGGAGAAGTGATGAGCCCTGTCAGCCGCCGCCAGTTTGCCGCTATGCTTACTGCTCTGGGAATTCGCTCCGATCGTCCTGCATTTGCCGGAAGAAGAGCTTCGGCGCCCGAGGTAGTTCAACTCTCATGCAACCGGTGGGTGCCCAACAACGAGCGCCTCCCGGTTGTGATCTATCATGGCGCCTTTGAGGCCGCGGGGGCCGATCCAGCCTTGATTTTCGAGCAGGCTTTTGAGCGGAACGGCTGGCCGCCGCAGTGGCGCAATGGCGTCTACGATTTTCACCACTACCACTCCACGGCGCACGAGGTCCTGGGTTTTGTGCGAGGGCAGGGGCGCCTGATGCTCGGCGGGGAAGGCGGGCATGAAATCACAGTGCACGCCGGAGATGTTGCTGTGCTGCCGACTGGGACGGGCCATTGCAACCTTGGGAGCAGTGAGGATTTTCTTGTGGTCGGCGCTTATCCTCCCGATCAGCATTGGGACATTTGCCGTGTTGCGCCGTCGGTTTCCGATCAGGAACGGATGCGGCAGCTCCCGTTTCCAGCTTCTGACCCCGTGAACGGAATTTCGGGAGGTCTCCCGAAACTGTGGCGTTCGAACAGGTGAGCATGCCGCAATCGAGAGAGGTCCGATATCGGTGCTTACTGGCTCAGGCGGAGGCTGGTTCCCCCATTTTCCAGATGCGCGAGACTCTCCGTATTTCATCCGCGACGACGGCATAAGTTGTGTGCGATAATCGCTCGCCTATGCGAAAAGAGCATCAAGACGGCGTCGGGTCGCTGCGACGAACGGACGGGGAGCACCAACTCTTCCCGCGCGACGACGACAAAGAGACGGACATCATTGTTCCAACCAGTGCGGGCTTTGACCGATTCCAGGGTGACCCGGATTTCATCTTATCCCTCGCTCGAGGGCTTCGCATCATCGAGGCATTTGAAGGGAGCCCGGGAGGCCGCAGCGTCGCCGATGTCGCGCGCCATACGGGCCTTTCCCGTGCCGCAGTCCGGCGATCGTTCATGACGTTGCAGGTGCTTGGCTATGCCGAATCTCATGGTCCGATTTATCGCCTCACCACGCGGGTGCTGCGGCTTGGGTTTTCCTATCTATCCTCGTCCTCTTTGCCATCGCTTGCCCAGCCGGTGCTGGAGCGGATCACGGAATCGCTCCACGAGTCGAGTTCGTTGTGCGTTTTGGAAGGCGACGAGATCGTCTATATCGCCCGTTCGGCGGCGAAGCGGATTATGTCGGTGGGCTTATCTGTTGGGAGCCGTCTACCCGCGTACTGCACGTCCATGGGGCGAATTCTGCTCGCCGCGATGCCGGATGAGCAGTTGACGCTCTGTTTCAAAAGGACGAATGCGAAAGCATTGACTCCCAAGACAACCACGGATAAGAGAGTGCTGCGCGAGATCGTTATGAATGTCCGCTCCGAAGGCTTTGCCATGATCGACGAGGAACTGGAGCTTGGCCTGCGCTCAATTGCCGTGCCGGTAAAAACACGCAACGGCCGTGTGGTTGCATCGATGAACATCGGCGTACATGCGGCACGTGTCTCAGCCGCCGAAATGATCCACCGCTTTCTTCCGGTTTTGCATGAGAACGCGCGGGCCTTGGGCCAACTGCTCGCCTGAGTGGAGCTCGAAACCAAATCCGATGCCCCTACTTCTCTGTTGTTCCGGGCTCGGCAGGTGGCGACTTCGATATGTGCGAATACCGCCCACCTTGCTTGAAGTCCGCCCGTATGGTCTGATGAATCAGGTCCGGCGGTCCGTAAAACTTCATGGCACAGTGGCTATCTCTCTCCGAAGCAATCTCTTCCATCGTGCACGACGGCGATTGTGTCGCTCTCGAGGGATTTACGCACCTCATTCCGTTCGCCGCGGGACACGAAATCATTCGCCAGGGACGGCGCAATCTCTCACTGATTCGCATGACGCCCGATCTGATCTACGACCAGATGATCGGGATGGGGACGGCGCGGAAGCTGGTTTTCTCGTGGGGCGGCAACCCGGGTGTCGGCTCGCTGCACAGGTTCCGGGACGCGGNNGAAGCTGACATTTTCGTGGGGCGGCAATCCCGGCGTCGGCTCGCTTCATCGCTTTCGCGACGCGGTTGAACACAGCTGGCCAGAGCCCTTGCAGCTCGAGGAGCGCAGCCACAGCGACCTGGCCAACGCATACGTCGCCGGGGCGGCGAATCTTCCGTTCGCTGTGTTGCGCGGCTATGCGGGCTCGGATTTGCCCCGCGTCGGCTGCCACATCCGCACCATCACGTGTCCATTCACCGGAGAGGAATTGGCAGCGACGCCCGCGGTCCGTCCCGATGTTTCGATCATTCATGCACAGAAGGCTGACCACAAGGGCAATGTTCTTTTGTGGGGTATTCTCGGCGTGCAAAAAGAGGCGGTACTTGCTGCGAAGCGATCGATTGTGACCGTGGAAGAATGTGTCGAATTGCTGGATGCTTCTCCGAATGCGTGTGTGCTTCCGAATTGGGTTGTCGACGCAGTTTGTCTGGTTCCCCGGGGCGCCATGCCTTCGTATGCGCATGGATACTATGAGCGCGACAATGCCTTTTATCGGCGCTGGGACGCGATTTCCCGTGATCGGGGAGTTTTTCGGGCGTGGTTGAAAGAGCACGTGCTCGATACGAATGATTTTTCCGAGTTCCTGCGAGTTCTTGGCGAGTCGAGCAAGCAGGCGGCGCCGGCATGAGCGATTTGCCCTATACAAGCGATGAAATGATGACTGTTTCCGCGGCGCGGATGCTGCGCGACAAACAGATTTGCTTCGTTGGCATCGGCTTGCCCTCGACAGCGGCGAACTTGGCGAGGCTGACCCACGCCCCGGAGGTAGTGTTGATCTACGAATCGGGGCCGATCGGCGCGAAACCGCCGTTCCTGCCGCTTTCCATTGGTGACGGGAACCTTGCCGAAACCGCGGACACAGTTGTGTCGACGCCGGAGATTTTTCGGTACTGGCTCCAGGGCGGACGGGTCGACGTAGGCTTCCTGGGTGCGGCGCAACTGGATCGCTTCGCCAACATTAATACGACGGTTGTCGGGGATTACCTCAAGCCGAAGGTCCGCTTGCCGGGCGCTGGCGGGGCGCCTGAGATCTGCGCCCTCGCCAAAGAAGTGTTGATTGTCGTGAAGCAAACGGAGCGCACTTTCGTCGAGAAAGTTGACTTCATTACTTCGGCTGGTTTCCTATCCGGTGGCGATGCGCGTCAACGCGCAGGCATTCCCGGACGCGGTCCAACGGCTGTGATCACGGATCTCTGCATTCTGCAACCGGAACCGGAATCGAACGAACTGACTGTTCACAGCATTCATCCCGGTGTCACGCAAGCGATAATTCGAAAAAAATCGGGTTGGGCAATCCGCTTTTCCGATCGCTGCGAAGAAACGGCCGAACCCACGCTTCAGGAACTCGAGGTGCTGCGCGATCTACAAATGCGCTCAGCGGTGGCCCACGGCGGCGCGGAGTGTGCGGCATGACCGCAGTCTTTCTGTGNNGGTTCGCACGCCGATCGGGCGTTATGGCAAGGCTTTATCCAGTGTCCGCGCCGACGATCTGGCTGCCGTTCCGATACGTGCTCTCATCGAACGCAATTCAAGCGCAGACTGGGCGCAGCTCGATGACGTAGTGATGGGTTGTGCGAATCAGGCGGGAGAAGACAACCGCAACGTAGCGCGCATGGCATTGCTATTGGCTGGTTTGCCCGAGTCGGTCCCAGGCGTCACGGTCAATCGCTTGTGCGGCTCGGGGCTCGATGCTGTCGGCGCTGCCGCGCGNNCCCTCGGACTTCGCCATCGCGGGCGGCGTAGAGTCCATGTCCCGCGCGCCCTTTGTGATGGCCAAGGCTGAAGCGGCTTTTCAACGAACCGCCGAAATCCACGATACGACAATCGGCTGGCGAATGATCAACCCCACCATGAAGGAGCGCTATGGTGTGGACAGCATGCCGGAGACGGGCAACAACGTTGCGAGAGATTTTTCAGTGGGGCGAGAAGCACAGGATGCCTTTGCCTATCGAAGTCAGATGCGCACCGCGAAAGCCGCCGCGGAGGGATTTTTCGCCGAAGAAATTGTTCCGGTTGAAGTGAAGACGAGCCAGGAGACTGTCCCGGTTTCTGAAGACGAGCACCCGCGTCCCGACGTAACGATGGAATCGCTCGCAAAGTTGAAGCCCCTTTTCCCCGGCGGAACGGTGACTGCCGGCAATGCCTCGGGCATCAACGATGGCGCGGCGGCTATGATTCTCGCATCGGAAAAGGCTGTAAAACGCCATCGTCTGAAGCCACGAGCGCGCATCCTGGGCATGGCAACTGCTGGCGTTGCGCCGCGCATTATGGGATTAGGCCCAGTACCGGCAACGCAAAAGCTGCTCGAAAAACTAAAACTCAAAATCAGCGACTTCGATTGGATTCAGCTCAATGAAGCCTTTGCCAGCCAGGCACTTGCGTGTCTTCGCCAACTCGGCCTTGCCGACGATGCGGAGCACGTGAACAGCACGGGCGGCGCCATTGCTCTCGGTCACCCGCTCGGAATGAGCGGGACGCGACTCGCTCTGACGGCGGCACACCAATTGGAAAAATTCGGTGGATCGCGCGCGCTGGCAACGATGTGCATCGGCGTGGGGCAGGGGATTGCATTGGCGATGGAACGCGTTTAGGAGTTCAGAGAAATGGCTCAGCCTTCAGTTGTGCAATTGCCGCTGCCAGGGACACAACCGGACTTTCACCATCCGCCTTATGTGTCTTCCATCGTGCGATCTCCGCGTCAGCCGCTGGTGATGCTGCCGCACACAATCTCTGAACGAACCGGCCCCGTGTTCGGTCCCGGGATCATTCGTCCGCAAGACAACGACCTGACCGCGCAACATCGAGAAGAACCGATCGGCGAGCGCATCCTTGTTCACGGCCGTGTCCTTGATGAAGACGGCAGGCCCGTGCGCGGCGCACTGGTTGAAGTGTGGCAGGCCAATGCGGCCGGCCGCTATCGTCATCGAGTGGACCAGCATCATGCGCCGCTCGATCCGAATTTCACCGGCTGCGGCCGAATGATGACCGACGACGAGGGCTGCTACCGTTTCAAGACCATCAAGCCCGGAGCGTATCCGTGGGGCAACCATGCCAATGCCTGGCGCCCGGCTCATATTCATTTCTCACTCTTCGGCGCGGGCATACTCTCGCGGCTGGTCACGCAGATGTACTTTCCAGGCGATCCACTGCAACCGCTCGATCCGATCTTTAACAGCATTGCCGACGAGAAGGCGCGCAATCGTCTCGTATCACAATTCGACATCGCAATGACTCAGCCGAATTATGCGCTGGCCTTCAGTTTCGACATAGTGCTGCGCGGATCGGACGACACCCCGTTTGAGGCGGTGAAGCAATGAGGCTGGTAGCGACTGGCTCGCAAACGGTGGGCCCATTTTTCAGCATCGGGTTCGGCCATCTTTGTTCGGTGACGGCTGCGGTCGAGGCCAGGCCCGTTACAGTGCACGGCAAAGTAATAGACGGAGACGGGGAGCCAGTGCCTGACGCCGTTCTCGAGCTATGGCAGGCGGACCCACTCGGCAACTACCCGACGGGGAGCGCAGACGCATCCGGCCTCGCTGCAGGATTCGCGCGCATTGCGACCGACGACAAAGGCTCTTTCAGTTTCACCACTTGCCGGCCGGGTGCTGTGGCATTCGACGGCATCCAAAAGCAGGCTCCACATCTTGTAGTGCTGGTGTTTGCCCGCGGTCTGCTGCGCCATTTGATCACGCGAATGTATTTTCCAGATGAGCCTGGCAATGCAACCGATCCGCTGCTGCAGTCGTTGCCCGACGATCGCCGACCTACTCTGATCGCGCGAGGCACATCGGGTGCGGCAGATACTCTGTACTGGAACGTTGTTTTGCAAGGAGAGAATGAAACGGTCTTCTTCGCATGGTAGAAGGAGAGCTTCCATAGCATGCATGCACCCACGCTAAGCTCGCAGTTTTCCACGCCGGCAATGGATGAAGTCTTTTCCGTTTCGCGCCAAATGGAGTACATGACCCGTTTCGAGTGGGCACTGCTGTTCTCGCTTGAGGCCAACGGCATTGCCAGTTCCGGCGCAGCAAGTGCCATGGAGCCGCTGCTCGATGCAAAGTTTGTCGATCCGCTTTCGCTCGCTGAAGAGGAACGGTTGGCGGGCAACCTTGCAATTCCGTTTGTTCGCGCGCTTACCGGCGCCGTCCGCCTTCGCGATGAAGAGGCGGCGCGTTACGTTCACCTGGGAGCGACCAGCCAGGACGTACTCGACACGGCGCTGGTGCTGCAGATGCGCGATGCATTGGCCCTGCTCCGATCGGATTTGCAAAGGCTCGAAGGAGCCCTTGCGCAGCTGGCCCGCGAGCACGCCGGGACAATTCTTTCTGGCCGGACCTGGCTGCAGGATGGACCGCCGGTCACGTTGGGATTGAAAATTGCGGGATTGCTAGCGGCTCTTCGCCGCCACCAGGAGCGACTTGAGGCGGCAGGCACTCGCGCGATCGTTCTCCAGTTTGGTGGCGCGGTCGGTACTCTTGCGGCGCTTGGCGACAAGGGGACGGCCGTGTCTGCTGTTTTGGCGCAGAAGCTCGAATTGGCAGAACCTCTTCTTCCCTGGCATACACAACGCGACAACCTCGTTGAACTCGCCACATGTCTTGGCCTGCTTGTGGGTACGCTGGGCAAGATGGCGAGGGATGTTTCGTTGTTAATGCAGACCGCGGTCGGCGAAGTTTTTGAACCAGCCGCGGAAGGGCGCGGTGGCTCGTCCACCATGCCCCACAAGCGCAATCCGGTCGCGTCGGCAGCAATTCTAGCCATCGCAACGCGCGTTCCAGCGCTGGTCTCGACGCTGCTGCACGCGATGATTCAGGAGCATGAACGCGGGCTCGGAGGCTGGCAAGCGGAATGGAAGACATTGCCCGAGATTTTTTGTCTCACTGCAGCGGCGCTTTCGCGCGCGAACGAGATCGCCGACGGTCTCGAAGTGGATCAAGACCGCATGAAGGCAAATCTGGAGGCCACCAACGGCTTGGTCTTGACCGAAGCAGTGAGCGTCGCTCTTGCAGAATTTGTCGGCCGTGCGCAAGCTCACGAGTTGATGGAGCGCGCTGCAAAGAAAGCCATCCAGTCGAAGAAGCACTTGCGCGCAGTTCTGTTGGAAATGCCGGAGATTCGCCAGCATCTGAGTGATTCCGAAGTGGATCACCTGCTTGATCCGAAGAACTACCTTGGCAGTGCCCAGGAATTCATCGAGCGGGTTCTTGGAGGCGCCGATGCTTCCCACTAGATTCGAGAATTTGTTGGCGCATCTTTTCTGACATCACCGGAGCAGCCATCATGGATGAGAAGGACCGTTTCAACTCGGGGATGAAGATTCGACGCCTTGTTCTGGGGGTTGAACACGTGGACAAAGCCGTGGCTTCGACCACCGCTTTTAATGCCGACTTTCAGGACCTGATCACGCGCTACGCATGGGGAGAGATTTGGTCGAGACCGGGGCTCCCAAGGCCCACGCGGAGCCTGATCACCATCGCTCTGTTGGTTGCGCTGCAACACACCGATGAATTGCGAATGCACCTGCGTGCCGCGCTCAACAACGGCGTGACACCGGACGAAATCAAAGAGACTCTATTGCATTGCGCCGTCTATTGCGGTGTTCCGGCGGCGAATCACGCCTTTCGTCTCGCGCAGGAAGTGTTTGCAGAGAAGGATGCTGCTGGATAAGCATTCGACATCGCCTCATGTCCCAATTCGAAGGCGGCCCTTTTGGGACGACTTAGGAGAAGCAGAAAGGTTAGCCAGTATATTTATCTGGCGGGTACGACATAAGTATCGTCGTCGATCCAATAATTAGTATTAACCTAACTTCAACTATCCCATCATTCATATTGATATTGACCCAGATACACCTGAAGAATGAGTGCCGGCTCAACCAAAAAGTCGTGGACAGTCGTGCACTGTTCCAACGAGAATGCTGGACTAAGGGAAACCCCACCCTCGAGGTCATCTTGAACTGTTCCTGGTGGATCTGGGCGCGACGACGCTCATCAGCCGGTTTCATCGGCGTCTTGATTGCGACTAATAGCTGGCCGGTACTCGCGCAAAATCAACAGCCTACGCAGCCGCCTCTTTATGGTGGAAATGCGGCTAGCGACCCATCGCAGCAGCAAGGCGGTTCAGCTACGGGTGGCGTCTTTGCTCCGGTTCTCGATTCTGAAAAGCGCCCCATTACCGCGGGCGGATTCGTCAAAACGGGCCCGGTTGTCTTTCAGGACATTTCGGAGAAAGCCGGACTAACCGCGTGGACCCACAAAATGGGCACGCCGCAGAAGCCCTACATCCTGGAGACAATTGGCTCAGGCGTGGCGCTGCTGGATTACGACCATGACGGCTGGCTCGACATTTACATCGTGAACGGCTCAACGAAGGACGCTCTCGACGGCAAGGAAGAACCGCCCCATGCTGCGCTCTTTCACAACAACCACGACGGAACATTTACCGAGGTAGCTGCGAAGGCCGGTGTGACCAATGACCGCTGGGGCTTTGGTGTGGCTGTGGGTGACTATGACAACGACGGCTGGCCTGATCTCTATGTGGCCAATTATGGAAAGAACCGTCTTTATCACAACAATCATGACGGCACATTCACGGATGTGGCCGAAAAGGCTGGCGTAACTCTCGGTAATTGGTCCACAGGTCCGAGCTTTGGTGATTACGACGGCGATGGCCGCCTCGATCTGTTCGTTCCGGGTTATGTTCACTGGGATATGAACAACCTTCCGTATGCCGGATCGAAAGCTGTCGGCTATGCCAACTGTTCGTTCCGTGGAGCGCAAACGCTTTGCGGACCGCGCGGCCTGCAAGGCGAGCCCGATCATCTTTTCCATAACAACGGCGATGGCACATTCACCGACGTGAGCGAGAAGGCCGGAGTCAGCGACAAGCGGCGCTACTATGGTTTTTCCTCGACATTTGTCGACATCGACAACGACGGAAAGGTCGACTTACTGGTCGCCGATGACTCTTCGCCAAACTATCTCTACTTGAACAAGGGCGACGGTACTTTTCAGGACGCCAGCTTCTACTCCGGATTCGCACTCAACCAGGATGCGCGTGAAACAGCCTCCATGGGACTTGCTGTGGGCGATTATGCGAACAATGGGCGACTGGATCTTTACACCACGACCTTTTCTGATGATTACAAAACGCTCTATCGAAACGACGGCGACGGCAACTTCGTCGACATCACGCCGCAGATGGGTATCGCCGAGGCCACCTACCCATTCTTGAGTTGGGGTACCCAGTTTTTCGACTACGACAACGACGGCTGGAAAGACTTGATGTTCGTCTCAGGCCATGTGTACCCGCAAGTAGACCAGCATAACTGGGGGACCTCGTTCGCGGAGCGCCCGGTGCTCTTCCATAATCTCGATCACGGCAAGAAATTCGAAGTTATTCCGCCAGTCGAGGGGACCGGGCTGGCCGATGTGATTCCCGCGCGCGGCGCGGCTTTTGGCGACTTGTTCAACGACGGAAAAATCGATGTTGTAATCAATTGCCTGGACCATACTCCCGTCCTGTTGCGCAATGTGAACGACGATCACAACCATTGGGTGGGACTCATGCTGATCGGCGGTCCGAAAAGTCCTCGGGATGCGATTGGCTCCACGGTGTATTTGACTGCTGGAGGGCTGCGGCAGCGGGGCGATGTAATGAGCGGAGGAAGTTTCGAGTCGTCGAACGATTTTCGCCTGCACTTCGGCCTCGGACAAGCAACATCGGTGGAGAAGGTGGAGATTCGCTGGTCCGATGGAGCCAAAGAGACATACATGCTGCCGGGGGTGGACCGCTACTACGCGATCGAAGAAGGTAAGGGGCTGGTGCCGAGCGTTTATGACGCCATTGCTGCGGAGCGCTCAGCAAACAGGAAGAGCAAATTGATTGCGGGCAAGGGAATGCAAGAATCGCCGGCAGCGAAATGAGAACGTGCCGGCGGGAGTTTTTATGAGAAAGATCGCATTTAAGATGTTTTCGGTTATCGCTTATTCGGGATGTTTGACTGTGCCCGTGCTGGCGCAACAGCAGCAAAACGGCGCCGATCTCACTCCACCACCTGCTTATACGCCGCCACCCAAGGAAGCCGCACCTACGGAAGATACCCCAGCGCAGCGCGATGCCCTCGCTAAGTTAAAGGCTCGCGCAGAAGAGCGCACGGAGGCCGACCGGAGGGCGTATAACTCCACCGTGACCCCGGCATATAACTTCCACTATGGCCCAAAGAATCCTTTCACCCCAGGCAATATCAAAGTACAGGGAGAAGGGTTCCTTCAACCGGGCGCATATCCGTCGGCGGAGTACTGTGGCACGTGCCATCAGGAAGCCTACAGTCAATGGCGACAGGCGCTGCACTCCAATGCATTCCGCACGCCCTTCTATCGCACCAGCGTCAACATTCTAATCCGCGACCAAACGCGCGGCATCGCCTTCGCGCGCCACTGCGACAGCTGTCATAACCCAATTGGCGTTTTAGGCGCCGCCCTTACGGAAGATTCGAAAGTCGATCGTGCCAAGTTCGATTCGGACGGGCTGACTTGCACGACCTGCCACTCTGTGGTCAGCCTCGACTCAACCAACGGCAATGCCAGTGTGCAAATGGGTGTGCCGTCCGTCATTGTGGATGAAAACGGGAACCGCATCCCCGGACAGGTTTCCTTCGCCGAGATTCTTCGCCATCCCGAGCGGCACTCCAAAGCCGTTATGCACGACTTTCTGCATACGCCGGAGTTCTGCGCCGCCTGCCACAAGGCCAACTTACCGTCCCCGCTCAACGACTATAAATTCATTCGTGCATTTACGGCCTATGACGAGTGGCAGCAGTCGAAATTCTCGCAGCTCAATCCGCTGACTTTCTATACTGCCGACTTTACGCCCTGCCAGGGTTGCCACATGAAACGCAATCCGATCACGCTGCCCGACTACGGCGCGAAGAATGGTACCTTCGCATCGCATCGCTGGCTGGCCGGTAACACAGCTGTGCCGTTTTACTATGGGTTCGACGAGCAGCTGAAAAAGACAATTGAGTTCCTGCGCGCCGGAAACTATCTCAACGTCGATATCTTCGGTCTTCAGAAGGCTGGCGAGGATAAGTTGATCGCTCCCCTCGGTGGAGCTTCTTATAGCCTGGCTCCGAACGATGTGGTCGCGGCCTATGTTGTCATCCAGAACAAAAACATCGGTCACTCGCTCATTCCCGAGGTTCGCGATCTCTACGAAGCCTGGGTCGAGTTCACGGTGAAGGATACGAACGGAAAGGAGATTTATCACAGCGGGTTCCTCAAGCCCAACGGCATGCTTGACCCGCGTGCTCACAGCTTCACCAATCGCCCGGTGACCGATGAAGGTGAATTCGTCGATAACCACAAGGTTTGGACGATTCATTCTGTGGCGTACGACAACAGTGTGCAGGCAGGCCGGTCCGTCTTAGTGCGCTATCAATTCCAGCTGCCGGCCGACATAACTGGCGCCGTTTCCGTTACCGCAAAAGTGAATTATCGGCACCTGCGTCAGAGTTATCTCAATAACATCTTTGGTCCCGATCATCCGGCCTATCCAGTCGTGGAAATCGCTTCGCGCACGCGCGTCCTGAACATCGGAGAAAACAAGCCTGAGATGCCGGATCCGGCTGACAATCCTGACTGGATGCGTTGGAATAACCTGGGCATTGCGATGCTCGATCAATTCCAGTATGCGGAGTCCGTCGCTGCGTTCACAGAAGTGATCAAACTGCGGCATGACTATGTCGATGGGTATACCAACGTGGGCCTCACTGAGATTGTGTGGGAAAAATACGAATCGGCGCGTACTGCGATTCGAAAGGCACTTACTCTCGATCCCAACAACGCCCGAGCCCTGTATTACGACGGCCTCCTGCAGCGCCGTGCCGGCAATACGAAGCAGGAGATCGCAGACTTCAGCAAGGTCGTCGAGATGTTCCCCCAATCGCGCGATGCGCGCCGCGAACTTGGCATCACCTACTACCAGCAGAAGGACGAACATGCCGCGCTTGAGCAGTTCCAGGCTTTGCAACAAATCGACCCGGACGATTTGACCGCGCATTACAACTTATCGATTCTCTACCGTCGCATGGGTCAACCGGAGAAAGCCGCCGAACAGCAAGCAATGTTTATCGACAAGAAGGTCGATCCGGGTGCGCCTACGTATTCGCTCAACTATCTGCGCGTGCATCCTGAGATCTCAGCCGAAAGCATCCCCTGGCATATTCACACCGATCTGGTCACCGACGCTGGAGCCCTTCAAAATGGCAAATAGTGTGCTCCGTCCGGTGCGGTCGGTGCGGATGCTCGTCGGGCTTGCTTTGTCGCTTTGCGTAGTTGGCTTGCCAAGCACAGCCCGTGCGGCAAATAACNNGGTCTTATCGGAGCCGATGCGGTCGGCTCCTTCACGGCGGCGACCGGCGCTCAGCCCGCCGTCTGTGTGTTTACGCAAAAGGGCGACGGCATGGTCCGAACGCTGACCATCACGGTTGAATTGGCTGCGGAACCCCATGCTCGTATGGCCTCAGTGGCCCAGGCTTGCGGAGCCGGAGCCGAGCCACTCAACGCCATCGGGAACGAAGCAGTTTATTGTGCCGCAGATCTTCGCCGCGGAGAGCTTGGCGAGCGCGCTGTTGGCCGCGTGCGCAATCAGGTCTTTACCATTGACCTCAACAGCACGCTGAAAGACGATCCCATCCTCGCGCGCGATGCCCTGAAAGCGCGCATCTACACCGCCGCTGAACAGGTGGCTGGGAACCTATTCTGATCGCGGGCGCAGTTGAGAAGAGTCAATCGTCAGTTAAACAAGGATCCATTTGTGGCGCCTATTCCGGGGGCCCAACTGCAACCACAAAATAGGACGCCGGTTCCGTCTTGCTTGCATTGGACACGGAATGCTCGTCGCCGGCGATGCACAGACCCACATCGCCGGCTTTGATCGTGCGAGTGACGCCTGTGGTCATGAGCGAGATTGCACCCTCCCGTACCAGCCACATCTCCGTGTGCTTATGATGTTCGATGGGTTCCGGTGGCGCGCCCGGTGCAAGCGTTGTGACATGCGCTTCCAGCCGAATATTGTCGGGCAACATACCTATAAGCACGCGGCTCTGGGTGCGCCCAGTGGCAGACGGCCCGCGCGGCGCACCTTCCACATACTGGCCGGATTCGAGCTTCGTCAGGTTCGTGGGAGAAGGCGCATTTTGCGCTTCGGCGGGATCAAACGCTGAAGCGGCGGCGAACAGGGGTAGCAAAGCGGAGAATTCACGGCGATTCATCGGCGTCCTTTTCGATCGCTCGAAATAGTATCCAACCTTCGTTCGACGTGCAAACGCACCCTCCGGCATCGCTCCGGCTGAGTGCCGCTGAGATGCGAAACTTGCATACATTGCCGGGCTTCATTAGTTTTTTGAATGGTGGTCAGGGACTAGATTGAACCGCCGACCGCGGGACTTTCCATGGCCGCGGTCAAAAATCCTGCGCTGCGCGCAAAGACACTCGCGCGGCCGATGAACTCAGATTTGGTAATAGTGGTGGCCAGAGACGCTACTGAANNCTTGGCGGCACTCAATTTTCGAAGCCCAAAATCGTTCGTGGGCGCCCTTTACACGGACGAATGATTTTTTGCCTGGCTTTGGCTCTCTACTCAATCGCATCCTTAGTTGTCGAATGATCCGTACTGCTGATCGATAGCCCTGAAGGCGGCGCGAATACATTCGGGATCCGCAGCCAGCAATACCTTGGCGTTGGATTTTGCAAATGCATCGAGATCATCCGGCATGAACGATCGGCAGGTAGATCAGCTGCTTTTCAGCAATGAAGATACCCGCAGCCGTACGGGTATCTTCACAACCGCTGGGGTTCAGCCCCCAGAGACTCCACTCTGATCATGTCTTTCACTCTCAGTGGCTGGGTTTCGCCAATATGCATTCTGGCCAATCAGAGCTTTGGGCTCGATGAAGCAATTCGTCGATTGCAGGCCTTTCAGCCATTCCAGCCATATTTATTGAGGAGCCGCTCGCGCCGGCAGACGTCGAGGGCCACGCTCACCTTCGCCGCGTTACCGGACTGCCGAAGATTGGAGTTAACTTACGACAACCTTGGATTATGGGGTAGACCCAACATTGCTG
>PLKY01000209.1 GCA_003140785.1 Acidobacteriaceae bacterium | reverse complement strand
GTCATATACCGGATGTCTTTGATCACGCCAACAATCTCAAAGGTAGAGGCGTATCGGAGCCGACCTGGACCGAAATGCTGTCCGATCGGGTTCTGGCCTTTAAAAAACCGCCTCACGAAGGCCTCGTTGACCACCGCAGCATTGGGCGTCGCCGCCGTATCGTCCTCGGTGAACGGCCGGCCCATCACGATCTTGGCGCCGATGGTCTCGAAGAACCCCGGCATTACCCGCACAAACCCTGAGCTCGTGTCTTCTTTGGGGCCCGGTTCGGGCCTGCCCTGAATACGGACTCCGTTGTTCCAGCTATCGCCAGTCATCGGGGCATAAAGCGCGGGGGAAACCATCCGGACTCCAGGAATTTGTTTCAGGCTGTCGTCGATTTGCCGGAACTTTTGCTCCATCTGCTCGGGCTTGTCGTTGCCGAGGGTCGGATTGATCCACGCGATATAACGTCCCCGCGTCTCGAACCCGAAATCCTGATGTTCCAGGTTGCGCAGGCTCTGCGCCAGCAATGCCGCAGCCGACAGCAACACCAGCGACATCGCCGCCTGTGCAATCACCAGCGATTTCTGGGCCCACGAGCGGCTTCCGCCCACCGAGCGGTTCGCTCCGCGCAGCGCTTCCACTGGATCGGCGTGCGAAGTCATCCACGCCGGCGCCGTTCCGAAGATCATCCCCGTCAGAATCGAAACGCCGAGCGCAAACAGCAGCACCGGCAAAGACGGCTCCGGACTGACCGGAACATAGTTGTTCGGCCCTCCAATCTGGAAGGCCAGATAGAGAATCAGCCGCGTTCCACCGTACGCTACGCCGATTCCAAATGCGCCGCCGATCACCGCCAGCAGCACGCTCTCCACCAGCGCCCGGCGCATCAGCCTGAGCCGCGAAGCCCCCAGCGCCACGCGCACTGAGATCTGCGTTCGGCTTTTCAATCCGCGCGCCAGCATCAGGTTCGCCAGATTGCCGCAAGCAACCAGCAGCACGCATCCGGCGGAAATCAGCAGCAGCTTGAGTCCATCCTGGTATTCGTCCCGCATCGCTGCAACGCCCGCTCCGCCGGAGACCAAATGCAGCGTCTGCTGCTGCCAGGTTTGTTTCTCGCCCGGCTCCATGTCCGCCACGTGGCTGGCCAGCCAGTTGTGGAACTCCACGCGCAGCTTCGCCTCCAGCGCCTGCGGATTGACGCCCGGCCGCACTCTGCCCAGCAGGTCGAGATAGTTTTCGTTGGCTCGCTTGGGCCGCGCTACATCCGTGGCAAGAACCAGCTCGGAGGTGATCGGCACCCAGAAGTCCGGCATGCCCCAGCCGGCGAGTTTCGCGCCATAAAACTCCGGCGGAGTGACTCCGATGACGGTGAACGCGTGCCCATTGATCTGGAAATTCCCGCCGACTACGGAAGGGTCCGAGCCGTACTTGCTCTCCCATACGCGGTAGCTCATAACGGCAACGAGCGGCGCGCCCACTCGATCGTCGGCGTCGGTCATCAGCCGGCCCATCCACGGCTGCACGCCCAGGGTGCGAAAAAAATTCCCCGACACGAATTGCCCGTTGCGCGTGTCCACCGGCGCCTGCGATCCGGCGCGCCGCACGCCCAGCGGCGCATTGCCGGCCTGCAGCGCCGCCAAGTCCGCGAACTCCGGCGTATGCTCGCGGAAGTTCTTGTACGCCTCCCACGAGAACAGCGCAAAGTCGCCGTCGTCGCCCTGCACGTATCCGCCCCAGTTGCAGCAGCGGATCTTGTCCCCGATCCGCCACAGTTCCTCAGGTTTCGCCACCGGCAGCGACTTCAGCATCACCTGGTGCACCAGCGTGAAGATAGCTGTAGTCGCTCCGATGCCCAGAGCCAAAGTGATCACAACCGTCGCCGTAAATCCCGGCGCCTTCCGCAATTGCCGTAACGCGTCACGCAGGTCCGCNNAGCATTGACACTCTCCCCGTGGCCAGGTGTGAACAGAAATTCTGTTACCGCTCGTCGCATTCGTGAGAGCACGCCGTTCGCCGTTCCGTGCCCGACGCGAGCCTCAAAACAAGGGTTTTGCGGGGCAGTGAGCAGTTTCTCCTGTCCGAAATCAAAATCCTGCGTTCAGAATCGAACAGTGAAGAACGCAAAGACGCGAAGATGATTTCAGCTGGTGCGCGCCGCAGTACGGATGCAGCGTCTTCGCATGATGCGAGCACTGGTCTAGTATTTTTGTGGCCGGAAGAATAGCTTCGGGAGGCTCTCTGTGATGCTGCGCCCTGCGCTCCGTCTTTCCCCTGTCGTTGCTTTGTTTGCGCTTTTGTCTGCCGGGTTTGGAGTGGCGCAAGGCGGCGGCGTCACCGTGTATCCGGCGAATCATGCGGTCGGCATCAATCCCGATACGCATCTCGTCGTCCGATTCTTGAGCGCGCCGACAATCGGCAATTCCGGCCAGATCCGGATCTACGNNTGCTGCGGGCCATCAGCTGGTCGACACGCTGGACATGAGCATTCCTGCCGGCCCCGATCCCTCGCGCCGCGTGACTGCGCCGGCCGGGTCGGGAATCCCGCTGCCTGACTCCATCCCGACTTCGCCGACAACCACAACGCCGGCGGTTCGCATGACGCCCGCGGACCTACACAACTACCAACTCGCCACTATCGGGGGCCTCGAGAACTTCCACTTTTATCCCGCGATCGTTCACGGGAATGTGGCAACCATCTATCCGCATCATCATGTTTTACGGTATGGCCACAGATACATCGTGCAGATCGATGCCGGGGTTCTGCATCGCGCCGAGGGCGGCTTCGCGGGCTTCACGACAAATCAGGCGTGGACCTTCCGGACGAAGAAGGCTGGGCCGCCGGCGGACGCTGCGCGCGTGGTTGTGGCTGCCGATGGCAGCGGCGACTTCAGCACTGTGCAGGGGGCCGTCGACTTTGTTCCCGTTCATCCTTCGCATCGCGTGACCATATTTATTAAGAACGGGACGTACGAGGAGATTGTCTTCTTCCATAACAAGTCGAATCTCACGATTCGCGGTGAGGACCGCGCAAAGGTACAGGTGGGTTACGCCAATAACAGTGCATTCAATCCGCCACAGCCGGGGCCGAATCGCCGCTGCGCATTCTCTGTGTACGACTCAACCGACATTGCGCTCGAGAACTTCTCGGTGAGCAATTCCGCGTACGGCCAGGCCGAAGGACTTCTGATTTTCGGCGAGAGGAATATCGTGAGCCACATGAATATCAAAGGCTCCGGCGATGCGATCAACCTGCGCGGTTCGGTCTACCTCACCGAGAGCCGCATTATTGGAGACGGCGACACGATTCTCGGCGTGGGGCCGGCGTTTTTCGACCACTGCGAGATTCAGTCGATCGGGCCGTTCATGTGGATCCGCAACACGGAAGCAAACCACGGGAATGTTTTTGTCGACTGTACTTTTATCGCGCGCGAGCGGCCTGCTGCGGCGCGGCAGACGACGGCGTCCGCTCCGAGTTCGATGATGGAGACACGCGCTCTCTCAACGCCGGTGCTTGCCCGCCTGCCCATGAACCACGGCCTCAACTATCCGTACGCCGAGGCTGTCCTGATCAACTGCCGCATGAAAGGTCTTGCACCCGAGGGGTGGGGACCGATCGAGGCCGACACCGCGCATCTGCACCTATGGGAGTTCAACAGCACCGACCTCGACGCTCGGCCCATGGATATGACGCAACGCGCGGCGGCCTCAAAACAACTCACACTGCCGCAGGATGCGGAGACGATCGGGAACTACAGCAAGCCTGCCTTTGTGCTTGGCGGCTGGACGCCGGTTGTCGAAAAGTGAGGAGAGTTTTGCGGACGGCGCGGAGGCGGCCGCGATTCGAATGCGCGCAAGTTTTTTGAAGTGGCTTGGAGATTTGCCTGACTAGGCGAGTGTGCCAGTGGCTAAGGGCGAGACGGCGCGCAGGTGCTCGACCGCTGCGGGGAGGACGCGGAGGACGTGGTCCACGTCGGCGTCGGTGGCGGTTTTGAGCAGGCTGAAGCGGAGGCTGGCGCGGGCGCGGGTCTTGTCGAGGCCCATGGCCATGAGAACGTGGCTTGGCTCGGTTGCTCCCGAGTGGCAGGCTGAGCCGCCGGAGATGGCGACTCCCTTGAGGTCGAGTGCGATGACGAGGGCTTCGCCTTCTAGATTGTCAAACCAGATGTTTGTGGTGTTGGCCACACGGGGAACGAGCTCGGTGGATTCCCAAATCCCAAACGCTGGACCTGGGGCACCCGGATTTTGTGGAAGTTGCGCGCCGTTGAGGCCTGTGCCGGGGATGCGGAGGATTTCGGTCTCGAGACGATCGCGGAGTTTCGCCAGACGATCGATTGAGCCATCGGCGAGCGAGTGCATGGCTAGCTCGGCTGCCTTGGCTAGGCCGACGATGCCGGCTACGTTTTCTGTGCCCGCGCGGCGGCGGCGCTCGTGGCTTCCGCCTACGAGAAGCGATTCAACGGGCGTGCCGCGGCGGACGAACATGGCTCCGACGCCTTTGGGGCCGTGCATCTTGTGTGCGCTGATGGAGAGCAGATGGCAGCCAATTTTGCGCACATCGATCTTTATCTTGCCGGCGCCCTGGACTGCGTCGATGTGGAAGAAAATTCCCGTGTCGGCGGCGATCCTGCCGATTTCCTCGACTGGCTGCAGTACGCCGGTCTCGTTGTTCGCCAGCATCACGCTGATCAGACGGGTCTGGGGCCGGACGGCGCGCAGAATGTCCGTCGGGTCGACGAGGCCGCTCGGCTGCGGGGCAACAAAAGTCGTCTCCACGCCGTGCTGCGCGAGCCGCTTCGCACCTTCCAGGATGGCGGAGTGCTCAATCGACGTGGTGATGAAGTGATCGCCGGGATGCAGAAGGCCGATGAGGGCGGTATTGTCTCCTTCGGTGCCGCCGGAGTTGAATACCACTTCGGCGTCATGACAGTTGAAGAACTCGGCCATGGTCTCGCGGGCGCGGTCGATAGCGGTACGGGCTTGCTGGCCGTGGAGATGGATCGAGGAGGCGTTGCCGAAGTGCTCCATCCAATAGGGGCGCATAGCCTCGACTACCTCTGGCAGAAGAGGTGTGGTCGCGTTGGCGTCCATATAGACGCGCACAGAGGTTGGGAATGCGGCTGACATCGAAAATGGCCTATTTTTGAGGTTACCACGGGGTTTGATCGGTTCTGGAGCGGGGAAAACAAGCCGTTGCGGGCCTTACAGGGACATCGAGCTTGGAAGGTACGAAAGACATGGAAGACGCAATCATTCCCATAAACGATTGCAGAGGAGATAGTTACTCTAGTTGAGGACGGGCTGGATGGTCGTTTCAGTGCGGAACGCTCAAGCGGGTTGTGTGGATGCCACGAAAGAGGGATGAGTTTATTGCTCGTTTACGCACATACTCGGTTATCTTGGGATAGGATTGTCGGCGGACTGCGATTGATTCTGCACTAAATGCGAGGCAGAAAGTCGCTTGATCCTAATTTAGCTAGTTTTTGGGAGCGTACGTGAAGAATCATTTGAATGAACCCGTGACGATCGCTGTGGTCGGTTCCGGCTACGTCGGTCTTGTGGCCTCCGCGTGCTTTGCAGAGATTGGGCATAGCGTGATCTGCGTAGACAACGACGAAGCCAAGGTACGTACGCTTCAGACTGGCGGAATTCCTATCCACGAGGACTATCTGCCTGAACTGCTGAACCAGCACCGTGGCGGCAGACTCGAGTTCACTACCGATCTGCGGACAGCAGCGCAAACTGCACAGGCTATTTTCATTGCGGTGGGAACCCCTCAGAGCCGCACGGGCAGCGCCGATCTGTCGTTTGTGGATGCAGTGGCCAGCGAGATTGCGCGTTCGATCGACTCTTATAAGGTGATCGTCGAGAAGAGCACGGTTCCGGTGTATACCAACGAGTGGATTCGCCGGGTGATCGAGCGCAATGGCGTGCCGAAGGATCTCTTCGATGTGGCTTCGAATCCGGAGTTCCTGCGCGAAGGGACGGCTGTGGTTGACTTCCTGCATCCGGATCGCATCGTGGTGGGTGCGGCGACCGATCGCGCTTCCGCATTGTTGAAGCGGATCTATGAGCCATTGACTTCAGGGGAATACTACCGTGGCGACAACCGGATCCCTGGACCGCGCGGAGAGAATGAGCTTCCTCCGCTGCTGCTGACTTCGACCAAGGCTGCGGAAATTATCAAGCATGCATCGAATGCATTTCTCGCCACCAAAATTTCATTCATCAATGTTGTGGCCAACATCTGCGAGGCGGCGGGTGCGGACGTGGAAGAAGTGGCCAAAGGCATTGGTCTGGATAGCCGCATCGGCAACAAGTTCTTGCGCGCGGGCGTGGGTTACGGCGGTTCCTGCTTCCCGAAGGACGTGGCTGCATTCCGGAACGTGGCTGAGCTGGTTGGCGTCGATTTCGGCCTCCTGCATGAAGTGGAGAAGATCAACGAGGAGCAAATCCTTCGCTTCTTTCAGAAGGTACGGTCGGCGCTGTGGACCTTCCGCGGTAAGAAGATCGGGGTTCTTGGCCTGGCGTTCAAAGGGGGGACCGACGATATTCGCGAGTCCCCCGCTATTGAAATTGTCCAGAAGCTTCTGAGTGAAGGATGCATCGTCAGCGCGTACGACCCAGCCGCCGAAGCCCGCACCAAAGAGACGATTCCGCCTGGGGCGAAGATGCGTTATGTTGACAGCCCGTATGCGGCCGCACAGGATGCCGATGCGCTGCTGATTCTGAACGACTGGAGCGAGTTTGCGGAACTCGACCTGGCGAAGCTGCATTACACGCTGCGCTATCCAATTGTGATTGACGGGCGCAACCTGTATGATCCGGCCACAATGACCGAGCATGGGTTTACTTATCTCAGCGTGGGACGGCCAGGATTGTCGCAGCCCGTCGATCCGATCACCGTGTTTCACGAGCCGAGGAAAAGGGGAAGAGCGTAGTCAGCGGGACCCCGAGTCGGCATTTGCGACATCCGAGAGGAGCGCGAGGCGGATTTCGGTAACCCTATAGAATTAGCGAAGAGCCAAGATTCGTGGACCAGAATAAAGATAAAGGACATCGAGCTTTCTCTCGCTGGCTAACCGTATCGCGAGGCTCGTTGGAAAGGGCGTTTGATTGATGCGTGTGCTCGTAACCGGTGCAGCCGGTTTTCTTGGATCTCACTTAACCGACGCACTCCTCGCTGAAGGGCACTCGGTCGTCGGTGCCGATAATCTCTGTACGGGATCCTTGCGAAACCTGAAGCATCTTGGCCATGAGCCCAAGTTTGAGTTTTTGAAGGCCGACGTATCGGCGGCATTTGATCCGAAGCGGGTCGACTATGTCTTCAACTTTGCATCGCCTGCGAGCCCCGTAGATTATTACCGCCTCGGGATTGAGACGTTGATGGTGGGATCGGCGGGAACAAAGAATGCGCTTGATATCGCGCACAAGTACGGAGCAAAATTTCTCCATGCTTCCACGTCCGAGTGCTACGGCGATCCGTCGGTGCATCCGCAGACCGAGGAGTATTGGGGCAACGTGAATCCCATCGGCATACGGTCGGTTTATGACGAAGCGAAGCGCTTCTCAGAGGCCCTCGTGATGGCCTATAACCGCTATCATTCAGTCGATACGCGCTTGGTGCGCATCTTCAATACTTACGGACCGCGTCTCAAAAAGGACGATGGCCGCGTCATTTCGAACTTCATGATCCAGGCACTGAAGGCCGAGAACCTCACGGTGTATGGCGAGGGAGCGCAAACGCGCAGTTTTTGCTATGTGACCGACGAAATCGAGGGAATTCTTGGACTTTCGCGATCCAACGAGCACACGCCCGTGAATGTAGGGAATCCGATTGAATGGACCATTCTCGAATGTGCCAAGGCGGTGTTGCGCGTCACTGGCGCGAAGAGCGAGATCGTCTATTGTCCTCTTCCGCAGGATGATCCGATCCAAAGACAGCCGGACATCAGCAAGGCGCGCAGGCTGTTTGGCTGGGAGCCCAAGATCGATCTCGAGACCGGACTGAAGCTCAGCCTGGAATACTTCAAATCGTGTGTTGAGGTTCCCGCTTGAGCCAGAACGAACGCTGACGTTTCTGTCGAGGTCGATTCGTTGGGTTGAGGGAGCAGAAGAGAATGAAGAAGGCTCTCATCACGGGCGTCACGGGACAAGACGGGGCCTATCTCGCCGAGTTGTTGCTGTCGAAGGGCTACGAAGTGCACGGCATCAAACGGCGTGCTTCTCTGTTCAACACCAATCGCATCGACCATATCTACGAAGACCCGCATGAGATCGGGCGCCACTTTGTGCTGCACTACGGTGATTTGACCGATGCCAGCAGCCTCATCCGGATTGTGCAGGAAGTTAAACCCGACGAGATCTATAACCTCGCGGCCCAAAGTCACGTTAAAGTTTCATTCGAGCAGCCGGAATACACGGCCGATGCCGATGCGCTGGGGACCTTGCGCCTGCTTGAGGCGATCCGAATTGCAGGCCTCGAAAAGATAACTCGTTTTTATCAGGCGTCGACTTCAGAGCTCTACGGCCTGGTGCGCGAAGCTCCGCAGAAGGAGACTACACCGTTTTATCCCCGTTCGCCCTATGCGGTGGCGAAGCTTTACGCGTATTGGATTACGGTGAACTACCGCGAAGCATACGGTATCTTTGCCTGCAACGGGATCCTCTTCAATCATGAGTCTCCGAAACGAGGCGAGACCTTTGTGTCGCGCAAAATTACACGCGCGCTGAGCCGCATCAAGGCCGGCCTTCAGGAGACTTTGTATCTCGGCAACCTGGACGCGCTACGCGACTGGGGTCATGCGCGCGACTATGTCGAGATGCAATGGCTGATGCTGCAGCAAGAGGAACCGAAGGACTATGTAATTGCCACGGGCGAGCAGCATAGCGTGCGCGATTTTGTAAATCTGACGGCCAGCTTTCTCGACATCAAGATCGACTGGGAGGGCGACGGCGCCGACGAAAGAGGACTGGGCGCCAAAGGCAATGCGATCGTGGCGGTGGACCCACGCTACTACCGTCCCACCGAGGTGAATAGTCTTTTGGGTGACGCGAGCAAGGCCAGACGGGAACTTGGCTGGCAACCGCGCGTCACCTTCCACGACCTGGTGAAGGAAATGACGGAAGAGGATCTCAAGGTTGCGGAGCGGGACGCCCTGGTGCGGAAGCATGGCTATTCGGTCTTCAACTTTCATGAGCTCTAAGTGAAGAAAAGGGTCATTACGAATGGAGAAGCAAAGCCGCATCTTCGTTGCGGGGCATCGTGGGCTGGTGGGATCGGCGCTTTGCCGCGGCCTGGAACAACGCGGCTATTCGAATCTGTTGCTCCGGATGCACGACGAGCTTGATCTCGCCGACCGCCAGGCGGTGCGGGCATTTTTCAACCGGGAGAATCCGGAATATGTCTTTCTTGCGGCGGCGAGAGTAGGCGGCATTCTCGCCAACGATACGTATCCCGCGGACTTCATCCGCGACAACCTTGAGATCCAAACCAATGTGATCGATGCGAGCTACCGCAGCGGTGTCGAGCGGTTACTCTTTCTCGGATCGAGCTGCATTTATCCAAAGCTCGCTCCCCAGCCAATCAAGGAGGAGTATTTACTCACGGGCCCGCTTGAGCCGACCAATCGCCCTTATGCACTGGCAAAGATTGCGGGAGTGGAGATGTGCTGGTCCTATAACCGGCAATACGGAACCCGCTTTCTCGCGGCCATGCCCACCAATCTTTATGGGCCCGGAGATAACTTCGATCCGAAGGTGTCGCATGTTCTGCCGGCGCTCATGCGCAAGGCGATTGAGGCAAGGCGAGCCGGCGAGCATCGGCTGGTGGTGTGGGGTACAGGTAAGCCCCGGCGCGAATTCCTCTACAGCGACGATCTCGCCGATGCATGCATCCATCTGCTGAACCTGCCTGAACCTGCATTCAGCCGCCTGCTCAACCGCAATGAGGCTCCCCTCATCAACATCGGAATGGGCGAGGACCTTACCGTTCGCGAATTGGCAGAGTTGGTGGCTCAGGTTCTCGAATTCGATTGCGAGATCGTCTTCGATACGACGCGCCCGGATGGCACACCGCAGAAGCTGCTCGATGTGAGCCGCATTCATGCCCTCGGATGGAAAGCGAGCACGGATCTGGCTGAAGGCATTCGCTTGACCTACGAGGCCGCCCGATCCCAGCTCGAGCCTGCGGTCAGGTAGAGTCACGGCACGTCCGTAGTGCGCGCACGGTAAAGCCGCCCTTTGCTTCCTGCTCAATCCCAAGTACCGCAGCTCGAGTTGCGTGCGAATCCCTTCAACGAATCTTCCCGATTCGGATGGAAATCACAAAGTGGCATGACGGAGCGCACTGAAGTTGTAGAGTGTCTCGATATAAGACAGTACAGAAGCAAGAAATCATCGATGGCCCAAGCAACGCCATCTCGCATTGGAGTTGCGCGGGAGTCGGTTTGTCTTTGGCAGAATTCAGAGATGCCCCATCTGTCGTGGCACTTGCGTGGTCGGACGAAAATAAGGTTGGCACTACAAGTTCGGTGCTTGAGATGCCGAACAAGATAGAAGTTGCTTTTGCAATCTGCGTTTTACGGAAAGCAGAAAAAAGAAAAACCGAAGATTAGATGGCCTCGTAGATTGACGTGCGACNNCGCTCCTCGATGGAAGGGGAATGGAATGAACTCGTTTGGCCTTGAAGATGCGCAGGTGCTATTCGATACTCCCGCAGATTCCAGGCGACTGGTATTTATGGATTTGCAAAGTGCTAAAGGAGAGATTTCGGGAAAGGGTTCAGTTCTGGTTCTTCACCGATCACAAGAATCCGGATTGCGAAGAAGCGATCCGGCGCTTCAATCCCACGCAGTTCGCGCAGGCCGGACTTACGGAGTGCAGCGATCTTTTGTTAATGGCGCAAGCCGACCTTCGCGTTTGTTCGGTCTCGTCTTATAGCATGGCTGCGAGTTTTCTCTCGGACGGTCCTTATGTCTGGTACGAACCGCAGCTTACGTTGAGCGACGGCCTCTACACGTTGTGGGGCGATGAGGAGGCTCAAAAGAAAAAGGCATCGCCATCAGCTCTCAGCAAACAATTCGTTCGTAAAGCCGCCGCTTCTCGATCTGTCGGCGGGCGTTTCCCACTCAGCTTCCTGGGTGCGCCGATGGACTTCGGTGACCCGCTGCCGGAGTGCCTTGTTCAACTCCTTGAGCAGCGATTATGCGACCACGATTCCCGAACAAACCTTCTCGAATACGGGTGTGTGGCGCAGTTTCCATCGCGCATGGATCGGAAGCAGGATGAACAAGCGGCGTGGTTGGCCGGGAAAGGCTGCGGCCAATGAACCTTGTGGTGATTTCTCACGCATACCAGAATGAACGTTATCTTTCCGCGCTTGAAGCGATCGCGAAGCAGCCGGGCTTTGAGGTGACCCTGATCCATCCGGAAATGTACAAAGGAGAACTATGCGCCTGGACGACCTCGCCCACAGCTCACAGCATTCCTGTTCCGGTGCGATTCGGCTCCCGCCAGGGCACATTTCTTTATCATCCACGAGCTCTGGCCAAGGCCCTCGATCAAGCGCGTCCCGACGTCATTCTCCATGAGCAGGAGGTGTACGCGCTCGGGGCGGCTCAGGTTGCCTTTGCCGCCGCAGGGCGATCGATTCCGCTTGTGATGTTCGTTTGGGAGAATGTCAGCCGGTCGCTAGCCATGCCACGGCAGGTCCTCAGCCGGTATGTTCTCGCCACGGCAAATGGTGTGATCGCCGGCAGCGATCAGGCAATGCAAGTCCACCGTGATTTGGGGTTTCGCGGAGCGACTGCGGTGATCCCGCAGATGGGCGTAAGCGCTTGTATCAATCCGATCTACGGAAGAAGAAACCGGAGTGTCTTAAAAGTATGTTTTATCGGCCGCCTTTTGCCCTGCAAAGGCGTCGACTGCCTGCTTCGTGGGGTTGCCGATCTGCGTCGTCGCGGTGTATCAGTCTCATGCACAATCGCCGGTCAAGGTCCCGAGCTCACAAAGCTACATGCCGTCGCACAACAACTCGGCATTCAGAACCGTGTGTCTTTTTGCGGGCAATTATCGGCGGATGCAGTGCAAAGTCTATTGCGATCGAGCGACGTGCTGGTCCTTCCGTCTCGCCGAACCGATGCATGGCAGGAGCAATTCGGACTCGTGCTGACGGAAGCAATGGCTGAAGCCACGGTGACGGTCGGAAGCAGGACGGGAGCGATTCCGGAGGTGATCGGTTCGGAAGATCTCCTCTTTGAAGAGGATGATTTTCGAGGCCTCGCGCGCACTTTGGAACGCCTCGCCTGCGATCCACACATTTATATCGACTGTCAGCACCGCCTGTGGAAGCGCGCGCGGGATGTCTATAGTGCGGAGGAGCTAGCAGCGCAGCGAGTCGAATTTCTTCGAGGGGTGCTTCAGGAAGTTCGCCAAAAGAATCCTGAGAGATTTCCTGGATGTGATCAGCTTCAGGCGCGAGCAAGATGAGAATCCTCTTTGTTCACAACCGATACCAGCAGACGGGCGGAGAAGACTCGGTTGTACAGGCGGAAAGTCGTCTGCTGTTGCGGATGGGCCACGAGGTCGAGGTTTGGGAAGAGAACAACGATTCGATTGTGAGCCGGATGGATGCGCTCGTGACAGGCTTTCAGAGTGTCTATTCGTTCGAGCACGCGCGGAAAATGGGCGAACGCATTCGCTGCTTTCGACCTGACCTCGTACACATTCACAATTTTTTTCCGCGCCTTTCGCCATCGATTCATCGCGCCTGTCTTCGTGCGGGCGTTCCGGTCGTTCAAACACTCCATAACTTCCGCCTGCTTTGCCCGGCTGCGACGTTCAGCGGAAGGGAGAAAGTTTGCGAGGAATGTTTGGGAAAGTCGATTCCCTGGCCGTCGATCCTGCATGGCTGCTATCGAAAGAGCCGAGCCGCAAGCGCCGCCGTCGCCACTATGTTGTCGATCCATCGGGCTCTCGGGACGTGGCGTCATTCTGTTTCCCACTTCATTGCTCTTTCGGAATTTGCTCGAGACCGATTTATTGCGGGCGGGCTGCCAGCGGACAAGATAGCCATCAAGCCAAATTTCGTCGACTCCGATCGCGGCATTGGCTCGGGCCGGGGAAACTTCGCGCTCTTCGTTGGCCGATTGGTTGAGGAGAAGGGAGTCGGCACTTTGCTTGCGGCTTGGAGTCGGCTTTCCGTCAAACCGAAGCTCAAGATTATTGGCGACGGTCCTCATGCTCCTGCCGTGGCCAATGCGGCGGCAACGATCCGAGAGATTGAATGGCTTGGCCTGCGCAGCAAGGAAGAAGTCTCGCGTGCGATGGCAAAAGCCAGCATTTTGATTGTCCCTTCCACATGGTACGAGGGCTTTCCGCTTGTGGTTGCGGCGGGTTTTGCGGCGGGNNCGGCGGGTCTTTCCATCATCGCGTCGCGGATTGGCGGCCTGGCAGAATCCGTCTCCGATGGGCGCACAGGGTTGCTCGTTTCGCCCGGAAATCCGGATGAACTCGGCAACGCGGTCAGCTGGGCGTTCTCTCATTCGGGCGAGCTGCAAACGATGCGTCTTCGCGCGCGCTCTGAATTCGAGCGCAAATATACCGCCGAGGCAAACTACGCACGTCTGCTCGATGTTTATGAAGCAGCCATCGCAAGTCTCCCGATGCAGGTGCACCTTCGGCAGTCAGCGGCGGTCTAGCAAGACCTGACGATCATCCAATCCATGCGGAATCAGAGTCTCTTTGGGTTGTTGATCCGGAGCATCCTGTAAAGAGTACGTCATCAATGCTGCTTCGCCACTTCGTCTGGCTCCAAAGCGATAGGATGGGAGTTTGGAGAGAACGATGCCGAGAGTCCTCGATGGCGCGACAATCGCCGCGGCGATCAAGCAGGAAGTTACGGAGGAGGTTCGTGCGCTTGCCGCACAAGGGATTCGACCTGGCCTAGCCGCGGTGCTGGTCGGCCACGTGCCTGCTTCAGAAATCTACGTACGCAGCAAAGTGCAGACTTGCGCGGAGCTGGGCCTCTTTAGCGAACTGATCACGCCGCCCGACACCGTCACGACTGAGGAGATGCTCGATATAGTCGCCGCTCTAAACGACCGCGACGACATCGACGGCATTTTGATTCAATTGCCGTTGCCGAAGCAGGTCGACACCAAAGCTCTTCTCGATGCTGTTTCGCCTAGTAAAGACGTGGATGGATTTCATCCCGTGAATGCGGGCCGATTGCAGGCTGGCAGGCCGGCACTCGCACCCTGCACGCCGGCAGGTGTAATTGAAATTCTCAAACGCAGCAATCTTCCCATCAGCGGCCAGCACGCGGTTGTGGTGGGGCGCAGCGACATCGTAGGCAAACCAGTAGCCATGCTTCTGCTACATCAGAATGCGACGGTTACGATCTGTCATTCCAAGACGCGCGACCTTGGCGCCGTTACGCGCGAAGCGGACATTCTTGTCGCCGCCATCGGACGGCCTGGATTCATTGAGCCGGAAATGGTCAAGGCTGGCGCGACATTGATCGATGTGGGCATCAACCGGCTGACCACGCGAGAAGAATTCGATCGCTTCTTTGCCGGCGATGCGAAACGAGAAGCAGCGTTTGCCAAGCGGGGCTCAACCATTGTGGGGGACGTGCATCCCAAGGCATTCGAGCGAGCGGGCGCTTATACTCCGGTGCCGGGCGGCGTGGGTCCGCTGACGATCGCCATGCTGATGTCCAACACCGTACGTGCTGCCAAAATGCGCCGAGGGCTGGATTGATGCTGAGGGTCGGCCTTACCGGCGGCTTGGGCAGCGGCAAAAGCACTGTGGGAACCTATCTGCGCGAGCTGGGCGCTCAAGTCATTGAGGCCGACGAGCTGGGGCGCGCACTGATGGAGCCAGGTCAGGCGGTTTTTGCGGAGATCGTTCGTGTCTTCGGACCTGAAGTCGTTGCTACGGACGGCAGGTTGGACCGCGCTCGCCTTGCCGAGTTCGCGTTTCGTGGCGGACGGCTGCAGGAGCTGAATGCGATTGTGCATCCCGCGGTGATTGAACAGCAGCGTCAGTGGATGAACGAAGTTTTTGCGCGCGACCCAGACGCGATAGCCGTTGTGATCTCGGCACTCATTTTTGAAGTGGAACGCGACGCCTGCTCGCGTGGAGAAACGGACGGAGTCCTGGCCGACTGGCGACGTCGCATCGATCGAGTTGTTCTGGTCACGGCGCCGGATGAACTGAAGATCCGGCGCTACGTGGATCGGCTCGGCCTTCCTGACGATCAACGGGTGGCTGCCGAAGCCGATGCGCGCTCCCGGTTGGCCTACCAAATTTCCGACGCGATCAAGGCGACCCGTGCGGACTATCTTTTGGAGAATAATGGAGATAAACAGGTTCTCCGCGCGCAGGTTGAAGGATTATGGCGATGGCTGGTCGCCGAGAACAACAAACTTTCCCGGCGCGGTTCTCTAGAATAAGAAGCAATAGCCGCATTTCCTCCCCAAGGGAACTATGCAGAGCTGCGGCCGTATCTGTAAGGAAAGGTTTTCGGGTTCGCGAAGATGAAACTGCGTCACTTGGTTCTGATTGCTCTATTCGTGGGCGGGTTCTGGTACCTGACCTCCCATTTGCCTTCGCATTTGCGCGATCTTCCGCTTGTCCGCAGCCTGCGTACCGCGGACTCTCCGCTGCAGCTGACGGAGGCCGATGCTGCGCCTGCCTACGACGCCGAGGAGCAGAACAATATTGCAGTCTATAAGCGCGTGGTGCCCTCAGTCGTCAATATCACCTCGCGGCAAGTTGTCTTCAATTTCTTTTATGGAGCGGTTCCGCAGGAGGGCCAAGGGTCCGGATTCATTCTCGACCGGACGGGTCACGTGCTGACCAATTTCCACGTCATTGAGGGCGCCAATCGGGGCATCGATGTGCAGCTCAGCAACAAGCATCATTACACGGCCAAAGTGATCGGCACCGACAAGGTGCACGACTTGGCGCTGCTGCAGATCGATGCGCCGAGCCTCGAACCCGTGACGCTTGCGGACTCAAGTCAACTCGCTGTGGGGCAGAAGGTCTACGCCATCGGGAATCCCTTCGGGCTTGGCGGCACCATGACGCGCGGCATCATCAGCGCCATCCGTACGCTGGGCGGCTCGGGAGGCGCGCATATTGAGGACGCGATTCAGACGGATGCGGCCATCAATCCGGGCAACTCCGGCGGACCGCTGTTGAATTCGCATGGCGAGGTGATTGGCATCAATACCATGATTGCTCAGAATGGCGCGGATCAAAACACGGGCATCGGCTTTGCTATTCCCGTCAATACGGCCAAGGCTGTGCTCTCGGATCTGACGCATTTTGGCCGTGTGAAGAGGCCCTCGCTTGGCATCGTGTCGTATGCGATTGGGCCGGATCTTGCGCAGCAGATGGGGCTCGCCGCAGAATACGGAGTGTTAATCCAGAAGGTCATTCCGGGTGGCGCGGCGGAGAGGGCAGGCTTGCACGGCGGCAATGAACGAGCGTACGTGGGCAATACGGAGATCCTGCTGGGTGGCGATCTGATTGTGGGGATCGATGGCCACGAGGTCACCGATCCTCAGGACATTGCTTCTGTGCTTGAGAAGCATCAGGCTGGCGACACCATCAGCGTCACGATTCTGCGCGGACGTCGCCAGATGATGCTGAAGCTGATTCTGGGAGAGGCGCAAGCGGCGACTACCTGATCGCGTGCAGCAATTGAAGCTTAAAGCGGGCCGCCCTTATCAGTGCGGCCCATTTCTTGTTTGCCGGCTCAGAACTTGACGCCGAGTGTTTTGAGAAATCCCTCGAGTTGGGGCCAGACGGCTTTCAGATCCGTGACCGTTTGCAGGTCGAGCGGAATGTTGAGCGGATTGGCGGCTGCGCCGGCGAGCTCCGACAAGGGCTTTTCTACTGCTCCCACCAGCGTGGCGAGTGCCGCCACCACAGCAGGCGTTGCCTGCATTGCTTTGTTTGCGCCGGAAAGCCATTTGAGTGCGTCCTCGGCTCCGATTTCAATGCCTTTTTCGATATTTACCAGAATATTGGCCATCGCGATTGATCCTCTTCCTTCCATCAGCGGCCTGGCGCTTGCGTGCGCTGACCGCGGACTTGTTTTCTCGGCAGTTCCTCCAGGCGATAGGGCGTGGTTGCGCGATCTCGTTCCGAAAGAACCGCCGCACAGGCGAGCAGTCGCCTGCGGCGCTGCGCATTTTCGCGACAACGTACATGCTGTTTCTGCTTGTCTGGCTATTCCTTTAGCTTAGGTGGTCGGAGCTATATTTTCGGCAATTCGGTGAGGGAACGAAAGTATTCGAGAATCAAGCGAATGAACCGGCTCTGAATCATCTATTGCTTGACAGAGGATCTCCGCATGATCGCGACCGATGCGTGGTCAGGACTCGATGGCCGTTAGCGCTTCACGTATCGTCGCCCGCGAATCTCCCATGCGCCGCCGACCACTCTGGCGATCGCTTCGCTATAGGCGATGTGCTCCTCGGCAAGAATGCGCTCGGCCAGCGAATGCGCATCGTCGTCGTCCAGCACCGGAATCGCGCGTTGCAAAACGATGGTCCCATGATCCAGGTGCTCATCGACAAAATGGACGGTGCAGCCTGCCCACTTCACGCCGTAGTCAAAGGCCTGCTGCTGCGCATCGAGGCCAGGAAACGCAGGCAGCAGCGACGGATGAATATTGAGAATGCGGGTGGGAAAGGCGGTAATAAACTCCGGCGAGAGCAGACGCATGTAGCCTGCGAGACAAACAAGGTCTACGCGATGTTCGAGCAGGCACCGAACAACATCTGCGTCGTGCTCCGCCCGCGCTCTGTCTTTGGACACGAGCACTGCGTGTGGCAGACCCAATTGCTGTGCTTCGGAGATGCCGGCAGCTTCGGCCACATTCGAAATCACAACTGCGATCTCGACGCCTTTGAGTTGCCCGTCGCGAATCGATTGTGCGATGGCCATGAAGTTTGACCCGCGGCCGGAAAGCAATACTCCCAATCGGACGGGCGGACGGACTTCGGTTCTCAGAGATGGAGCATCTTTAGACGCCTTCGATTCTTCGTCTTCCGGTGTCACGTGTAATGCACCCGGCGATCACCCTTCACCACTCGGCCAATGACGTAAAACTTCTCTTCCGCACGATCCAAGAGATTCTTCGCGCGTGTGAATTTGTCGGCTGGAATTGCCGCGATCAGGCCGATTCCCATATTGAAAGTGCGCATCATCTCTTCCTGCGATACCTGGCCGAGGTCGCGTAGGTGATCGAAGATCGGCAGGACGGGCCACGAACCCAGCTCGATCTGCGCTGCCGTTCCCTTGGGAAGTATGCGCGGAAGATTTTCCGTGATGCCGCCTCCCGTGATGTGCGCCATGCCCGTCGTCATCGCGGCTGCAACCAGCTTTTGAATCACGTGTAAATAGCTGCGGTGGGTCTTCATCAGCGCTGTGCCGGCTTTCTCTTTGATCGCTGTGACATATTGGGTGGTTTTGTAGCCAGCCACCTCAAACATCAGTTTGCGCGCCAGCGAGTATCCGTTGGTGTGCAGGCCGGTCGAAGGCAAGCCGATGAGCACGTCGCCCGGCTTGATACCCAGGCCCGTCACCATCTTGTCGCGATCGACCGCGCCAACAATGAAGCCGGCCAGATCGTATTCGCCATCGGAGTAAAAGCCCGGCATCTGCGCGGTCTCGCCGCCGATGAGGGCGCAGCCGTTCGCCTTGCAGGCGTCGGCGAGGCCCGTGACCACGCTTTCGGTCACTTCGGGATCGGTTTTGGCGCTGGCCAGGTAATCGAGGAAGAAGAGCGGCGTTGCGCCCTGCACGGCAATATCGTTCACGCAGTGGTTGACGAGATCCACGCCCACCATCTGGTGCAAGCCCAGTTCGAAAGCAACCCTCAGCTTGGTGCCTACGCCGTCGGCGGAGCTCACCAGGATGGGGTTCTTCCAGCGCTGGAGATCGAGCCGGAAAAGCGCGCCAAAGCCGCCGATTCCACCCAGGACGTTGCGGTTAAAGGTCTTTTGCGCCAAGTACTTAATGCGATCCTTGGCGCGGTCACCGCTGGCGATGTCCACGCCGGCGTCGGCGTATGTAACGGATTTTGCTTTGGATTCGTCGGGCACGGTGTGGCTTTCTGCGGAAAGGTCGATTTTAGCAGGATTTGGAGGGTGGTAAAGGCGCGGCACTGCACTTCGGCTTGTTCATATCTGAGGATATTTCGTTGTTTTATGGAAAGCTTGCTTGACATTATCTTGCAATCCCGTTATTTTGAATTGGAAAGTTAGCTTTACATGGACCTACGCATCAGCAATCGTGTCAAGGAGCTTCGCTCGGCCCGGGGATGGACCCAGGAAGAGCTTGCAAAGGCGACTGGCGTCTCGCGGCAGAGCATTAACTCCATTGAGCGCGATCGCTATGTACCCAGCCTGCCGCTTGCTCTGCACTTCGCGCGGGTTTTTGGGTGTTCCACGGACGAAATCTTTCGACTGGAGAGCGAAATATGAGCCATCCGATTCTGAGCAGAGTTCCCATCCTCGGCGCGTTTGTGGACGAACGTTTTCTGGAGCATCGGCGACGCTCCAGCAGCTTCGCCGGCATTGTTGCCGCGTGTCTGGCCGTGGTTCTATTTGAGTACCGCTTTTTCTGGAGTCATGTGTGGAGCTGGGATCTGCTTTCGATCGCACTCACGTTTGTAGCGATCAAGCTCTCGATGATGATTTGGTTTCGGGTCAAGGACTGAAAATCAAAGACTGAATTTAGAGGAGACACGCAATGTGCATTCCCTTGCGTCAACGGAGTCGGAGAGATCGCATCCTGATGGGGACTGCTAATCTCGCGCTGGCTTTTGGAATTGGACTGCCCTATTTCATTCACCCGGCCCATGGAATCCAATTGGATATGGTGGACGCGTTCTGCGGGTTCCTGATGGGCTTCTCGATTTGCATGAACTTCTCCTTAATCCGGAACGCGCGCCGTCGCGATACTGTCGCTATTCCCAAGCGATAAGAGATGCGCAGGCGTTTCGAACAGGGTCAGTGCATCCGTCCTGTTGTGCGGCGGCTTCTATACTGAACGGGCGATGAGTTCTAACGTACCAACGCCTGCCCGTATTCGTTCCCATGCATTACAAGAGCGCGCCGAGCGATTCTTTCCTGGCGGCGTCAACTCGCCGGTCCGTGCTTTTCGCGCGGTTGGTGGCGCTCCGCCATTTGTCGAGCGCGGCGAGGGCGCCTGGCTCATCGATGCCGATGGGAACCGCTACATCGACTACTTCGGTTCGTGGGGGCCGATGATTCTGGGCCACGCCTTTGCGCCGGTGGTCGAGGCTATCGAGCGGGCTGCGCGCAACTCCGCCAGTTTTGGCGCGTCGACGGCCGCCGAGGCCGATCTCGCCGAGCGCATCGTGGCCTGCTATCCGGCGATTGAGAAGCTGCGCTTTGTGAGCTCCGGCACGGAGGCTACGATGTCGGCGATTCGCCTGGCCCGCGCGGCAACTGGGCGCAAGATCGTTATCAAATTTGAAGGCTGCTATCACGGGCATGCCGATGGGCTGCTGGTGAAGGCAGGATCGGGTGTGGCGACTTTCGGGATTCCAGGTTCGGCCGGCGTTCCGGAGGAGATTGCGCGACTGACGCATGCGCTACCGTATAACGATCTGGCCGCGGTGGATGCGGCGTTCGATGCGCATGAGGGTAAGATAGCTGCGGTGATTCTGGAGCCTGTGGTCGGCAACGCTGGCTGCATTCCGCCGGCGCCGGAATATCTTGCGGGTCTGCGCGAGATTACCGAGCGTGAAGGTGCGCTGCTGATTGTCGACGAGGTGATGACGGGTTTTCGCGTCGCGCTGGGTGGGGCGCTCGAGCTCTACGGCATCGACGCCGATCTGGTCACGCTAGGAAAGATTGTCGGGGGTGGCTTACCTGTGGGTGTCTTCGGCGGGAAACGAAGATTTATGGATCTGCTCGCACCACTTGGGCCCGTGTATCAGGCGGGTACGCTCAGCGGCAATCCGCTCGCGATGGCTGCGGGCATTGCGACGCTAGGTTATTTGCAGGAGCACGCGGCGGAAATCTATCCACGTCTTGAAGCCACCGCTCGAGCGGTGGCCGAGGGCGTTGCGCAAGAAGCTGCCAAGGCCCAGGTCCCGCTCACTCTCAATCGTGTGGGCTCCATGTGGACGTGGTTTTTCCAGTCGGGCACAGTGACCAACTACGAGGAGGCCGCTCGGTCCGATACGGCTGCGTTTGGTCGTTTTCATCGCGCCCTGTTGGAGCAGGGAATCTGGCTGCCGCCGTCGCAGTTCGAGGCTGCATTTCTTGGTAACGCGCACGGGGATTCGGAAATCCGCGCGACCATCGATGCGGCGCGAGTCGCGTTCGCGGCGGTGAAGGTCACTTAGTTGGCTGTGCCCACGCGTCGAGTGTGACAAATCTTCGTGTGGCTTCGTAACTCGTGAGCAGTTGCGCCGCGGCATTCACTGATGGTCCGCGATTCGCACCCAATCCACGATGTCCGCCATCGTGAAGAACAATGTTGCTCGCCCAGCCGCGCCGGCTGTTGGTCTCGATCTTCGCCTTAAGCTGCTCTGCGATCCGATCCGCGGATGGTTCGACCCAGTCGTTTGTCATGGCGTTCCAAGTCACGGGCATCATGCCCAGGTCTCGCGCCGTGCACAGAACGAAAGGCCGACGCGCGCCATAGGGCGGCCGGAAATACTGTACCGACTTGCCGACTAACTGCTCCAGCTTGTGACTCGTCTGCTCGAGCTCCTCGACGACGCGGTTGGCCGGAGTGCGCGCGAGGTTTGGGTGGCTCCAGGAATGATTGCCGATCAGGTGACCCTCCTCAGCGATGCGCTGAACAAGTGCGGGTTCAGCTTGCGCGAAACGGCCAACGATGAAGAAGGTTGCGTGCACACCGTGGGAGGCAAGAAGATCGAGCAGCCGTGGCGTCCAAGCTGGATTTGGACCGTCATCGAATGTCAGCGCCAGCTCGTCCGACCGAGGCGGCGCGGTGAGCGTTCGTCCGAAGATTTGCGAGCCGGGCCACATTGCGGCGTAGGCGGAGCCGCCCATGGCGAGCCCAACCGCGCCAACTGTGCCGAGTCCCACGCAAATTCCGGTAGCCAATGGAGAAAGCATTGTTAGTACCAGTGTGAGGCGCGCCAGTTGGGATTCGCAAGCGCTCCCTTAAATCCGGCATCCAATTTGAGAGGAACAGAGTCGCGGTTTGCAACATGGATGCCGCGGTTGCGATTGCCGTAGCCAGAAGGCGTATACTCGCTCTTGTTCGGGTCGCATCCAGAGTACACCGGGGTCCCCGACGATAGGTCTTAGTCGTCGGGGTGGTTGAACGGAGCGGCACTGGAGACAATCATGAGCCTTACCAGCTTCCCCACCGGCGGAGCGTCTTCCTCCGGTTCTCCCATCACAAAGGTTACGATGCCCGCGCTGGCCGAGATGAAGCGCCAGGGCAAGCCCATCTCCGCGCTTACCGCGTATGACTATGCCATGTCGCGGCTCGTGGATGAAGCGGGAATTGATTTGGTGCTGGTCGGCGACTCGCTGGCCATGGTGGTGCTGGGCCACGAAAACACGCTGTCTGTCACCGTGGACGAGATTCTGCATCACACGCGCGCGGTTCGTCGCGCGGTTCGCCGCGCTCTGGTGGTGGCCGACATGCCCTTTGGGAGCTATCACGGGACGGTCGCTGAGGGCGTTACCAACGCTGTGCGCTTTGTGAAAGAAGCTGGTGCGGAGGCGGTGAAAATTGAGGGCCCGCGTGTCGAACTGGTGCGCGCCCTTACGTCATCTGAAATTCCTGTCGTCGGCCATCTTGGGCTGACGCCGCAGAGTGTTCACCGGATGGGCGGGTATCGCGTTCAGGCGCGTACATCCGAAGATATGCTGCGCCTCCAAGCGGATGCCCGTGCGCTCGCCAAGGCTGGTGCGGGTGCGCTGGTTCTTGAAGGCATTCCGCGTGAAGCTGCCGCTGCAATCACCGCGGAACTCGCGATTCCCACGATTGGTATTGGCGCTGGTCCCGATTGCGACGGACAAATCCTCGTCTTTCACGATCTCCTCAATCTGACCTTTGGGCCGCCGGCGAAATTCGTGCGGCGCTACGGTGATGCGGCTGCATTGATCCGCGAAGCTGTCGAGCACTATCGCGAAGATGTGGAGCATCGGGCTTTTCCTTCTGACGCGGAAAGCTATCATCTGCCTGACGCGACACGGCGCAACTTCAAGAGCGAACCCGACGATGAGAACGCAATTGTGAATCAGGATGCTCTGCAAGACTGGGAGAGTTGAGCCGGGCGCAAATGGAGATTCTTCGCACTGCAGATGGATTGCGGCAGTGGTCGCGCGCAAGTCGGAAGGCGGGGCGGTCGATTGGCCTCGTCCCCACCATGGGCGCATTGCACGCGGGTCATGCATCGTTGATTCGAGCGGCAGCCGATTCATGCGGTCGGGTGGCTGTCAGCATCTTTGTCAACCCTACGCAATTCGGACCGAACGAGGACTTCGCCCGCTACCCGCGCACTTTCGATGCTGACTGCGCACTGGCCCAGGCTGAAGGTGCGCACATCATCTTCGCTCCTTATGTGGAAGAGCTCTATCCCGATGGCGCCGCGACGTTCGTTGAAGTCGAGGGTTTGAGCGAACGCTTGGACGGCAAGTCCCGTCCTGGACATTTTCGTGGCGTGGCCACGGTTGTTGCCAAGCTGCTCATTGCCGCAGAGCCAGTTCGCGCCTTCTTTGGCCAGAAGGATGCGGCACAAGTGGCCGTGCTGCGCCGCATGGTGGCCGACCTGCGCATCGGGACCGAGATCGTCGTCTGCCCTATTGTCCGCGAGCATGACGGCCTGGCCCTCAGTTCGCGGAATGTCTATCTCAGTGCGGGGGAGCGTGCGCAAGCCCTCACGCTTAGCCGCGCCGTGCGGAGTGCCGAGGACCTGGTTGCTCACGGTGAGCGGAGCGCAACGGCGCTGCTTGAGGCCGCTCGCGCGGTTTTCGACGCTGAGCCATCCGTCCGCGTCGACTACATCGAACTGGTTGACTGGGCGACTCTGGAACCCGTCGCGAGCGCTGTTCCCGGTAGTCTTTTTGCTGTAGCGGCGTGGTTCGGAGCTACACGGCTGATCGACAACACGGTCTTCAGTTGACTCGGCCCAAGAACGTTCTTGCAACAAAGGGATCGAAGCTTGCAATCTGAATGCAATGCCGGAACTGCCCGACATCTCCGCCTACATCGCCGCGCTTGAGACGCGCATCCTGGGCCAGCCGCTCGAACATGTCCGCATTGCCAGCGTCTTTTTGCTGCGCACGGTCAATCCTCCACTGGCAAGCGTCGAAGGTCACAAGGTCGAATCGTTGCGCCGCATCGGAAAACGTATTGCAATCGGAGTTGAGGGCGACCTTTGGCTAGTCCTCCATCTGATGATTGCCGGGCGTCTGCATTGGAAGCCTCCGCAAGCCAAGCTCGCCGGGCGCAATGGGCTTCTCGCCCTCGACTTTCCGAACGGAACGCTCCTGTTGACAGAAGCCGGCTCCAAACGCCGCGCCTCGCTCTACGTTGTCCGGGGCGAGGACGGCCTGCATAACCTCGATCCAGGTGGAGTAGAAATCTTCTCCACCGATATCGACGGTTTCCGCGCTGCACTCACGCTGGAGAACCGCACTCTTAAGCGGGCTCTCACCGATCCGCGCCTCATCAGCGGCGTCGGCAATGCATATTCCGACGAAATCCTGCACGCCGCACGGCTTTCGCCCATCGCGCTCACGCACAAACTCAAGCCCGACGAATGGGAGCGCCTCTTCAATGCGACGCGAACAACTCTTACAGAGTGGACAGATCGGCTCCTGTCCGAAGCCAAAAAGAAATTCCCAGAGAAGGTCACAGCCTTTCGCCCCGAGATGGCCGTGCACGGGCGATTCAATCAACCTTGTCCGCGCTGCGGGGAGAAAGTGCAGCGCATCCGTTACGCTGACAACGAAACCAACTACTGTGCGCGCTGCCAGACCGGAGGCAAGGTGCTTGCCGACCGCAGTCTCTCGCGTCTATTGGGGTCCGATTGGCCGCGCACCCTCGACGAATTGGAAGCTTTGAAACGCCGCTGACAGTGGTTTGCGCTGCGCTGTAAGCAGATTTGACACGCTTTGCCACATTTGCGAGACTCAGAGATGCTGCCCGTCTGGCTCACCGAGTCAGACAAGTCTCCCGTGCCGAAGTGGCGGAATTGGCAGACGCGCGTGGTTCAGGTCCACGTACTCGCAAGGGTGTGGGGGTTCGAGTCCCTTCTTCGGCACCAGAAGTCAAGTTAAATCTTTTAAAATCAATAATTTCAGCAAGTTACAAGCAACCAAATCCCACAAAATCCAGCCATTGGTCTCTCTGGGGGACAAAACTGCGTTTTTGCCTCGCTAACGCTGAACTGTAGTTGAACTATAGTTGAATCATAAAGTTAGGTATTTTGACCATACACTTTTTCGACCTCGCTTTTTGCCGAAATATTTCCGCATTTCACTAAGTTCGCACTAAACCGACCCGGCGCAAAGCCTTGTTTTCAACTCATTTTTTCAATGGGTTAGCGGCTTGCGACCGGCTGAGCGAATATTCGCCTCTTATTCGCCTATAATGTTTCCATGTTCCCAACGCCCGCAGGCCGCAAAACCTTCGAGGTGACCTGCAAGCAATGCCGCCGCGACGTTCCATCCGGCGTCAAGGAATTCCCTTTTCAGTCCATCACCGTTGAGTGCCGCCTGTGCGGCGAGATGCGCCGGTACCTGCCCTCCGAAGTGTTCCTCGGTCGCCCGGACCAACTCGTGGTTCACCAGCGGCGGGCCGGAGTCCGGTGATGTTTGACTATCAATGGAACGAACCTGTGAAACTGGATTCCAACAAGCTGTGCCCGTGTGGGCTTCGTGGGAAGAGTTACGGGGAGTGCTGCGAACACAAAGGGCCCGATGCACTTGGGAACGCTATGCAGCGGAGTGGGGTCCTGCGTCGTGTTGAGGGAACACGTACTGAAACGCTTTCCAGTATGGTAATGGGCGACAAGCGACTCCGAATCGTGTGGAACACGCTTTGGGATGCACCGCAAGAGCAGACATTCCATGAGTTCCTCGACAAACTCGTATTGGCTACGTTAGGTAGCGATTGGTTCAAGGAGCAGAGTCAGCTTTCACCTGACGACCAGAACGTGATTGTGCGGTGGCGGTCATCTCTATTTGCTCTGGTCGATAGGCCACCCAACACGGTGGACGGCGGATACATCTTTACGGGCCCCGTCGAAGCATACATGCACTTGGGATACGACCTATACTGGCTGCAAATCCATCACAAGCTTCCAGACCGGCTCATTGAACGCCTGAAAACGCGACGTGATTTTCAGGGAGCCCGGTACGAGATTCTGGTGGCTGCGGTGTTTGCCCGTGCGGGTTTTGATATTGAGTGGCTGGATGAAATTACGAAGACAGGAAGGCGTTGTGAGTTCATAGCAACACACAAGGTAACCGGGGCTAGGATTGCAGTGGAAACAAAGAGCCGCCTCAGGAGCGGTGCGCTGCATTTCAAGGGGCAGGTCTCGCCAGAATCGAACCTCAAGGCAGACATCTTTGGGCTATATGAGACTGCGGTAAAGCAGGTGCCAACGGACGGCACACCATCGCTAATTTTTATCGACGGCAACTGGAATATGAGAGTTCCTTCAGGTGTACCGGGGTACTCCCCAATTCCAGCGGGAACTTTTCCGTGGGTAGATGAAGTACGGGACGGCCTGAATGCACGCTGGAATGACTTAGCCGGAAAGACGGCGGAGACTGGTGTAATCCTTACCAATTTCCCCTACTACTATGGCAACAATGAGGAACCGTCGCCCATTGGAGTTGGCGGGGGTGTGTTTTCGCCGAAACCTAGCGCCCCCATCGCCGACCAGAGGGCCATGGACGATTTGTTTTATTGTCTCCTCCACTATGACCACATTCCTAGACAGATTTAGCTGCGTCCAATGGCCGACCATTTAGTTCAGCTTCTTGTTGGAGGCCGTGATGTTTGACCCCGACGCACACATGCCCCGAATCAATCGTGGGATGGTCTACCTCGGTGCGTGCCTCATCGCCGGGATTCGGCTGGCACGGGAGCGGCAGGTGAATGTGCGGGTGATGCCCACCGGCAAAGCCATCGAGGAATCGGTTGACCTCGCCTACGAGATTTTCAACCGGGTATTTCGGCGAGCGCCTGACCGGCTATAGTTTCTGTTCCGGATTTGCACCGCCCATTTTCCGGTGCAAAATCTCACTTCGCAGTAGAATCCATGCAGAATCCTCGGGTTTTCCTCCCACACCGCGAAACTCGTTCGGTTCTGTGTCGAAAGGAGGACACAATGCACAATCGATACTCTTGGG
>PLKY01000197.1 GCA_003140785.1 Acidobacteriaceae bacterium | reverse complement strand
GGTCGGGGGGCTTCCTCAAGAAAGAAGCTCTCCTACATCGAACAACGCGAATACGATGTCATCGAAGCCCGCGTAGAAGCTGCCGATGCGAGGCTCCAGGCTGCGCGCGAGCGCATCGACGATCCCGAGGTTGCGACAGATGCGAACGCATTGACGGAAGCGTTGGCGGAGTTGGATTCGGCGCAGAAGGAGCATGATGCGATCTATGAACGCTGGGCAATTCTTACGGAAAAGATCGGTGGCTGATGTTAATGCACTTTCAACGAACTCCGTTCGCTCGATATTTGAACGAGCAACCGATTTTGCTGGCCTTCAAATACTGCAAGCCTCAGGAGAAATGCGCTCCTCCTCCCGTTCAGGCCCACCCACAGGAATATCAGTACGCGTTGAATTGACTCCGCCCACGCCGGTCCCGACAGGACGGCGTATCCTTCGATAGGATTTGTGGCGAAAGAAGTCTCTGCAAGAAACACTCGCAATGGTCGCGGGACATGGGTGGAGGACGATGGGGCATTTCTGGACGAGACGAGAGTTCTTGCACGGGGCGGCAGGATCCGCGGCTTCAGTGACGCTTGCGCCTATGGGAAACAGCGCGCTGGCCTATGGCGCAGGCGAATCGTCACTGCAGGGCCGATTTGTGACTCATGTATCGATCGTGCGTGTAAACCAGATCGAAGTAACTCCCAACCATTCGATCGGCGAGGACGAGGCCGCAGACAATAGTCCGGACCATATCCGCTCGCGACGCGAGGCCTTTGCGCGAGGGTGCCCTGAGGGCAAGATGACCTGGGCGATCAGTTGGCTGGCACTGAACGATAATCGGCAGGAGTATAAGGATGCGCGGCGCCTACTCGCCTCCTATCACGAACAGTACGGCGACGAGGTCACCTTTATTCCCGGTGGCTATTTCGCGCCCATGTACGACACGCGCGAACACATTCGCGGGACGATTCACAAGGCACTTCAATTGATCTCGGAAATGGTGGGAAACGGATATCGTCCGGAGTGCCTGGTCGCCGGTTTCATGGACGCGGAGAACCAGCGCTTCCTCGCCGAAGAAGAGGGCATTCATGTTTGTCAGGGCCAGATCTGGAGCCAGCACGGCATCGACAACGGCGATGGCGACGGCGGCATCTGCTATCCCTACTACCCGAGTCGCGAACACTATCTGATACCGGCTCAGGGCCCCGCGGATTTTATTGATTGCGTCTGCCTGGACGGCTGGACGTGCGATTTTCTGGCCGCCCGTCGCAACGGTTTCGAGGGAGGATTTAACAGCCGCATGGGCGTGGGTCCTATCGAAACAGTAGGAAATCTGGGAGAAGGAGCTGGTCGCAAGGAGATGATGGCTACCACCGCGATGCACTTCGATCAGGGCCACGCTTTGAATGGTTTTGGATGGGTGACGGGAATCTGGGAGGTATCGGTTGGCCACGATAGGGACTTGATCTGGTGGCTGCAGGCAGTCAAGGAGAGATGGCCGGACACACAAGTGCTCACCGAAGGAGCATTTGGCATGGAGTGGCGGAAGCATACTCCCAACAACGCATCGCTCGATTACCGCTTCGATGCCAAAGGGACAGGCGCACCCGGCTCGGAGAAGGAGCTGGAGATCCGGTGGTTCATGAACCAGGAGTTTCGGCTGGGATTGCTCAATAACTGGACAACGGACAGTCCCGTCATGGTGCTCGACTTTACAAGGTATGATTTGGCGGCGCATGAACCCGAGGGACTGCAGCGGGAATGGAGCTTGATGAACGTGCTGAACCAGAAGGGCACGAGACCGCAGGACAAGCCGATTCGGTTGGGACAATTGGCTCCTGAAGATCAGAGGCGCATCTATACTCGGTATCCGGAGTTGAAAAAGCTGGCCTGAGAGAATGCGTCACCATCCCTTGCCTGGAGCAGCATCACAACGTCCCGCCTTTTGTTCCAAATGCCTCAACCAGTAGACTTCGAGAGAGTCGGTTTGAGTGTGGAGATCATCGAGTGAAGGCACTGGTCAAGAGCAGGGCAGAGCGCGGGCTGTGGTTGGAAGAGATCGCTGAACCGACGATCGGCATCAATGACGTGCTGATCCGTGTGCACTACACCGGCATCTGTGGAACAGATGTTCACATCTACCAATGGGATGAATGGGCGCAAAAGACGATCAAGGTGCCGATGGCGATTGGCCATGAGTTTGTCGGCGAAATTGTCGCGGTCGGTTCGAATGTGAACGACTTCTTCGCGGGGGATATTGTAAGCGGGGAGGGTCACGTTGTTTGCGGCCGCTGCCGCAACTGCTTGGCGGGAAGGCGCCATCTATGTGCGTTCACCGAAGGCGTCGGCGTTAATCGGCCGGGAGCCTTTGCTGAACTGATCTCGCTTCCGATGACCAACATTTGGCGGCATAATCCTGGCATTAACCAGGAAGTAGCCGCGATCTTCGATCCCTTCGGGAACGCTGTTCACACCGCGCTTTCCTTCCCGGTCCTTGGGGAGGATGTTCTCATCACTGGAGCGGGCCCCATCGGAATCATGGCAGTCGCGGTGGTTCAGCGTGCCGGGGCGAGACACGTGGTGATAACGGACTTGAATCCCTTCCGGCTTGATCTCGCTCGGAAAATGGGTGCGACGTTGGCGGTGAATCCAATCGACACGCCACTTCTCGAAGTCCAGAGACGACTCAAAATGACCGAGGGATTCGATGTTGGCTTGGAAATGTCGGGAAGTCCTCAGGCGTTGAGCGACATGATTGGAAACATGAGCCATGGTGGAAAGATTGCCGTGCTCGGAATCCCGGCAAAGAATGCTCCAATGGACTGGCGGCCTGTCATCTTCAACATGCTGACGATCAAAGGCATCTACGGACGCGAGATGTACGAAACCTGGTACAAAATGTCGGCGATGCTGGAGTCCGGGCTGGATATCTCGCCGGTCATTACGCATCGATTTTCCTTCAACGAGTTTCAGCAGGGCTTTGACGCTATGATCTCGGGGAACACAGGGAAGGTTGTATTGGACTGGACATCCGCGAACTAATGACCGCGAGGTTGGTTTCGGAAGCACGACAACGGATTGGTAACATCGCCCATACTGGCCGAGCTTTTTAATTCGAACACGATTCCGATAGTACCGACACGAAGGAAGCGACACAGACTCAAAATCTCGCAACAGAAGGCTCGAAGATTGACGCTGGCGCGAGCTGGATGATATCGTTCCCACCAAACCGGGCGCGGATGCAATCTTGCAGTGGAACGCTAACCCGTCGCATTGGAACGAGGAATTCATTCAATGAACGAGTCATTGGGCCGCCGACGCTGGACGCAGATTCTTGTCGGATTGCTGGTGTCGATTTCCGTTGCCGTTGCATCGGCTGAATCGAAAAATGAGCCACTCGGGCTTTTTGACGATCACGGCGACGTGGGCACCGTGCTCCATGCTGGCTCCGCGCACTTCGATCGCGCGAAGGCCGAGTACACCGTCACGGGGAGCGGCGAGAACATGTGGTTCGGCGTCGACGACTTTCACTTTGTGTGGAAGAAGATGTCGGGCGACGTCGCAATTTCCGCGACTATCGCGTTCGCGGGCGACAAAGGCAACAACCATCGCAAAGCTGTCCTCATGATCCGGCAAAGCCTTGAGGGCAATTCGCCGTCGGTCGATGTTGCGCGTCATGGCGATGGTTTGGCTTCAATGCAGTTTCGCGATGCTGTTGGCGCCGATGCGCGCGAGGTGCAAGCGAATATTGCTGCTCCGCAGCGTATGCGGCTGGAGAAGCGCGGAGATCTTTTCTACGCCTTTGTAGCGGGAAAGGATGGACAGCTTCATCCCGCCGGCGCGTCGACAAAGCTTGCGCTCAGCGGAGACTTCTATGTGGGCATCGGCGTGTCTGCGCACGAAAAGGACGATCTGCAAACGGCGGTCTTTTCCGACGTGAGAGTGGAAGCGCTTGCACCGGTGGACAAGACGAAACTTGTCCTCTACAGCACGCTTGAGACTGTGCCCGTAGCGTCGGGCGACCGGCGCGTGGGATATGTGGCGCAGGCCCACTTTGAGGCGCCCAACTGGGCTCGCGACGGTTCTTATTTCCTGTTCAACCAGGGAGGCGGAATCTATCGGATGCCTGTGAACGGCGGGGTGCCCACGCGGATCGACACAGACACTCAAACCAAGTGCAACAACGACCATGGGATCTCGCCAGACGCCAAACTGATTGCCGTCAGTGACTCGTCGCAGACCGGAAAGTCGATGGTTTATACGTTGCAGATTACAGGAGGGACGCCCCACCAGGTGACGACGAATGCGCCATCGTATTGGCATGGGTGGTCGCCCGATGGATCGACTCTCGCGTTCACGGGGCAGCGCGGCGACAACTTCGACATTTACACGATCCCAGTGAACGGCGGAGAAGAGAAGCGGTTGACGACTGCGCCGGGGCTCGATGACGGCCCGGAGTATTCGCCCGACGGCGCGTGGATCTATTTCAACTCAGAACGCACCGGGCACATGCAGATTTGGCGCATGCATTCAGATGGTAGCGGCCAGGAACAAGTAATCACGGACGAGACCAATGACTGGTTTCCGCACATCTCGCCGGATGGGAAGTGGATGGTTTTTCTTTCGTACGGAAAGGAAATCAGCGGACATCCGCCGGACAAGGATGTTGCGCTGCACCTGATGTCGATGAGCGACAAATCGGTCCACGTGCTCGCGAAACTCTTTGGTGGCCAGGGAACGATCAATGTGCCCTCGTGGTCGCCGGACAGCGCCAAGGTTGCATTCGTGAGCTACGAATATCTGCCGGACGTTCCGCGCGACTGAAGCTTCGCACCGGCGGTGCGCGAAGCGTTCACTGCGTCAGCACGCGAGGGTCGCTATACAGCGTGCGCAAAGCCTGCGCGGTCGCAGGTTCATTTGGCGTGTTTGCCGCCTGTGGCGCGAGCAGGAACCATGCCCAGTTTGTCTCGCGCGAGAAGAAAGCCGGATCGGGCACGGGACCGTCGATTTCAAGACCAATCACTTTATCGACTGCAAAGCCTTGCAGGAATGTATCGCTGCGGAATCTGGATTGCGTGCGGTTCACGCTGAGTTCCAGCGCATCCACATAGAGGAATCCAGGGAAGAATTCGCCATAGGGTCCATTCGCGCCGGGACCGAATCCACCCGGCGCTGCCTGCCAGACCCAAATCAAGTTGTGAACTTCGTCGTGATTTACCAGCCGGTCAAAGAGCATTCGATAGAGAGCAGCGCTGCCGTGAATGCCAGCGCGTCCGGCCCACCAATATTGCTTGCCATTCGGCTGCGGATAGGGCGCCCAGAGAACCGCGATGTTCTTGTCCTGAAGTTTCTTCAACTCGGTGGCGGCCGCGTCCACCTGCGCACACCAATGCTGATAGAGGTGTGTGCCCGGCGTCATCAGCTCTTTCCATTCAAAATCTGTGAGCGCGATCTCGCGGGTGTCGTGGCTTGTGGCTTCGTTGCCTGTTGGACCGATGTCCGCAGGATTCGGTGCCAGCCATCGGAGGCTCACCATCGAACCGGATGCGTTTTGTTGAATTGCCTCGTCGATAACCTGCTTCGCTGAATCGGCATCTCCGGTCGTGTCGAGGTCCGCTGCAAAAATTGCCGGATACGTTGTTGTCGCCTGGAAGACTTGTCGTGTTGCGGCGCTGAGCGAACCTGCGGCATTGATCTGACCGCTGAGAACATGCGTTCCTCTGGTCCCATAGAGACGGTCGAGGACGGCTTTCGCTTGAGGGATTGCCTTGGGAGTGACAGGCTCGACGGTGCTCGCTGCCGGGGCTGAGGGCGCGAAAAACGGAGCGTCTCCGCGGTTCAGCAGATTCGGCGCATGAAACATGGTTTGCAATTGCTCGGGTGAATTCGACGATTCGGCTAGTCCGCTCCACATCATGAAGTAGGCCCAACGCGGCTGCTTTGCCAATACGTCGAGAGTCGGCATGGCCCCGACCTCGGCCAGCGCGATGGGCTTGTCGCCGGACAGGCTCAGCATATCGTCGTAGTAGCTCTGCTTGAATTCGCCGTAGATGTCCATGGTGACGACGTCGGCATATTCAGTGCCCGGGAAATAGGATGTGATGGGTCCGGCGTTCTCACTGGGGCTGTTCACGTTCCAGACCCACACCAGATTGTTCAAGTGGTGCACATTGACGAAGCGGTTATAAAGCTGGCGATAGAGTGCTGCGGAGCCGTGTTCACCTGGTCGACCGCCCCACCAGAACCAATTGCCGTTCATCTCGTGATAGGGCCGAAAGAGCACGGGCACGCCGGCGTCCTGCAACTGGCGCAGGTATCCTGCGATCACATCGACCTGCTCGACCCAGCGGTTGTAGAGGTCGGTGCCGGGGGTCAGCAGTTCATTCCNNCCGCACCAGCGGTTGTAGAGCGGCGAACCGGGAGTAAGCACCTGCTGCCACTCGTAATCGGTCAGGTGGCCCTGCACGCTGTCGTGGAAGGTGACGGGCTCGTCTTCGGTGGGCCGGACGGAGTGCCAAGTCAGCGCAATCACGGCGCCGCTGCGATATTGGCGCTTCGCTTCTTCGATCATCGAAGGACGACCTTCGACAGAGTCCTTGTCCTCTCCTCCGGAAAAGCCGAAGTCCTGCCCGAAGATCGCTGGGAATTTTCCGGTCAGGTCATAGATTCGATCGGACCAGCGCGAAACGTGATTGGGGAAATTATGTTGACCGGTCAGAGTGAAATGCCCGGAGATCTGGTCGATCTGTTTGAGGAGCGCGCGTACCTCGGGCGTTGCGTTCGTGTTCACAGGCGCGGCATGAGGTGCAGCGATTGGAGCTGGTGCAGTTTGCGCGTTTGCAAGAATCAATGCGGATGCAACAGCGAGATAAAGTACTACCGAATTCCTAATGATCTTCATACGATCCTTGACCATCGACTCTGCTCCGTGAAAGATTGAGGATTACTTGATTCGATTGAAAGGCTGTACGAGAAGATGAGCGCCATGAATCGGCCACCCCGCATGAGCGATGTCGCCAAGCTTGCCGGTGTCGGCACGATGACCGTATCGCGGGTGCTGAGCGGCAGTGTGAAGGTGAGCGAGGAGACGTCGCGGCGCGTCTTTGATGCCATTGCGACGCTCAACTACCGGCCGAACGAAGTCGCGCGCGCGCTGCGGGACCAGCGGTCGCATCAAATTGGAGTGATTGTCCCGAACCTCGTTGATCCATTCTTCGCGATCTGCGCGCAGACCGTGAGCGTGGTTGCCAAGGAGCATGCTTATTCCGTCATTATTGCCACGGCGGACGAAGACCCCGATAGCGAGTACAACGAAGCCAGCCGTATGCTCCGCCGCCAGGTGGAAGGATTCGTTATTATTCCGGCGGCCGGCGGAGTGTCGCGCATCGCGGGCAGTGAGTTCAGCCGCACTCCAGTGGTGACCCTCGATCGACCCATAGAGAACAGTTCTTTCGACAGCGTCGTCGTCGAGAACAAGTTCGGGTCGCAACTGGGTGTGAATCATTTGATCCAACATGGCCATCGCCGTATTGCTTTTTTCGGCCTCTCGCGCAATCTGTACACAATCCGCGCGCGGTTCGAGGGCTATCGGGAAGCATTGAAGAAGGCGAACCTGAAGCCGGAATTCTATTTCGGCAACGGCACGCAAACCGAAATGGTGGCGACCATTCGCAGCGTATTGGATAGCAAAAACGCGCCCACAGCCTTCTATTGCAGCAATAACCTGATCACGCGAAATGCAATTCACGCGCTGGCCTATCTCAAAGTGCGGGTTCCGGAATCCGTTGCGCTGGTCGGCTTTGACGACTTTGAGACGGCCAACATCCTGAACCCTCCGTTAACTGTGGTGCGCCAGCCGATTACTGACCTGGCGCGCATGGGAGCGAACATTCTGTTTTCGCGCTTGCTGAACAACGACCGCACGGAACGAGGGAAACACATCGTTCTGCCCGTGGAGCTGGTTCTCCGCGAATCCTGCGGAACGCATCAGAAACTCCTCGGGGCTAGAAAGCGGGAGCTTGCCGAGAGTGTGTTGCATGCGAAGTGAAGTGGCTCGCCTGGTGCGTCAATGCACGGCAATCGTCTCCTTCTCCAAGTTCCACCCGCGTAGTGCGATTTCAGGTTTGGATTCGCCGGCAGGGAAGGCAATGGTGATTGTGCGTGAATCGCCGGGCAAGAGCGAAACATAATTCTCGCTGTAATAGGCCGGCAGGATGCGTGCGTCCGATGCGGCGTCTTTGAGCGTCAGTTTCACGAGCAATGCCGGGACAGTTCCAGTGTTTTCGAGTTTGATGGTCGCCTGGCGTTCGCCGTCTTTGGCGGTCATCGACGCGGAGGCAGCGAGCCTGACATTTGCCAGTGCATCGAGCTCGCGGAGACTCGACTCCTGCTTTGACCACCAATAGATGTTGTCGCTTACCGGTGCGCCGTTGGCATCGGTGACTTTGAGGACGATGAGGATGGTATGGTCGTTTGCCAGCTTTTCCAGATCCGGCTTGCCTACGGGCGTGCGCGCGTTGGCTGCTGCGTCAATTTGATTGGTCTGGTCGCTCAGGACCTTGCCGTCTAGCCCGACGATGCGTGTTTCCACTTTGTAAGAATGTGCTTCGCCGAGGTTGATCAGGTCGACCGCGTTGTCGGCGAGATTCAATTGCGCATGAACGGGCTCGCAGGCTTTTTGGGTCCCGTAGAAACTCGATTGCGTGTCGTAATCCCAGCTTAGAAAATTCCATTCCATGCTGGGCCATGCGGGTTGAGTCATCCAGATCATGCGGCCTGAATTTGGCTCCCATAGGTGCGCCGCGAATCCTTCGAAGATCGCACGGTGGCCCGCATAATCGAGCATCTGCGCCTTGCGTTCGAAATCTTCGAGGCTGCTTGGTGCGCCGAATTCCGTATCCATGTGGGCGAGAAAAGGCGCCACCGCTCCGTTGCCGCTCTGGTGCCAATCGTGATACGCCCACGTGTCGCTGATGGGCCAGCGATCCGGTTCAGGGATGAAAGACTCCAGGCTCTCAAGTGTGGGGACGCTGGGAATGCCGAGTTCGACGCTGAAGCCGCGGTTGATGCGGTAGTAGGTTTCGAGCGGCTGGAACTGATACGGGCCCGAGTTGCGCAGGTTCACTTGATTCGAACTGCCGGTGTAGTAGCGCGTGTGATCGAGCGTGCGCACCAGTGTGGCGAGTCCTTCATTGATGATGGGCTGGGGCACGCCTTCGTTGCGGCCGCACCAGACCACAATGGATGGATGATGGCGGAAACGCAAAATGGTGTCGCGGGCATTCTCGAGGAAGAGATGCGGATCCTGCGCTTCGACATTGTAGTTTTGCGTCGATTCCCAAAAATCGTTCCAGACCATCAAGCCGTATTTGTCGGCGAGCGCGTAGAAGCTTTCTTCGGTATCCTGGCCCATCCAGTTGCGGATGATGTTCACGTGCGCGTCGCGATGCAGGCGGAAGTAGGGCTCGAGGTGCTCGATGCTCACGCGCTTCCGGCTGTCATCCATGCCCCAGTTGCCGCCGCGTGCGGCAATCCGCACGCCGTTCACCTTGATCACTATGTCGGTTCCAGGCCAGCCGCCATCCACCGGGCGAACCGACGGGGAATCGAGCGCGCCAGGCGCAAGCGAATGGACCCACGCATGGCGGAAATACTCCGGCAAAGGCTGCCCCGGCGGCATCTGGTTGGGTGTTTTGTCGTCGATTTGGCGAATGCCTTCGTGGCTTTCGTCGATCAGCGGAGCACCGGAGCCATGGGTGCGACTGGGCAGCACTTCAACACGACGCAGATGGCCCGTCGAGTCGAAGAGGGAAGTCTCATAACTTACTTCGCGGATGCCGAAGTCGATCTTGCGCTCGGCGCTTTTCTTGCCGCCGACAGTAAAGCTGACGCTCAGAGTGTGAAGCGCTGGCTCGCCATAGCCGTTAGGCCACCACAGTTTCGGATTCTGGACTTTGAGCTGCGCGTATTCCGCGGGCTCAAGCTGAACGACAGTCTCACCGGGAGAGAGATGCACGTGCTTCGTGACAGCCACGTTGTCGAAGCTCGCGGTCAGGTCTCCGTCAATCGCGTCCTTCGCTGTATTTGTCAAAGGCGCTTCAATTTCGAGGTCGGCTTCGCTTCGGTCCGCCTTGGGCAGCGTAGTGACCACCTGCAGGTCGCCGACTTCGACTGGACCCGTGGCTGTCAGCACGACATCCTGCCAGATGCCGGTGTTGCGATCGCGGATTCCGGGAATCCAGTCCCATCCCTCGGCCGCCGAGAATGTCGGTCCATCGAGCACTTCGATGCCGCCGTTTTCGCCGGGCCCGGCTTTGATGGACTGCTCGTGCGCGATGCCGGGATGCGGCGGGGGACTTACGAGTACCGCAAGTGCGTTTTCGTCGGACGCCGAGAGCAGGGAGGTGACATCGAATTTGCCGCGCAGGAACGCGCCGGTGAAGCCGCCTAGATCTTTTCCATTGAGCCACGCTTCAGCGGCATAGTTGACACCATTGAAGGTAAGCGTGAGACGCTGGCCGCGCGCTGCCGCAGGCACTTTGAATGCGACGCGATACCAGTAGTCCTGGTGCGCGAGGTTCTCGGGAATGGCGAGATTATTGAGACCGTAATCGGGATCGGGATAGATGCCGCGATCGATCATCGTGGTGAGAACCGTGCCGGGAACGGTGGCGGACAGCCAATCTTTCACCGTGAAATTTGGTTTCGAAATCTCCTCGCCTGTCGCGTTCACTGTTGGTGCGGCTGCGAGCTTCCAGCCGCCTTGGATGGTCCAAGGATTTTGGCCGACCAATTCTGTATGAAGGTCTGCCGCAGTCAATGCCTTTGCTGTGGGCTTCTGAATTGCGGCCTTGCCGCGTGGGTAAGTGGACGGATCCTGCGGTGCACTGTATCCGGCTTGGGCAAAGGTCTGCACCGGCCAATGACGCGATGCTTCTTCGTAAGTTGGCAGCGCGAAATCTGGCGGCGCGAGGTTCATCGCAAGAGTCTGCGCGACGGGCAGCGCGTCACGGTAGACGCGAAGGCCGCAAATCTGGCCGCCAAAATGACGATCTGTTATGCCTTCGAGCGGCGCGGACGCCATCTCCAGATGACCTGCGACGTCACCCTGCCCGAGCGCGTGGGTGAGAACTGACTTGCCGTCGGCGTAGAGGGTGACGTTTTCGCCGTCGCCGACGAGTGCGACGAAATGCCACTCGGTGTTGCTCAAGGCGCTCTCAGACTTGAGCAGCTTGCCCGATCCATCGCCGCGCCCGAGCCAGAGAGCCAGCCGTCCGTCGAGGACTCCGACGAATCGCGCGTCTTCAGCCGCTGGGTCGCCGATGCCTGCCAGCAGCAACGACCCTTGCAGCGGCTCGGAGGAACGAAACCAGAAGGCCAGAGTCCAAGTGGCGCGCCCTTCGAGCAACACGTCGCGCTGATCCGGTTCCTTGTTCAGCCCGAGCCTGTCGAGCAATGCTGCAGTACGGCTGTCGAGGGGCGAAGGGGCGGCCAGTTGTTTCGTCAGTCCAGGGCCATCGGGGAGAAAGACGGCGTTGTAGGGACCGTAGCTTTCGGCCGGAATCTCCTGCGAACGGGCAAGGGAAGCGAACACCAGCACTGCAAAAATGGCGATCGCGATTGTGGATTGAAATGAAAAACTGCGGAAGGAAGAGATCCAAGGTCGATTCAAGGCACGTGCAGATTGAATTCGCATCGCGGGCAATATCCTAATGTTTTTCGCTCGACCCGTCATGTCGGACTTGGTCGCCCAACAAAAGTAAAAGATCGGTTGGAAAGATGGCCGAGCCTTCCTTCCACCCGATCCGTTTTGCAAATGAGTGGAGTCCGGACCCCAAAGCGTCCGAACTCCCAATGGTTCAGAATACGATTTTGGCAGCAATCTGGATACGGCGTGCGCCAATTCCCTCGTACCCGCTGATCACCCCGAACTGCCCTGAAGTCAGGGTGTTGTTCGGATTGGCATACGACGGGTGGTTGAATGCATTGAACATCTCAAGCCGGAACTGGACGTTATATCGTTCAGTGGCGCCCCACATCGTGTTCTTTGCCACTGCCAGGTCCAGATCCTGATAGTTCGGATTGTTAGCGCCCCACTGCGCTCGGGGAGCATTGCCAATGGCAAAACTCGCCGGGATGCTGAAGACGTTGGGATTGAACCACTGCTTGTAGGAGGGATTCTGCAGCTTCGGACTCTGGCCGTTCCAGGACGGGCGCTGATTGAACGGAGCGTTGCCGCCCCAAAGTGCGTTCTTGGTGGTGCCGTTGTCTACCGCTCCCAGAACAAGCGGTTGACCAGTGCTCCAGTTCTCGATGCCCGTGACCTGCCAGCCATTGATGATCTTGTCGGCAATCAAATTGCCGTTGTTCAGGAATGGCTGGCCGTGACCGAAGGGCAGCTGATACAGGAAGCTCGACGCAATCTCGTAGGAGATGTTTTGCGCACCAATGGCCCACTCGGCCTTCGGATTGTACTGGTCGGCGTAGGTTTGACTGGCCCCGCCAAGGTAATTCACCGGCGATGCCGCGTTGTCATACTCACGCCCGTCGGTCAGCGAGAAGGTGAAAGCAAGGCCATGCGTCAGCTGCTTGTCCGCACGCACAGTAAAGCCGTTATACATCGACGCAGAATCCGGCTTGCGGAAGCTCGAAACGTTGGTGTACTGAGGCCAGCGCTTCAACAATTGTCCCATTTCAACAGTGGAGCTGCTCGTTAAGCCGGACGAGGCCACGGTGTAAGTGGTCCCCGGCCCAATGATGCCGTCAAACGGATTTGCTACCTGGTTCAGCAGCAGACACGCAGATGTTGGTGCGCCTGGAGTGCAGCCGTATTGCGCGAGGGTGCCGGTCGACAACTGATCGTAAGGTTTACCAGGATCGCCGTCGATCAGGAAGAGGCCCTTATTTGCCAGATAGCCGAGTTCGAGTTTGATACCGAACGGCATGGCAAATTGCACGTTCGCGTTCCACTCAATGGAATACGGGGTGCGGTAACTGTCGAAGTATGAGTTCTGCAGTTGGTTGCCTAAGTCGATACCCGCAACGCACGCCGCGGATGCCAGACAAGCGGCTTGATGGCCTTGCGGACTCGCGTATCCGGGGTAAGGAGTGCCGGCGCCAGGATTCACGGCGAGAATCACCGGATCGGGACTGTACAACGTTGCGACCGGCAGGTTGTCCTGGTTGGTGAACGACGGGATGAAGTTGGTCTGGTTCGAAAATCCCTCGTTGCCCGGCGCTCCTGTCGTGCCGGCTGCCTGGAAGGCCGAGGGTTGGAAGATAAGTCCGCCGCCCGCGCGAATCACGACTTTGGGAGATGGGTTATAGGCCAAGCCAAACCGCGGCCCGAAATCCTCACGGGGGGTCGGCACTTGCTTGCGTCCATACTTCGCACCCGGCGTGCCCACGATTGTCATTGCGCCCTGCAGGTTGCTGCAAGCCGGGCAAGTGACGCCTGGGGCTACTGCCACTTTGCCCAACGGAGAGGGCGCGTTGGGATCCCAGGAGCTCAGCTGGTTGCGTTGCTCTTCGTGCGGAACGTCCCAGTCATAGCGAAGACCGATGTTCAGAGTCAGTTTCGGCGATATCTTCCAGTCGTCCTGGCCATAGAAGGCCCAGTACTGGCTGGTCGAAATCGATCTCTCGTCCTCGGTGATATCTCCGCCGGAAGGTAACCCCAACAGCAGCGAGGCAACCGAAAAACCGGTCGTGTCCTGGGTTTGCGGGAACTGGCGCGTCCAGCTGTCATCCGCGGTAAAGGTGCCGGACGGGTAGCTCCATTGGTAGAAGTTGTTGCGCAGTGTACGGAACTCGCCGCCCATCTTGATACTGTGAGCGCCCACGATCTTCACCAGGCTGCCGTTGATGTCCTGGGCCAGGGGATCTTCCTGGTATTCCTCGTAGCCCAATGGTCCGAGGTCGGAGAAGCTGCCGTTGCCGCTGAAACCGAAGTGCGGGAACATTTCGCCTTCGAGTGCTGACTGCGCCACATAGCCCGAATCGAACCCGAGCTTTGCAGGGTTGAAATTCCCGCCTACCGGCACGCGGTTATAGTCCTGCTTCGAAAAGCCGTAGCGGAATTCGCCCAGCAAAGTTGGCGTGAAAGTGACGGTGTTGTTGAACGAGCCGCTGAAATCCGGCGTGTGGTAGGTGCCCCCATAGTTGCCCGGCGACGCGGCGTTGTTGTAGTCGTTCAATGTGGAACCGGTCTGGTTCAACTCGGAGTAGCGCAGGAACGAGTGCCACTTCTTCGTCACATCCACGTCGACGCGTGCATCGAAGTGCCAGTAGTCGGTTGGAACGGCTCCAGTCTGCTGGTAGTTGTTGTAGGTTCCCGCGCCCGCAATATTGGGCTTAGGGAAGTACGGCAAAGTAGCTGCTGCAACTGGAGAAATCCGCGCCGGGTTGATAACGTTGTATTCGCCGTTGTACATAAGCGGCTGGCGCACGTAGACCCCGCTGGCGTTTTTCGCCACCGTATCGGGATCGAAGAGCATCGGTGTCGTCGAGCCATACAAGCTGGTGAAGTCGCCGGTCAACCACGCCGGGTTGGGCACAGAGTAGGTGCTCGTCTGGCCGGCGGAAGCGCGAGAATCCTCATAATCGAAGAAGAAGAAGGCTCGGTCATGTCCATTGAATCCCGGAAACACGATCGGTCCGCCGATTGTTCCCCCGGTTTGGTACTGGTGCATGTCCGGTTTTTTGCCGGTATTCACCGCGCCTGGCGTGCCAAACGGAATTGCGTCCAGAGCTCCATTCTGGATGAATTCATAGAAGCTGCCGTGCAATTGGTTGGTGCCGCTCTTGGTGTTCAGGCTGATAATGCCGCCCGAGAAGCGTCCGTACTCGGCCGCCGGTACGCTCGTCTGCACGTTTTCTTCCTGGATTGAGTCCTCTACCGGAAGATAGGCCGACTCGTTGTTGCCGACGTTGTTTTCCGGCAGGATGTTGGTCATGCCGTCGATCAGCTGCTCGTTGTTGCCGTTGCGGCTGCCGCCAATGTGAGGCGTCGATGCTCCCGCCTCCGAAGAGCCGCTGACACCATTGTTTACGCCCGGAACCAGCAGGGCAAAATCGAAGATGTTACGTCCGTTGTCGGGCAAGTCAAGCAGCGTCTGGCTTTGAATGGTTTGCCCAAGGCTCGAGGTATCCACGTCGAGCGTTTGCGTTGTGGCATTGACTTCGACGGACTGATTCACGGTGCCGACTTCGAGAACGAAATTTACTGCGCGCGTCTCCGTCACCTGGATCAGGACATTCTGCTGCTCGGCTTTGCGAAAGCCGGTGGCCGCCGCAGAGATGTTGTAGGTTGCCGGCTCCACGAAAGGAATGTTGAATCGGCCCGCCGAATCGGTGGTCGACTGGCGCTGTTCGTTCGTTGTCGTTTTGGTGATGGTGATCGTGGCTCCCTGAACGGCCGCGCCCGTTTTGTCGGTTACCAAACCCTGGATTGTGCCAGTGGGCGTCTGTGCATGCGCGAAGACACCCAGAAAGGCGAGGACGATCAGGCTGTTGAACCATTGTTTGAGTCGCATACTGCCTCCTGAATGCCGATGGACGACGGACGCAATTGCGGGACCCGTGAAGGGAGGACCCCTGGAATGTGCGGTCCGATATCGCTATCATTCACGACGCCATGATAGCGTTATCATCGACGAACAGAAGAAATAATGCCTCAGAAGTGCCTTTGTCAAGCGGATTCTTCGTAATTCGACAGATTAGGGGAAATGTGTGCTAAAAATGGTATCGAAATCATTGGAGCTGCCCGTGGCGGTCGATCTTTCAGAAGCTCGTTCTGTTCTCGCCTATGACGTTGGTGGCAGTCATATCTCCGTTGCACGTTGTACCCTCAGTGACTTCCGGATCGTGGGGACTGCCAGGGCTCCCCTTCCGCCGGACCTGAGCAGCGATCGTTTTCTCGATCTGCTCCATGGTCTCGGTCGCGACATGGGAATCCATCGATCACCGGCGGCCGGGGCAGCTTTCGCAGTTCCTGGTCCCTTCGATCTGGTCGCGGGCGTCAGCCATATGCGCCACAAATTGAAATCGCTATATGGCGTGAACCTGCGAGCCGCACTGGCAGAGCGGTTTGGCTGGCATCCAGCTCAGTTCTGCTTTGTCAACGATGCCGTTGCGTTCCTTCTTGGAGAGGTTCAGTGTGGGACTGCGTGCGGCGCCAGAAGAGCCATCGGCATCGTTCTTGGAACAGGAATCGGTTCCGCCTTTACACGCGACGGGCAATGGGTCACGGAAGGCGAAGGCGTACCTCCTGGTGGCGAAATCTGGGATCTTTCTTACGAAAGCGGGACCGTCGAAGATCTACTTTCGACGCGCGCGATCAAGGGAGAGTATGCCGCGCGGACGGGGAAGGATGAGGAAGTGGTAACGATCGCTTCTGGAGCCGACTCCGATCCGGATGCACGGGCCGTGTTTCAAACCTTTGGATTCAATCTGGGCAAGGTCTTTCGCGATGTATTAGCTCCTTTCAGACCTGACGTGGTGGTGCTTGGCGGTGGAATCTCCCGTTCGGCACGGCTTTTTCTTCCTTTTGCGCAAAATCAGCTCAACGGTTTTGATTTCAAGTTGGTAACATCGAGCTTGCTCGACAAGGCCCCTCTCGTGGGTGCTGCTGCGTTCTGGAAGAATGGTAGCGATACCTTTGCAGAAGCGGTAACAGAGGATCCCGAGCGAGCCGATTCGCTTCGTGATGGTTCATAGACTCACCATTCTCGTAATTGTTCTGCTGGGCATTGTAGGGACCGCACGTGCCGCGTCGGCCGCATGCAAAGGGCCGGAAGGGCTTGAGGCGCCGGTCCAGGCTCACCCATCGGCGCGAGCATGGGGAGCGCTTGGCGGGTGGTTCGGCGAGCAACACCAGTATTCCTGCGCGATTTCGGCGTTCCAGCGGGCTATCAGTCTCGATCCCGCATCGGCCCGGATGCACTATTTCCTCGGGTTGTCCCTCTATTCGTCAGGCGAGGCGAACGCATCAATTGCGGAACTTCGACGTTCCGTCGAGTTGGACTCGAACGACCTGCAAGCGCGCCTTGCCCTTGGAGTGACTTATCACCAATTGGGCCGCGCGGCTGATGCGGAGGCGGCATGGGAAGGCGCACTCGCCATCGGTCCGAACTCTACAACGGCCCTTGACTGGCTTGCAAAAGCGCGGATCGTGGATGGCCAATTCGGTGCTGCGATCGAGTTGCTCTCGTCCGCGCCGCCCGATGAGGACCTCACGCTCGATCTCGCGCTTGCCTATTCGCAATCGGGGAAATTCGACAAGGCCGCGGATACGTTGATCGCAGCGCTTGCGAAGTCGCCTGGTGCGTTGCGGATCAGCGGCGCATTGGCAACGGTATATGTCCAGTCCCATCGGTATCAGGATGCAACCAATCTCATTCGCGCCACACTGAATGCGCATCCCAACGACGCGGCAACTGAACTACTCTATCTTCGGCTGCTTGTGCTGCAGGACGACGATGCAGACGCGCAACCGATTGCGGAGAAAATGTTGGCCGCGCATCCGCAGGACTTCGACGCGCTCTATCTGTCGGGTGTTGTCGAGAACGACGATCAACAATATGCCGCAGCCGTTGATCATCTGCAGGCTGCGGCTCGATTGAATCCCAATCACTACGATGTGCGCTTCAACCTGGGTACGGCGTATGCGCACCAGAAACAGAATGATGCCGCGCGTGAACAATTGGAGAAGGCGGTTACTCTCGATCCTTCGAAGGCCGAAGCGCATTTTCACTTGGCGCAAGTGTTGCGAGCACTCGGTCAAACCACGGACGCACAAACACAGCTGAAACTATTTGAACAATGTCAACAGGCCACCACTACGCTCGCACTGGGACAGACGAAGGCCGGACAGGCGGCACAAGCTCTCGATGCTGGAAACATCACGCAGGCGATCTCGCTCTATCGCGAGGCAATCGATGCGTTGCCGCAGGATGCCGTACTCGAGTATGACCTGGCGCTTGCACTGGAACGTGCCAGTGACGCGGCCGGCGAGCGAGCCGCGCTTGAGAAAGCATTGCAACTCAGGCCGGGGTTCGCGGAAGCGGAGAATCAACTAGGCCTCGTGACCGCGCGTGCTGGCGAAATCTCTGCAGCGGAGCAGCACTTCCGCAATGCAATTGCAGCTGCGCCAAGCTACGCAGCAGCAGACAACAATCTGGGCACGCTGCTCGGCCAGCAGGGAAAGGATCGCGAGGCCGAAACTTTCTTGCGATCCGCTGTCTCGGCGAATCCGCGTTTTGGACAAGCGTGGGTGAACCTGGCGGCAACGCTTGCCAGCGAGTCGCGTTTCACTGAGGCGCGCGCTGCGGTAGAGTCCGCACTTCGGATCGACCCGCGTAATGCCGATGCACTGCGACTTCGTGAGATGCTGGCTGGTGCGGCAGGTGGCGAACCCTCGGCTTCGAGCCCAAGCAGTGCGTCTGCGCGAAAGCCGCATTGAGCGTTCGATGACTTACTCCGATCATCGCCAGTGGTCTCGTCGTCGTCTGCTTCAGACCGGTGCAATGGCTGCTGCACAAGCATCGGCGCCGAATTTTGTGCACGCCGCGCAAGCGGTGTCGGCTGCGCTTCCGCCGTTCTCTCGATTCGCAGATGTGGCAGCGCAGGCCGGCCTCACCCAACCGATTGTGTATGGCCCAACCGGCGAAGTGCCTTACATCATCGAATCGATGGGCGGCGGCTGCGCATTTTTCGACTACGACAACGATGGCTGGATGGATATTTTTATTCTTGGCGGTCGTCTTCTGGAGAGCGTGCCGCCCAGATCGGGCAATCGTCTTTATCGCAACAATCGTGACGGGACATTCACCGACGTCACGACAAAATCGGGACTGGGCGATCCGGGATGGGCCAACGGCGTGTGTGTGGGCGATTACAACAACGATGGCTTCGAAGATCTATTTCTCACGTATTACGGCCACAATCGGCTTTACCGCAACAATGGCGATGGGACCTTCATCGACGTAACGGCACAAGCGGGGCTCTTGCACAGCGGCAATCGTTTCGGTACGGGCTGCACTTTTCTTGATTACAACCGCGACGGTCATCTCGATCTTTTTGTCGCGAATTACGTTGAATTCGACCTGGCGACAGCGCCAAAGCCAAGCATTCACGTAGCGACATGTTCTTATCAAGGTGTCGCTGTCTACTGCGGCCCGCGCGGCCTTCCCATTCCAACACACGCGCTTTATCGCAACAACGGAGACGGCACGTTCACGGATGTGTCGAAGACTTCCGGCATTGACAAAGTCAAAACTTCCTACGGGCTAACTGCAGTGTCGCTCGACGTGGATGAAGATGGCTGGCCCGACATCCTGGTTGCGGCTGATTCCACGCCAAGCCTGCTCTTCATGAATAATCACGACGGCACGTTTCGTGAAGAAGCCCTGATCCGCGGCCTCGCCGTCAGCAGCAATGGCCAGGAGATGGCGGGCATGGGCATTGCGCCGGGCGACTACGATCTCGACGGGCACATCGATATTTTCAAAACGCATTACCAACTGCAGTCGAACGGCCTTTATCGCGCCACGGGGAAAGGCGATTTTGACGATGTCACGGTGGAATCCGGCATTGGTACGGAGCGGCGCTTTGTCAGTTGGGGCGACTGCATCCTCGATCTCGACAATGATGGTTGGCCGGATATCTTTTACGTCACCGGCAATGTCTATCCTGAACTCGAGCGTGTCTTCAGCCGCTTTCCCGCGCGCAGCCAGCCGATGCTTTTCCGCAACCTGCGCAATGGCACATTCGTTGAAATCGGCGATGCGGCCGGCCCTGCTTTCGCGACGCGTCACTGCAGTCGCGGTTGCGCCTTCGGCGATTTCGACAACGACGGCGATATCGATATTCTGGTGATGAACCAAAATGAGCCGCCGTCCTTGCTGCGCAATGATGCGCCGGCTGGCAACAACTGGATCAAGGTGCGACTCGAAGGAACCAAGAGCAATCGAAGCGCGATCGGCGCACGGGTTCTGGTTCGCTATGGCGAACACGTCCAGGCGCAGCAGGTGATGAGCCAAACGAGCTATCTCTCGGCAAACGATCCGCGACTGCATTTTGGATTAGGAGCTGAGAGCACCGCCGGCGTTGAGGTTCACTGGCCTTCCGGCTCAGTAGAGGATTACAAGGCACTGCGCGCGAATCAGCTTGTCACCATTCGCGAAGGCGCGGGTGTGGTGAAAGGCCGTCCATTCTCCCAGCAATCGAAATGAATGGATCGAGCGGAAGAACGAAACGCGGGCAGACGGGAGAAAGTTTCAATAGGAAAATTATTTATTCCACTTGACACTGCCGCCATAGACCCATATATTTCGCACGTTCCTGTTCCGATGGCGCGGATGCTTCGTTGAACGAGCCCGTGCTGAATCCCCGATTTGTTTTGCGTAGGGATGGGAACTCCGATCAAATGCGAGGCGAGGATAGCGACATGGGTAACGTCTGGAAGAGACTGATTCCGATTGCGGTGGTGCTTTTGGTTCCGGGAACGATCGCTGCGTGGGGCCAGGCGGCGGTGGATTCATTATGGAGCGGCTTTGAGAATCCGCCGGAAAGTGCAAGGCCGAGAGTGTGGTGGCACTGGATGAATGGGAACATCACCAAGGAAGGAATCAAACTCGACCTCGAGTGGATGCATCGGTCTGGCATTGGTGGCTTTCAGAATTTCGATGCGGCGCTTTCGACACCGCAAGTCGTCGACCATCGGCTCGCGTACATGACGCCGGAGTGGAAGGACGCATTCAAATACGCAACGACGCTGGCGGACCAACTGGGAATGGAAGAGGCGATCGCCGGTTCGCCGGGCTGGAGCGAATCGGGCGGGCCGTGGGTGCCGGCTTCCGAAGGCATGAAGAAGTATGTATGGAGCGAAACCGTTGTCCAAGACGGCAAGCCGTTCCACGGCGTTCTCGCGCACCCACCATCCAATACTGGAGCATTCCAGAATCTGTCCGTTCGCGACGCATTGGCAGGGCCGGGCAACGCGAAACCTGTACCGCAGTTTTATAGCGATTCAGCAGTCGTTGCCTATCGACGCGCGTCGAGCGATGTGTCTCTCGAATCGCTGCACCCGAAGATGACGGCGAGCGGTGGGTCGCCGGATTTTGCAATGCTGGCGGATGGAGACCTGGAAAAGACGACCGGAATTCCGATTCCCGAGGTTGGCGAGGTTTCCTGGATTCAATACGAATTTCCTGGGCCGCAAGCGATTCGCGCCATCACATTTGTCACCAAGGATCCTAATTGGATTGCGGCCATGGTGGCCGGAATGGCGGCTCCTGAGAAAAATCTTGAGGCGAGCGACGACGGACAGAATTTCCGATTAGTAGCCAAACTGAGTGGAGGAAACGCTCCGGAACACACGATTTCGTTTTCGGCCGTCACGGCGAAATATTTTCGCGTCACATTCAAGAGGACGCCGCCTCCTCCCATTCCTGCCTGGGCTGCGGGAATCGATCCGGCGTCGCTGGGGATCAAGCTCCCTCCGACTCCGACCGAGTATGAAGTTGCCGAGCTGGTGCTCCACCCCGGTGCACGCGTGAACCATTTCGAGGAGAAGGCCGCGTTTGTTCCCGAGGGAGATCTCTATGGCTCCGCAACGCCTGCGTCCGGTGCGAATGAGGTTGTGGCCAAGGCGGATGTGATCGACCTTACCGCGAAGATGCAGCCCGATGGCACACTCGCCTGGACACCGCCAGCTGGCGATTGGGTGATTCTGCGTTTCGGCTACTCGCTGCTTGGAATTACCAACCATCCGGCAACGGCGGAGGCGACCGGCCTCGAAGTCGACAAGCTCGATAGAAGATTTGTAAAGCAATACATGGAGAAATATCTTGACAGCTACAAGGAGACGGTTGGCGCTGACTTCATGGGCAAACGGGGCATTCGCTATGTGATCAACGACAGCTGGGAGGCCGGATCGCAAAACTGGACCGATCACATGATCGAGCAATTCAAAAAGCGGCGTGGGTATGATCCAGTGCCGTGGATGCCGGTGCTTGCGGGGCAGGTGGTCGACAGCGCCGAAGCGAGCGACAGATTCTTGTGGGATTTTCGCAAGACCATAGGTGACCTTATCGCGGATGAGCACTATGGGCAGTTGGAGGAAACTCTGCACGAGTGGAACATGGGGCACTACGGCGAGTCGCACGAAAGCGGACGCGCGTTTGTGGCCGATGGGATGGAAGTGAAGAAGTTCAACGAAGTGCCCATGAGCGCGATGTGGACGCAGACGCCGGGAGTCAACAAGGAGCAGTTCGGGTACAACGCGGACGATCGCGAATCGGCGTCGGTGGCGCATATTTACGGACAAAATCTGGCGGCTGCAGAATCGATGACAGCGGCGGCTGCGCCGTGGGCTTGGTCTCCGGCGACATTGAAGCCGACGGCCGATCAGGAGTTCTTGAACGGCATCAACCGGTTCGCGATTCATGAGTCGGCGCATCAACCGCTGATCGACAAAGCGCCGGGCCTTACCCTGGGACCGTTCGGACAGTGGTTTAACCGCAACGAAACGTGGGCCGCCGAAGCGCGACCCTGGATCGACTATCTCGCGCGCACCAGCTTCATGCTGCAGCAGGGACATTTTGGTGCGGACCTGATCTACTTCTATGGCGAAGACTCGAACCTCACTGCGATCTTTGCCAATAAGTCGCCTGATGTGCCCGCGGGTTACGGATTTGACTATGTGAATGCAGATGCACTGATTCACGAATTGACTGCCTCGAATGGACGCATTTCGACGAAGAGCGGCATGAGTTATCGCGTGCTCGGCCTCGATTCTTACAGCGGACATATGTCGCTGCCGGTGCTGCGCGCGATTCATCAACTGGTCGAAAACGGTGCGGTTGTTGCTGGGCCCAAGCCGAGCGACGATCCGAGCCTTTCCGACGACCAGGCGGAGTTTCGCAAATTGAATGATGAGTTATTCGGAGACGGGAGCGGAACGCATAAGGTGGGCAACGGTACGGTGTATGCGGGCCAAGACCTGGGACAGGTCTTCAAGCAGTTGAATGTGGCGCCCGACTTTGACTACACGAAGCCGGAGTCTGACACGCGCCTCGAGTTTCTGCATCGCAAACTTGCAAGCGCCGATCTCTATTTTGTCGACAACCGCGGCGATCATGAGACGACTACAGAGGCTACTTTCCGCGTGAGCGGCAAGGCGCCGGAACTTTGGTATGCGGAAACGGGCACAACCAGGCCCGTGTCGTACAAGATCGCGGACGGTCGAACGACTGTGCCGCTGCATCTGGAGCCTTGGGGAACGGTGTTTGTTGTTTTCCGCAAGGCAACGACCGAAACTTCGCGTGAACTGTCCCAGATCAGGGAGTCAAAGCTGGCAGAGGTGGGCGGACCGTGGAAGGTAAATTTCCAGCCAGGCCGCGGCGCACCGGAATCCGCGACACTGAACGCACTTGTCTCTTGGAGCGAAAGCGCAGATCCGGGCATCAAGTATTTTTCGGGTGAGGGCACTTACACAAATACGATTCAAGCATCTGCCGACTGGTTTGCGAAAGGCTCGCATCTGTGGATCGATCTTGGCGATGTGAAGAACCTAGCCGAAGTGACGGTCAACGGAAAAAGCCTTGGGGTCGTGTGGCACGCTCCATATCGTGTGGACGCAACAGCGGCACTGAAGCCGGGTGCGAACGAGGTCAGCGTGAAGGTGGTCAACGCGTGGGTCAATCGACTCATTGGGGACGAACAGCCGGGCGCGACAAAGTATACTTTCGCCGATGTGAAACCGTACAAAGTAAACTCGCCGCTGCTTCCATCGGGCCTGTTGGGACCTGTCGCCGTGGTGCGTGAGAGCAAGAATTGATCCGCAGTTCGTTCGCTCGGAGGTGAGTGTGAATCAGTTCACTGTTCGCTGCTTCGGGATTGCTCGAGCTTTCGCATTTTGCCTGACGGCGATGGTGGGCGGGTGGCGCCTGAACGCTCAAGTGGTACCAATCAAAGTCGACATCGATTGGGACAAAACGGTGATTGTGTCGAAGTCAACGCCGACGCTGCAAGTTGTGACCAATCCGATGCTCAATCCTGGATCGCCGATTCACGATGGCTCTTTCTCCGCACTGAAAGCGCTGGGAGCGGACTACGTGCGCTACGTGCCGTGGCTTCCGTATCCCAGGATTGCGGTGGCGGAATTGGAGCCGCCGAAGAAGGACAAGACTTCGTGGGATTTCAGATATATCGATCCGGTGACGAAGGACTTTCTGGCGGCGACGGAGGGTCACTCAACAATCATCAACTTCAGCACGATTCCCGCATGGATGTTCAAGACCGATAAGCCGGTGAAATATCCCGATGATCCAAACCAGGTGTTTTGGGATTACACCAAGGGAACGGTGCTCCGCGACCCGAGCGGCAAAGAGCTGGGCGATTATTTTGGCCGCCTTGTGAGTTGGTACACGAAAGGCGGATTCACGGATGAGAACGGAAAGCGGCATGAGTCGGGCAACCACTATAGGTTTCCGTATTGGGAGGTGCTGAATGAAATTGATTTTGAACACAGCACCACTCCCGAAGACTACGCGAAGCGTTACGACGCGATCGTCGAAGGAATTCACAAGGTAAATCCGGAGACGAAGTTCATCGGAATTGCGCTGGCTGCTCCGGGGAACAATCCGAAGCAATTCGAATATTTTCTCGATTCGAAAAATCACAAGCCCGGCATTCCTCTGGACTACATCTCGTTTCACTTTTACGCGACACCGGCGATGGACGAATCTCTCGATGGCTGGCAGCACACTTTCTTTAACCAGGCCGAAGGATTTCTGGCCACGACGCGCTACATTCTTGCGATTCGCGATCGTTTGTCGCCGCAGACGAAAATTGATACCGATGAACTCGGCGTGATTCTTCCGACGGATGGGCTGGAAATTGCCGCATCGAAGCCGATGCCCGATCATATTCCGCATCGGTATTGGAATGCGGCTGGGGCGCTCTACGGATATTTGTTTGTAGAGCTGTCGAAGCTGGGCGTGGATGTAATTGGGGAATCGCAATTGGTAGGTTATCCTTCGCAGTTCCCAAGCGTATCGATGATCGACTATAACAACGGGAAACCAAATGCGCGCTATTGGGTTCTGAAGCTGATCAAGGATAGCTTTCATGCCGGGGATAAACTGGTCGCAGCTAAGCCGGGCAAAGGTCCGGACTCGTCGGGTGTGATGGCGCAGGGCTTTCTTACCCCGCAGGGCAAGAAGGTATTGCTGGTGAACAAAACTAATTCGGAAAAGACGGTCACGCTCAGCTCGGATTTGCAAAATGCCACTTCGTTGACGGTTGATGAGGAAACGGGCGATGACCAACCGCGTGCTGGAAAGGTAGATAGCGCCGAGTTGAAACTTGCGCCTTTCGCCGTAACCGTTCTCAGCCTCCCATAGCTGGCTAAGATCCAAGCGGGAGGGATAGATGCCGGAAACAGAACTGCGCGTGGGATTGTGCGGCATCGGACTCGACGCCTATTGGCTTCAGTTTGAGGGCCTGCGCGCGCGGTTGGAGTCCTATGTGGGAGAGGCGGCCGCACGGTTGGAAAAGTGCGGCGCGAGCGTAGAAAACTTGGGCTTGGTCGATACGCCGCAGCGTGGGCGCGAGGCTGGGCATGCCTGCCGTCGTGTCGATGTAGATCTGCTGGTCATCTATGTCACGACCTATGCGCTGTCGAGTACCGTGTTGCCAATGGTGCAGCGGGCGCGGGTCCCGGTGCTGATTCTTAATCTGCAGCCTGAGGCTGCCATCGACTACGAAGCCTTCAATCGGCTGCCGAACCGAACGGCTATGACCGGGGAATGGCTCGCCTTTTGCTCGGCGTGCCCGGTACCGGAGATTGCCAACGTGCTTTCGCGCGCGGGTATCGCGTTCCATCAAGTCACCGGTGTGCTCCAAGACGATGCGGTGTGGGCTGAGATAGGCGAGTGGATCGACGCTGCGCGCGTGAAGAAGGCGCTCGCGGAGAATAGGCTTGGGCTGATGGGGCACTATTACAGCGGGATGCTGGACATCCAGACGGATCTGACCCAAGTTGCGATCACATTTGGCTGCCAGATTGAGCATATCGAGGTGGACGAGCTGAGCGCGTTGCGTGAGCAGGTCGGCAATGACCAGATAGCCGCGCGAGTGAGCGAATTCATCAATTGCTTCGATGTGGAGCCTGATTGTTCACATGAGGAACAGGTGCGCGCTGCGCGCACTTCCCTTGCGCTGGACCAGTTGGTAGCGGCGCACGATTTGCATTCGTTGGCCTATTACTACACGGGAGGCGGTGTGCCGGCGAATGAAGACACGATGAGTTCAATCATCCTGGGGACATCCTTGCTGACCGCGCGCGGAATTCCAGTGGCAGGCGAGTACGAAGTGAAAAACCTGCTCGCGATGAAGATCATGGATTGCCTGGGAGCGGGCGGCTCGTTTACCGAATATTACGCGCTGGACCTGACTGCGGACACCGTTTTGATGGGGCACGACGGGCCGGGACACATCGCGATTGCCGAAAGCAAAACCAAGGTTCGGCCTCTCGCGGTGTATCACGGGAAAGTCGGACGTGGGCTATCGGTCGAGATGAGCGTGAAACATGGGCCAGTGACGCTGCTTTCCGTTGTCGAGGAAGCCTCGCGCGGTTTCAGGCTGTTGGCGGCAGAGGGCGAAAGCGTGGAGGGCGAGGTGCTGCGCATCGGAAACACGAACAGCCATTATCGCTTTTCGATTGGCGCGAAGAGTTTCGTTGAGGCGTGGAATGCGCAGGGCCCCGCGCATCATTGTGCGGTCGGAGTGGGGCATCTGGCGGCAAAACTTAGCAAGCTGGCACGGCTGATGAAGATTCCGTTTGTGCAAGTGTGCTGAGGGTTGAGTGACGGGCATTCAAGTCGGGATCCAGAAGAATTTACTGGGGGGCTTTTGTCTCTGCATCTGGACCGAGTTGCTGGGGAGTGATCGCGTCGTCAGCATCGGGCTTGCGGAGAGTGACGGGAGTGGAGGAGTGAAGGCGCGTGAATGCCTCGATCGCCTTGGCCTGGCCCCCCCTGTTTCCTGTCGCACGATCCGCTTGCGCCAGTCTGTACCAGGCGACTTCATCTTCCGGCTTCAAGCGTGTCGCACGATCGAGCAAGGGAATTGCATCTGCCGGCTTCTGATTTTCGAGATACACGCCGCCCAGGCCTACAAGCGCCTCTTCAAAGTCAGGGTAGTGCTCCAGCACGGCATGATACTGCTGGATGGCATCGCCGGGTTTACCGCGCGTGGCGTTGAGGTTTGCCAGCTCGTAGCCGGCGTTTCCGTTCTCTGGATCGATGTCCAATTCGGCCGAAAATTCGCGGACGGCAGCATCTTGATCCTCGGGCTTTTGCGACTCGTGAAAGCGAGCCAGGTAAACGCGGCCTAACCGGTAGTGAATTCCGGGGCGCCGGGGATCGATAAGGAGGACATGATTGAATGCGACGATTGCCGAGTCGTAATCCTTCTGGCTCTCGTTGGCTTCACCCTGCGCCTGGAGCATCCAGATCGAGTTTGGCGCTTTATCGTGGAGTTTCTCCATAGTCACGTAGGCGAAGTTCCCGTAGATGCGACCGGTGTGATAGAGGACTTCCGGATCGTCGGGATAAAGCTTGTTCAGCGCCAGTGCTGTCTCCACGGCCTCAGCGTCACGGCTTAGCCCGGTATAAGTGCGCAGAAGTTGAAGACCGCACATGCGCCTGCCTTCGCTGTCCGAGGAATCCTTGAATCCTTTTTCAAGGTAGGGCAGCGCCTCCGTCAGTTGGCCCAACTCGGATAATGAAAGGCCCAGGAGGCTATCGAGCCGTGGCAGGCTGGGCTTCAACTTCTGCGCGGTTCGAACCTCCCGGACTGCGAGTTCGAATTCGCGCTGCTGAAAGTAGATCGCGGCCAACGTGGCATGCACCTCGGCGACCTGCGGCGCGAGTTTTGCCAGCCTTTGGAAGTTAGCTTGAGCCTCAGCGTAGTGGCCCTCTGCGAGGGCTTGCTGTCCGGCAGCGGCGACCTGCGCTGCTTCCTTGTCACTGCCCGCTTGTGCCAGCCCCGAAAATGCCAGGCTGCTCGACAAAGCCACAGCCAAACACAGCCTCAATCGTTTGCACATCATCGGTCGAGTGTATCTCCATTACAGAAAACTTCGCCACGCCGAAAGGGCGTGGCGAAGTCGAGATAAAGCAAAGGTTGATGAGTTAAAAGGTGATCTTTCCGCTCAGTTGAAGGATACGAGGTGCTCCCACTACACCTGTTATCCGACCGAAGGTGGCATCGTTGACGTTAGAGTCGACGGACGATCCGCCACCCGACCCAGCAGTCGCCAGGCCGCCTACGTCGATGTTGTACTGATGATGGTTGAAGGTGTTGAACGTCTGCACCGACAGCTGAAACTGCGCATGTTCGCCGAGAGAAACGTTCTTATCGAAGCCCATGTCAAAGTTGTTAATGCCGGGTTGGGTCAGCGTGTTGCGTCCTATGTTGCCGTATTCACCCGGAAGAGGCTGACTAAAGCAGGCCGTATTGATGCGCTGGAACTGTTCCGTCAGGTTGGAATGTATCTTGCAGCCCGGGACAATGTTCGCCCGCTGCGACGGTGTACCCAGATAACTCTGCGCATCGTTCGCATCGATGGTGAATGGAAACCCTGTCTGTAAGGTTGCGATGCCGGTGAGTTCCCAGCCGCCTATGGCTACGTCGGCAACCCGGTTGACGTTGCCTGCAAACTTCTTACCGCGCCCGAAAGGAAGCTGATACACATAGGCGGTGACAAAGCGGTGAGGCACGTTGAAATCCGAGGGTCCGTAGTCGAGTTGCGGATCGGCGTTGTTCATAAATCCCTGGTAGCCGCTGCCGGTGGCGCCCACGCCGGCTGCCGCCGACTTATCGTCCAGGCTCTTGGCCCAGGTAAAGGCCGAGGTTACGGCCAGATCGCCTGCGCGATGCTCAAACTTGATATTCATCGCGTTGTAGTTGGAGTAGCCCTCGAAAACGCTGTCGATGTAATCCCCTGTGAAATTCGGATAGGGCAGGCGGCTCGACGGCGAGCAGGGAGCTGTTCCGGAGTTGATGTATTTGCCCGCGGCATTCTGCGCTTGGCAAAACGCCAGGCTGGCAGCGGGAATGGAGTTTGGCTGAGCTATCTGTTCGCGGTCCAGCAGATGGGAGCCATGGGTTCCAATATAGTTCACCTCGAGGGTGGTATTCCTTGCCAGCTCACGCTCGATGGAGAGGGTGCGGTTCTGGATGTAAGGGTTGCGCGGATTCTCCGACTCGATGACCGCGATGAACGACAGCGTCGAATAGGACATCGGGCCCAATGTTGTGTTCGCTGGGAACAAGTTATTGGTCAACTTGGGAACGGAGGCTGGTGTCGGAGTCAACGGGGGGGTCAGATTGAGGCGTTCGCTGTAGGGGTAAATGTCAGCCGAGTCGTCGATTTCGCGCCCCTCGAAGGAATCGAAGAAAATGCCGTAACCGCCGCGGATTACTGTTTTGTCGGTGAGCCTATAGTTGAAACCAATCCTTGGCGCGAAGGGTAACTTCGAGCCAAGATGGGGCACCGAGCCGCAGTATCGCAGGATCGGGCCGCCGTTTACGCCAATACCGGGTGCAACTCCGTCTGTCGACAGTTTCGGATCGGCGTAGCAAAGGCCGCCCTCTGGGTTTTTCGTATCGAGCCAGAAGAAATGGTTCTGCGCTTCATAGGCCGCGGCGCGATAGTCCCAGCGCAGGCCCACGTTGAGGGTCAGCTTCTGACTTACCTTGAAATCGTCTTCCGCGTAGGGGGCGACATAACTGAAGACGTGGTCCTGCGGATTGCCGGCCTGGGTGGTCGGACTTAGCGGACCGGGGAAAAATCCGGCGGCCGCGCTGTAATAGCCCAGCAGCATATCGGCCACCTGATTGCCGGAGCCGCAATATCCGGATGGATTGGAACAACTGGACGTACCTGCGCCCGGTTGTCCGGCCGGGATGGCGGTGGAGTTGTTGGATATGGTGTTGGAGGAGAAGGTAAAGTCACCGTAGAAATCGTCATCCAGATTGCGAATCAATTGCCAGCGGCGATAGTCGATCCCGAATCCAATGGTGTGCCTGCCGTGCACCGTGGTGAACGAATCCGCGTATTCCCAATTAGGACCGTTCGATCCGGTGTAGGCGTTGATCGGGCCGCCCTGGGTGGTGAGCTGCGACCCGAAAGAGACAGACGGCCACGTCTGTTGCAAAGCAGCGAATTTTGTAAAGACACCTGTTTCGCCAAGCGCGGAGACCGCCGACGCGGGCGGCGCGGGAGCGCCTTCAGGGGCGTTGGCGCCCAAATAGCCAAAGCGAAAGTTGTTCACATTCGCCTTGCCCCAGCTGATGGTGTGCGACGCCTCCCAGGCCTTCTGGGTTTCGTACTGAGTCTCGAGTCCATAAACAAGTGAATTCGAGTTGGGATAGGTGCCATTCGAATAGGTGCCATAGGTGAAGCGGAAAAAGACCGAACCAAGTTTACCCAGGTTCTGATCTCCTCGATATGTCTGCTGATTGGTTCTCAGGGGCAGAGGAGCGTTCCGAATAAAGTTGGTGACTCCCTCTGGCAGGCCAGGGGTCGTCGGAGTCGCCCAAAATCCGTTGGCGATGGCAGCAGTCGCCAACCGCGCATTCACCGGCACACCCGCGTTGCCGGCGTAGGCCGCGCCGGTAAGTGGATTCACCGGCATGCAGTTCTGGTTTTCATTCAAGAGCACCGCGCAATCTCCAGCCGCATCGCCGTAGGCAGGCAATGGACCGCCTGGAAGAGGATGCGGATTGCCGGAGCCGTCCTTGGCATTGGGCTGCGCCTGATACGTCTCCGCGGAAAAATCTCCCGTAAGAGTCGCGGGGTTTGGGACCTGAGCTGAAAACTGATACCCGTTGTTGATGATCCAGTGCTCCCAGTTGGCCATGAAGAATGATCTGTTGCGGCCGTTGTAAAGTTTGGGAATATACACCGGGCCGTCGACAACAAAGCCGAACTGGTTTTGCTGCAGAATGGGGTTCGCAGTTGCAGTTCCGGCAAGGTAGTTGGTTGCGGTCGCGTACGGCAGCGCATCGTAGGCTTGGTTGCGGTTGGACTCAAACAAAGCCCCGTGAAGATTGTTTCCTCCGCTCTTGCTGACGATGTTGACTTGGCTCGCGGCGAATCCATATTCAGCGGAGTAGGTGCCGCTCTCTACCTTGAATTCCTGAATGGCGTCCTGCGAGAGGATGACCGCCGGGGTTTGCAGCGCCTGGTCGGTGTTGACCAATCCGTCCAGCGTATAGTTGTTGCCTTCGGGGCGGCCTCCGTTGATGCTCACGGCATTGCCTTCGCCCTGCCGCATCGTGCCCTGCTCACCGCCCACGGTCACGGCGCCCGCGCTCACCAGAAGCAACTGCATGAAGTTGCGCCCGTTTAACGGGAGTTGCTCTACCTGCTGCTGACTCAGGAGAGTCGATTGATCGGAGCTGTCGGTGTCAAGCGTTACAGCCTGCGTGGTAACTTCCAGCGTCTCTGTGACCGAGCCAGGTTTCAAGGCCAGGTCGACGCGATGCTTCTCGTCCACGGCGAGCTGGAACGCGGAAGTCAACGTTTTTTCAAAGCTTTTCGCCTCCGCTGAGACTCTATATGTCCCAGGAGGCAGTGAAGTGGCCGAATAGTCGCCCGACGAACTGGTGACCAGACGAAGGATTGCGTTCGTTGAAGTGTTGGTTATTGTCACTTTAACGTTGGGGATGATGGCGCCCGAGCTGTCGGTTACAGTGCCCAGAATCGTGCCTGTTGCGCCTGCCTGCGCGAACAACCTGTTGGTCATTACCAGCAGCATGGTCAAGCAAAGAGTGATACGAACGATTCGCATCTCCTGAAACCTCCTGAAAATCGTGCTCAATTTGGCTTGCATTGGCTCGGCATGAATGCTCGGGGTAGACCGCCACTGTGTAAGTTGCGGAATGGTGGAAGAGCCTAATCCAAATGCACGGCGAGGCTAGCGATGAACAAAGACGATTGTCAAGTAGAATTTTATTTCTCATTTGAAAAATGTGACGAGGTTGAAGCGTCCGAATTCTGTTTCAAGAAATGGGCTGAGAAAATCGGTTTTCTATTCATTTGTGGTCGGTCAAGACGTGAAGAATGCGAAACTTCCATCAGCTCTGATTGAGGGCAATCTTCGTGAAATTGGAGTTGTCATGCGAGGCGCGGAGGCCGGATGGGCCGAACCGGCGCCAGCGATGTCACGAGATATAATGGAAAAAGTTCCATTAGACAAACCAACTTGGGTTGCGCTAGGATGCGGATTCCATGACCCCAAAGGGCAACATTGGATTGCTTAGTGCCACCCACGGCTGGTCGTTGGCGAGGGAAATTATGGAGTTCAGGCGCTGGTTGGTAGCATTGGGCCAGAAATGATAGGGATTTCGCAAAGAAGTGCGTGATTGAAGACGAATGAGAATCCGCAGACTAAGTGGGGAAACCATGCAATCAAAATCGGATCTCCAGCAATTGGCATTCGAGGCACTGGATTCATTTCAGATCGAGGTCCCTTCGTGGGGATTCGCCAACACCGGCACACGGTTCGGGAAGTTTTTACAGGCTGGCGCCGCTTCCACACTCGAAGAGAAATTCAGCGATGCAGGGCAGGTGCACAAGCTGACGGGGGTCACGCCCACGCTTGCTTTGCACGTCTTGTGGGATTTGCCTAATGGAACCGCCGATGCCGGGACTGTGCATGACCTTGCAAACAAGTATGGCGTCGCCGCAGGGTCGATCAATCCCAATCTTTTTCAGGACCAGGAGTTCAAGTTTGGCTCGCTGTGCAACCCTTCGAAGGAGATTCGCGAGCGGGCGATTGCGCACATGCTCGACTCGGTTGCGATCGCGCGCAAACTAGGTTCGCGCGATATATCGCTCTGGCTTCCGGATGGATCGAACTATCCCGGCACGCAGAGCATCCGCAGGCGCATTGAATGGTTGGAAGAGGCGCTGCAAAAGACGCACAAGAAGCTGGCGCCGAATCAGCGGTTGCTCATCGAGTACAAACCATTTGAGCCGGCTTTTTATCACACAGACATTGCCGACTGGGGAATGGCCTCGCACCTGGCTGCAAAAGCCGGTCCGCAAGCCCGTGTCCTGGTCGATACCGGGCATCACTATGCGACGCAAAATATCGAACAGATTGTGGCGTGGCTCTTGCACTCCGGCATGCTGGGGGGCTTTCATTTCAACGATCGCCGTTACGCCGACGACGACCTGACGCTGGGCTCGATTGATCCGTACCAGATCTTCCGCATCTTTCATGAAATTCAGCTGTCGGGGCGAAAGGTGTTATCGCAGATTGCTTTCATGATCGATCAAAGCCACAACCTGAAAGGCAAGATGGAAGCCATGGTGCAGACCGTGGTGACGGCACAGGAACTATGGCTGAAGGCTGCGCTTGTGGATCGTCCGCGGCTGGAACGGCTGCAGGACCAATGTGAGTTGGTGGCAGCGGAAGAACTGTTCCGTGGCGCATTCTGGAACGATGTGCGGCCGGTGCTGCGGGAATGGCGAAAATTGCGAGGACTGCCCGAGGATCCGCTGGCTGCGTTGGCAGAAAGCGGATACGTGCAGCGCGTAAGCGCGGAGCGCGGCGGGAAGATGGCCCCGGTCACTTCCTACGCTTAGAATTATGACCAAGTCCCGGCGCAATGGCAGCCTCGATCGCACGGAGGAACGCACGGTTGTCTAAACCAAAGCTCAAGCGGCTGTATCTTATCCCGATACTTTCAAAGGCTCTCGATGTTCTGGAACTTCTGGAGCAGACTGGCGGCCCGATCACTCTGGAAGACGTATTTCAGCAGACCAAAATATCCAAGACCAGTGTGTACCGGATTTTAAAAACGCTGGTGCATCGGGGCTACGTGGCGCAGGGGCAAAGTGGACAATATCGACTTGTCTCGCGCCCCAAAAGACTGCGTTTCGGGTTTGCCGCGCAGAGTGCCGAGATGCCGTTCTCTGTTGCTGTCGCCGCAAGCATTACGGCTGCGGCTGCGGCCGCGGGCGTGGAGTTATTGCAACTGGACAATCGCTACGACCCGGATGTGGCAATCAAGAATGCAGAAGAATTCGTTCGGGAACGTGTGGATTTGGTGCTTGAGTTCCAGGTTGAGGAGCATGTTGCGCCGCATGTGGCGCACATCTTTAAGAAGGCCGAGATTCCGCTGGTCGCGATTGATGTACCGCATCCGAATGCAACTTACTTCGGCGTTGACAATTTTGAAGTGGGCTATGAGGCCGGCGTGCTGCTGGCCAAGTATGCGTCCAGCAAGTGGAAGGGTTCAGCCGACTGGGTGCTTGGAATTGGATTCTCGGAGGCCGGCAGCTTTGTGCAAAGCAGAATTGCGGGCGCGTTTGAAGGGATTCGCGAGCGGCTCGACAAGATTCCGTCGGACCATTATTTGCGGCTCGATGGTCGCGGAATGCGGCAGCCAAGCTTAATGGCTGTTGCGGAATTTCTGAAGCACCGGAAAGGCCAGAGGATTCTGGTGGCTGCTTCCACGGATTCAAGCGCGCTTGGCGTTTTGGATGCTGCGCGTCAACTAGGTCGCGAACAGGATTTCGCGATTGTGGGACAGGACTGCATTCCCGAGGTGTTGGACGAGATGCGCAAAGGGACCGGCGCGATTATCGGTTCCATCTCTCACGGCGCCGAGACCTATGGTCCCCGACTGATCCAATTAGGCATATCATTGCTCCGCGGGCACATTGTCCCACCATACAACTATGTTCGTCATCATGTTGTGACGCCAGAGACGCTATCGGCGGAGGTTGCGGCCCGTATAAAGGCGTAAGATTCAAATTTCCGTAACGCCTGCTACGAAGCTTGAGCGCTCGTATGATTCGAAAGAGAAACACATTCCCTATTGCTTTTCATCTATGGTAGTGTAATTCCGATTGCAGACACACAAGGCGGGACTTATGACTCTGGCAGCTGTCGCTTCACCCTCGCTCAAATTTCTGGAAGACCGCTGGGACCCATCGATTGCCGACAAACTGGATGAGCCCGAGCTATTGCGCTATCGATCGAATCTTCTCGGCTCTGACCTGCGTATTACAAATTTTGCGGGCGGTAACACGAGTTCTAAGATCGACGAGATCGACCCGCTCACCGGGCAAATGGTGAAGGTGCTGTGGGTGAAGGGAAGCGGCGGCGACCTGGGCAGCATTAAGCGCACTGGGTTCGCCACGCTGTACCAGGAGAAGTTGCTGGCGCTCGAGCATCTCTACCGGGGAGAGGCAACGGAGGATTCGATGGTGGAGATGTACGCCATCTGCGCCTTCCGCAACAATCCAGTGGCGGCATCGATTGATACTCCGCTGCACGGCTTTCTTCCTTTCCCTCACGTGGATCATCTTCATCCCGATTGGGGCATTGCGCTGGCAGCTTCAGCCAATGGCAAAGCCAAAATGGAGGAGTTCAATCGCGAGTTTCATCACAAGCTGATTTGGATTCCCTGGCAGCGCCCGGGCTTTGAACTTGCCATGATGATGAAGCGCGCGGTGGCAGAGAACCCGGACTGCGATGGGATCGTGTTGGGCGCGCACGGACTTTTCACATGGGGCGAGACGCAGCGTGAGTGCTATGTGAACACGCTGACCCTCATCGACCAACTGGGCCAGTTCATTGCGAAGCACGGCCAACGCAAGGGAGAAAGCCGGTTTGGCGGGAATTCGATCAAGGCAAGAACAAATCGCAAGGAGCTTGCTGTCGAGATTCTCCCGTTTCTGCGCGGGCGCATCAGCGCGCAGCGACGCTGGATCGCGAGCTTCAGCGATGCAGAAGACGTGCTGCAATTCGTGAATTCATCGCATGCGAAAGACTTGTCGTTTCTCGGTACGAGCTGCCCCGATCACTTTATTCGTACAAAGATTCGGCCGCTCTTTGTGCCATGGCTCGATGGCGAAGACGTAGACGCACTGAAGAAACGGATCGAGTCGTCGCTTGCCGAATATCGCGAGGACTATCGACGTTATTATCACGAGCACGCACTGCCGGACTCGCCGGCTCTTCGCGATACAAGCCCGTCCATTGTGCTGATTCCCGGCCTTGGCATGTTCAGTTTCAGCAAGTCAAAGACCGAAGCGCGCATCGTCGGCGAATTCTACACAAATGCGATCCACGTAATGGAAGGTGCGAGCCTGCTCGGGGATGGAGAGGTTTCAGGAGCGAAAGCGAGCGTGGTTCCGCAGTGCGGCCAGGGTATGGACCCCACAACATTCAAGGTCTTCACAAACTACGTGGCCATGCCTCTGAGCGAGGCGTTCCGCATTGAGTATTGGGCGCTGGAAGAAGCCAAAATCCGGCGTCAACCCGCAGAGAAAGAGTTGAGCCGCTCCATCGCGCTGGTTGTCGGCGGAGGCAGCGGTATCGGCCGTGAAGTTGCCTTACTCGCAGCCACGCGTGGAGCCCATGTGATGATTGCCGACCGCGACACGACAGCAGCCTCGAACGTGGCGGACGAACTAACGAAGATTACGTCGAAGGAGTCCGTCGCATCCACGGCTGTAGACATCCGGAGCCGCGACGCGATTGGCAACGCTCTCCATGCGACAATCTCCGCATTTGGCGGCGTTGACATTCTCATCAATACTGCGGCGATGTTTCCATCTTCGCCGGATGGCGTGATCACAGAAGCGCAATGGGCCATGACGTTCGATGTCAACGTGACTTCGAATTATTTGCTCTGCGATGAGGTCGCGAAGGTTTTCGCGGCGCAGGGCCTCGATAGCTCCATTGTGTTGACAAGCTCGGCCAACGCTGTGGTGCCCAAGCGAGGCAGTGAGGCGTATGACGTGAGCAAAGCCGCACTCAGTCACCTCGTGCGCGAACTGGCCGTGGGCCTTGCGCCAAAGGTTCGCGTCAACGGCATCTCACCTGCGACCGTCGTGAAGGGCTCGACGATGTTTCCGCGCGATCGCGTGCGTGCGTCGCTGACGAAGTACGGCATCTCCTTCGAGGAGTCGATGAGCGATGAAGAGCTTCGCGGATTGCTGGCGAACTTCTATGCCAAGCGGACGCTGACACACACGCCCATCGATCCCGTCGACTGCGCGGAGGCGATTCTGTTCCTCGCCAGTCCACGTTCGCGCTGCACCACAGGTCACCTTATCCCGGTGGATGGCGGCTTGCCCGAGGCAATCTTGCGGTGAGCCCAGCGGGCAAGCGATCGGACCAACCTGCGCAATCCGCCGAACCGAATCGCGCGCGCGTTGCGATCGACCTTGGTGCGGAGAGCTGCCGCGTGTCGCTTTTGCGCTGGCGCGATGGGCAGCCCGCGATTGAGCTGATCCACCGCACTCCCAATGGGCCTGTCCATGTAGATGGATTTTTGCGCTGGCCGTTCGACACGATTCTTTCGGGCTTAGAGGATGGACTCTGCAAGGCTGCGGCAGCCGCGCCGGAAGGAATTGCCTCAATTGCCGTGGATGGCTGGGCCGTGGACTATGTGCGGCTCGGCGCCGATGGGCGTTCACTCGCCAACCCATTTTGCTATCGCGACGAAAGGACCATCGCCGCAAAAGAGGCTGCTGACCGCATCGTTCCGCCAGAGGAAATGTTTCGCAAGGCAGGCGCGCAGCCCCTGCGTATCAACACGGTGTATCAGTTGCTGGCTGATACCGCCGCAGATTCAGACGCCCCGTGGATCAATCTGCCGGAGTATGTGCTCTACAGGCTTGGTGGGCGCAGAGTAGCGGAATATACGAACGCCACACATACAGGGCTCGTCGACATCGAGAGTGGCAATTGGTCTGGGGATCTGCTGCAACGTCTCAAGCTTTCGAAGGACGCTCTTCCTCCCATCGTGCCTGCTGGAACAGCCATCGGGGAATTGAATGGCCCCCTTGCCAAACTCGATGCCTTTCGCGAGACAGAGCTGATCGTGCCCGCGTGTCACGACACGGCTTCAGCCATTGCGGGAATCCCGTCTTCGCTTGTCAGGACGGCCTACATCTGTTCGGGAACATGGTCGCTGGTTGGCACACTGATTGAGAAACCGATCGTGACAGAGGAAGCGATGCGTGCTGGATTCACCAATCAGGGCGGGGCCGGCGGAGGGTTCTGCTTCCACACCAATGTGAACGGCATGTGGATCCTCAAGCAGTGCCTCGAGAGCTGGCGCAAAGCCGGACGGCCGTGGACAATCGAAAGCCTCATTGCAGAGGCCGCGGATCGCGGAGATTTTCCTGGGATTGTTCCCATCGATGCGCCTCCCTTGCTGCTCGATGACCAGATGCCTGCTCGTCTGAATGAGCAGCTGCGGCAGTACGGATGCGCAACGATTGAGGACTGCGCTGGCAACGAGCCCGCGTTTGCGCGCATGATCTTCGAGAGCCTCGCGACCAGGTACGTTGCGGCGCTCAGCAGCCTTGAACAGATGTTGGGCGAAAAGTTGGAACGGATTCATATCCTCGGTGGCGGCGCTCAGAACCGGCTGTTGACGCGGCTCACTGCGGAGCGAACCGGTCTGCCGGTCGAGATCGGTGATCCGGAAAGCTCCACGCTGGGCAATTTTGCCGTGCAGCTGGCTTCGACTGAAGCGCCAGGAAAGCCATTGCGCCCGGCGGACGTGCGCAAATGGGCCCGTCGGCTTTCAACGGTCGAGAGTTTGTCCGAAAAGCAAATGTCAACAATCTCAGACCGCGCGTCGCACTAATCGACGTCGGCCTGGAAGGTGTAACTGCCCGCAGGTAATTCAAAGCCGGACTCGCCCTCGTGAGAAGCCGCCTTGGCCTGCGGACTCCTGCTGAGCGGAACGCCGTCCAATTTGTACTTCGCCGCATCGGCGCTCAGCCATCCTGTGGTATTCGCCGGTAGGCTCACATGCCAAGTCGCGGTCTTGCCTTCCACTGTCCAATCGGAGTGGATAGGGCCGTAGGCGGAGGAGTAGTCGAAAGCGATCGAGCCCAATTGCGCGCTGAATACGGGATGGAGAAACACGGTGTGGAAGCCCGCGTCGAGCGACGCGGTGTCCACTCCAGCTGCAAACCGGTAGAGCCAATCCGCAACCGCGCCATAGGCGTAATGGTTGTAGGAGTTCATGCTCGGGTCATCTTTCATCTGATCGCCGTTCCACCGCTCCCACATCGTAGTCGCGCCGTGATTCACGAGGTAGCCCCAGGATGGGTACTGCGTGTTCAAAAGAAGTTTGTACGCGAGTTCGGTCTTGCCGGCCTTCGACAGCTCTTCCAGAAGATAGGGCGTGCCGAGAAAACCGGTAGCCAACATGCCGTTGTTTGCTTCGATTTTGGCGACGAGTTTTTGCGCGGCCAGCGGTCGAATCGAGTCAGGCAGCAGATTCATATGCAGAGCCAGAACATACCCGGTCTGCGTGTCTCCACCTTTGCTTTTTGCGTTGGGATTATTGATCTGCCCGAACGGAGAAGGACTGTTGTCCGCTCCGGCGATGAAGCCATCGTCGTGTACGAATCTGCCCTGGAATGCCGACCAAATCTTGGCAAATGATTCTTGGTATTTCTTTTCGTCGGCGACGCGGCCAGTGGCATGCGCCATTTCACGCATCAGCGTCACGTCGTAGGCCCAGTAAGCAGTCGCCACCAGCACCTGGTCGGTTCTTCCTTCCGGCGAGAGCCAGTCGCCGAATGGTATTCCAGAGTCGACCTTCCAAAGTCCATCGGGGTTTGATGCCTCGATGGCATCAAGGTACTTGTGCATCGCATCCCAGTTTTGTTCAATGACGCTGGTGTCTCCGGTCTGCAGCCACGATGTCCACGGGATTACGACTCCTGCATCGCTCCATCCCGCGCCCGAGCCGGAAGCACTTTGCACGGTGCCGGGCGCATAGATCCCGTAGAACGGAGTGCCAGCCTGCGTACCGCGCATGTCGCCGGCAAATTTGCGCGAGAATGCGGCAAGATCCATGTTGTAGCTCGCGGTTCGCCAGAAGACCTGCGCATCCACCATCCAGCCTAAGCGCTCATCGCGCTGCGGCCAGTCTGTGGGCACGCCGACGAAATTGGAACGTTGTCCCCAGAGGATGTTGCTCCACAGCTTGTCGATCATCGGACTGCCAGTTTTGAGCTTGGCATCCCACGGCGCGGCCGTGTGAAGAACCAAGGCGACGACGGCGTCCTTTGCGGGAGCCGACGGAAGGCCGGTGATTTCGGCGTAACGGAATCCGTGAAATGTGAACTGGGGCGTAAATTCTTCGATGCCGTTGCCCGCGAGGATGAAGTGATCGGTGACTTTTGCGGTGCGCAGATTGTCCGTGTAGATGGTTCCGTCATCATTCACGATCTCTGCGAAACGCAAGCGTACATCGGTTCCTGCCGGACCTTGGAGGCGCACACGTTCGATGCCGGCAAGGTTCTGGCCGAAATCAAAGACAAAGACGCCGGGCTTGGGTTCGGCGACAGACTTTGCTGCGACTGTGGTCTCGACGCGAATCGCCGGATAGTCCTGTGCGTCAATGGGAACCGGTTTGGGTTCAATCGCAACTGCATTCTGCCAGCCGTTCGCATCGAATGCGGCAGTATCCCATCCGCGCTGCAATTGGCGCGCATCCTGCGTTTCGCCGTCGTACAGTTCGGAGTGCAGAATTGCAGAATTCGCCGCTCGCCAATCGGGACTGCTATTGACCCATTGCACGCTGCCGTCGGTGTACTCGATGCGCAGCTGCGCTCGTAGCGCGGGCGGCGTGTCGCCATAGTTGTTGGGTTGCTGAAACCATTCGAGCGGCGTCGAATACCACCCAGGCGCGAGCAACGCCGCGATTGCATTTTTCCCGGTGTTGAGCATCGCGGTCACGTCATAGGTCTGGTACACCACGTGCTCGCGATAGTCGGTCCAGCCGGGTGCGAGCAGATCTTCGCTAACGCGCTTGCCGTTCAGGAACATCTCATACGCACCCATTGATGTCGCGTAAAGTTGAGCCGAATTAATTTCTTTGCTCACATCGAAACTGCTGCGTAGTGACTTCACGGAATCGGGAATCCATGGATGACCGAGAGGTGCGGCATTGGGTCCGGGCACAGGCATCCATGCGACGGCGCTCTGCCATCCTGCGTCGTCGAAATTCTTTTCGTGCCAGCCTTCAGGCGCGTGGATCGCGGACTTCCATGCGGTTTCACTTGCAACGGTCGTGGTCCTTCCGTCTTCATATTCGATGTATAGTGTGGCGCTGAGAGGAGGAGCCTCCGCTGAGGCCATGCCGTTCGGATTCACAACGTAGTGCACGCACTCGAGGGCGAGGGAATTGGTTCCATTGGTCAACTGCTTCGTGACATCCGCGCGCACGTATTTTTTCCACGGCATTTGCTTGTAGGGCGGCAGAGGATTCTCCTTCAGCATCTCGGTCCCATTGACCCACGCAGAAACCGTGTCTTCACACGTTGCATACAACGTGGCACTGCGCACAGCTCCGTCGATGGTGGTTGCGGCGCGATAGGCAAAACGCCGTTCAGGCAGTTTCTCAGCCGCAAGTGTCTTTGCGTCGGGGCTCGCGATCCATGTGGCTCTTGCCTTGCGCACAGCAGCTTCTTCTTTGGTTTCGTAGCCGATCCATGCGGCGTGCCAACCGCCCTGCGTCATCAGGCCCGTCTCCCACCAGCATGTTTCGCTTTCGGGGTACGGTTTTCCTGCGGCATCCCAGACCCGCACGCGCCAAAAATAACGTTTGCTGGGTGCGAGCGCTGGACCTTGGTAGCGGACGTTCAAAGACTGCGGGGAAGAGATTCGGCCGCTATCCCACATGTCGATTTTGTCTTCAGCGAGACCGCCGGCCGTAGTGGCGACTTGGACTTCATAGGCGGATTGGCGCGCGCCGCGTGTCGTGTCGTGCAGTTGCCAAGAAAAATGAGGTGCGGGATCGTCGATTCCCAGCGGAGCACGCACCGTGTCAACGCGTAATTCCACGGGTCCACGCTCGGAAACTGCTTGTCCCAAAGAAGGGAGTGCCGCAAGACTCAAGGCGGCGCAGCAAACTATACCGCGCAGAGATAGCTGTTCCATGTTTCCCTCGATTTCGATGGGAACCTCAGAGCGATTTGGTGAATGAGGTTCAAGTGCGATCGGCCTTAAAGCAAGCAGTTCGCGCTTCCCAAATGAAATAATTTACTGCTCGAAAACCATATGAAAAACCGATGGCAGTTGTCAAAGACATTTGAGGAGCCCGTTCTCGTGATCGAATCCTCGGATAAAGCGAGAGCATCGCCCGCGAAACGCACTGGATGGTTCAGCCGCATGTCAGCGTGCGTCTGGAAGCCATCGACTTCGAAGCGATCAGAAATCCGTCGCCAGGCGACTATTCAAGATTGATCGCTCAGGATTTAAGTTCCCAGTTGGCCGGCTCGGGATTGCGAAGCGGCGAAAGCTGTGAGGGATTCCTGAATGCTCGGGCGATTGCCTGCAGCGACATCGCGCCGGCGCATCTGGTGGAACTGGCTCAAGACCGTGTTGGCGTTGGTGAGAACTCGGATGCGTTCGACGTAGGATTCCAGCTTTGACCCGGGAATCGCAAAGATCGCCGTCGTGTCAGCGAAATTGTCGAGATAGGCGCGCGCACCGCAGCAGCCAAGGCTCATCGCCGGCCGTCCCGTGTTCATCACCTGAGCCACAACCGCGCACGCAGGCCGGCCCATTGCAGGAGCGTTCTCGTTCTCGAGTTGCTGCGTCGCTTCAGTCAGGATCAACGTCTGATCGGGCCGAACGAAGAGGATGACCAGGTCTGGTGGAAGTGGAGCTTCTGCAAGGCGGGAGTAAGTAACATGCTGCGGCTGATTCTTGAGAACAGGAATCTGCGGTACGTCTTCCGGCCGGACGTAGCCGAGGTCGGCAAAGACCTTCAGTGCGTCCATCAGGTCCTTCTGTTGGGCCGGCGATGGCTGCAGGTTGTGCGTGTGCACGCCGATGGCGCACAACTCATGGTCGCGTGCAGATGTGGTGAATGTGGAGGTGGCCGCATCCTGCCAGAAGCGGCAGCCCGCGGGCGCCTGGCCGTCGTACAGCGCTACTCCTGCGGGCGGTGCGTCACTGAATGAAATCGCGATGGGCGGCTGCTCGAGATGCAGCAACTGAGTCAACTCCTGAGACAATGCGGCATAGCTTTCCATGTTGGATATCCTTCTCGGTGGTGTGAGTTGCGTTCGCCCTTCAGGCGGAATGGCTGCTGACGACGGAGAAGCCCATCTCTGCGATGAATTTTCGGATCGTTTCTTCTCTGCACTCTTTCGGATCGAAGACGACCGTGACTTTCCCCTCGGGATAGGTTGATCGGCTCGACACGATCCCTTTTTCTTTGCCAAGCAAGGTATCGAGCCCAACCGCACATGTGATGCAGGTGAAGCCTTTCACCTGAAAGATTACGGTGGTACGGGCGCCGGCGGCCATTGACTCGATTGGATTGAGCGCGCCTACGCTTGTGAGAGCGACGATCTGCATGAATTGTCTGCGAAACATGGGCTTCTCCTGGCGTGATTCTCGAGCTGCGATTCGCGATCGGCTACTGGGCTGAGCCGGTTGCTGCTTCGTATCTCCACGGTGTTTCAATGCTGGACTTGTCTGAAAAGCGTGTATCGGTGTATTCGCTGAATTCGAGTTTCTTGTTCAGCACGCCGGTTTCGATCATCATGTCGCGTACCAGGTCGAAGTCTGCTTTTCTGGGAGCGAGCGGGCTGTAGACAACGCGGTCGAGCGGCTTGGTCAACGCCCAGCGCAGCAGCGCAGGTTTCTGGTTGTAATAAAAGCGGCCGACAAAGTCGGCTGCCTGTTCGCGGTGCGGCTTGCTGGTATCGAGCCAGAGTCCAGAGCGTGCGATCCCATCTACCAGCACCTGCACGATGTCTGGCCGGCGATCGATCAGGTCCTGGCGTACGACTAGGATGCACGACATGTAATCCGGCCAGTATTCTCGGGCCTGGAAGAGTACGCGGCCGTATCCAGCCATCTCCGCCTGCGACGGAAAAGGTTCACCCATCACAAAAGCGTCGATGGCATGAGCGGCTAATGCGCCGGAAACATCCGGCGGCGCCATCTCAAGCATTTTGATCTCGGTTGGCTTGATTCCCCAAATCTTCATCGCGCGGAAAAGCAGGAGGCGTTCATCCGAGAAGCGGCTTGGAATCGCGATGGTCTTTCCGCGCATGTCGGCGAATGTTTTGATTGGACCATCCTTGCGCACCACAACCGCGCTGCCATACCGGTGGCCGAGATACACAACTTTGATTGGAACTCCCTGGGCTTTGAGAGCAAGCGCCATGGGGGCGACGATGAAGGCCGCCTGCACGCGATTGGAGATGAGAGCCTCTTTCATCTCCGGAAATCCCTGAAACATTCTGGGCAGAAATTCTTCGCCCGACGTCGAATACTTCGAGATGTAATCGGTCACGGGGCAAGTCAGCTGGCAGGTGACTGGAAGATATGCCACGATGATCTTACGTTTCTCGATCGGACGATAGTCGTTGAGAACAGCGGCCCAGTTGACGTTGAGATACGAATGCAAGGCCGAAATCAGCACCAGCCACGCAACCACCAGCAGGATTGCCTTGGTTCTAAGTTGCATTCCGGAACCCCCAGCGGACAGTCTTCAATTTCTCGAGGCGCCGGAAGGCAACATCGAGAAGGAGGCCAAGGACCCCGATCATAAGCATCGCGGCGACGACGAGGTCGTAGCGTTTACCGGAGTTGCGCGAGTCGATGACGAGGTAACCGAGGCCCGAATCCACTGCAATCATTTCGCCTGCGACGACAACGAGCCAAGCGATGCCGAGCGCGATGCGCAAGCCGATGAGGATTTGAGGAAGTGCGGCGGGGAAGACAATCTTGCGCAGCAGTTGGAAATTCGACAAACCGAAGTTGCGCCCGGCGCGCCTGAAGATGAGCGGCACGCTCGACACCCCTCCCACAGCGGCAACGACAATGGGAAAGAAGGATCCGAGAAAAACCAGGAAGATTGCAGCAGGATCGCCGATGCCGAAGAAGATGATGGCCACGGGAATCCATGCGATGGGACTGATGGGCCGCAGAATCTGCAGTAAGGGGTTCACGACCTGATTTGCGGCGGGAAACCACCCGAGGCACAGGCCCAGGGGAATTCCGATCACAACTGCTGCGCCATACCCGATTGCCACACGGCGCAGGGAGTCGGCAATATCGGCCCAAAGTACGTGCTTGTGCGATAGCTCGGATATTCCTTTCTCGACGCTGAGTGGCGACGGGAAGACCTTTGTGCCTGTACCCACGACGGCATAGTGCCAGACGCACAGCACGACCAGTGCGGCTAAAATCGGCCAGAAGAACTTCTCCCATGCGCGCGGGCTCTTGAGCTCACTNNCGTCGATGTCGTGGGTGACGAAGACGATGGTCCGTCTTTCAGTTTGCCAGATGCGGAGAAGCTCGCCGCGCATGATCACGCGCGTGATCGAGTCGAGTGCCCCAAACGGCTCATCGAGAAAAAGAATGTCCGGATTGACTGCAAGAGCGCGGGCGACTTGGAGTCGTTGGCGCATGCCTCCGGAAAGGTCGGACGGATAGGAATGCTCGAACCCTTGCAGGCGGACCAACTGCACGTAGTGGGCGATGCGGGTCTCGCGCTCTGGACGGGAGAGCTTCGATAGCCCGAAGCCGATGTTTCCCTCGACAGTCAGCCACGGAAAGACGCCGCGCTCCTGAAAAACCAGAATGCGACGTTGATCGGGCCCAGTCACGGCTTCTCCGTCGATCGTGACTGCCCCTGTTGAGGGTGAGAGGAATCCACCCATCACATTCAACAGCGTCGATTTTCCGCAGCCGNNCAGCAGCGTCGTCTTGCCGCAGCCGGAGGGCCCGACGATACTGATGAATTCACCGTCCGAGATATCCAAATTGATATTTTCGAGCGCGGGGACACTCTTGCCGTCGGCATGATAGACCATACCGAGCTGCTTTGCCCTCAGTTTATAGCCGTTTGTTGATGCCGCTAACCCAGCCTGTGCAAGAGACACTAGTCTTCCGATGACCTCCAGCGAAAGGACTTGATTTGCTCGAGCGAGCGCATCGAAAGGTCGAGCAAGAGGCCGATGACGCCAATAACCGCCATACCTGCGACCACCAGATCATAGCGATTGCCGGCGTTGCGGGCGTCCACAATGAGGAATCCAAGTCCAGAATTCACGGCGATCATCTCGGCTGCCACCACCACCAGCCACGCAACGCCCAGGGTAATGCGCATTCCTACCAGCAGCTGCGGGATGACGGCCGGATAGAGGACCCTGGCTACAAAGGCTGCTGACGACAGACCGAAGTTGCGGCCCGCATGAATGTAGACCGCAGGAATGTTGTGCACCGCGCTCATAGCCGTGAGCAAGAGCGGGAAGAAGCATGCCACAAAGATGAGAAAAATCGATGACAGATCACCCACACCGAACCAGAGGATCGCAATGGGGATCCAGGCCAATGGAGAGATGGGACGAAAGATCTGACTCAGCGGATTGAACGCCATTTCGCCGCGACGGTACCAGCCGAGGGCAAGCCCAAGTGGAATCGCGGTGATGGAAGCCAGCACAAACCCCCAGGTGACCCGGAAGAGTGAAGCGACGATGTACTTCAGCAGCAGGCCATGGTGAAGGAGTTCTTCCAGGCCAGCGAATACAGCGATGGGGCCTGGCAGAATAAGGCCCGGATGCGTGCGAACAGCTATCTCCCAGATGACCAGCAGCGTGGCGAGAAACAGAATCGGACGCAGCCAGACGGGTACTCGCATCCGTTCGATCTCCTTTTTCCGGGGGCAGTTTTTGGGAAGCCTGCTTCAACGTGGATGCTAGTTGAGACATTTGCGCAATGCCTCCACCGAAAGGTGGAGGTGAAAATCCACTCAGAGTCGGTTGTGAGCTTCATGCCGGTTCAGCGAGGATCGCGTGACGGCCTTTCACAAGCGCACGTGAAGACAGTATACGAATGCACACCGAACTTCGACNNAACTTTGAGGTGACCGTAGTGGGTGGAGGTCTGGCCGGCATGGCAGCATCGATACACCTCGCCCGCGCGGGGATGCGGGTGACGTGCATCGAAACGGATCCCCAGGACGTTGACCCGGTCGGTGAGTCCCTCGACTGGTTCGCGCCGGAACTGCTGCGGGAACTGGATTTGCCCATGGATCGGCTGCTGAGGGACGGCATCGCGACCTACAAGCGACATGTCATTCTGAAGCTGATCAGCGGCGCCGCACGGCATTACATTCCGTCTGATTGGCTCGGCCGCCCACCCTTCAATGTCGAATTGCGGACCATCCATGTGGATCGTACCCGTCTCAATCGCATCGTTCGGGATTGCCTGGTAAGCAACGGCGTGACGCTCATTAGCGACAAGGTCGTCAGCGTGGAACGGGATGGTGCTCGAGTGGTTGCCGTGGTGACTGAAGCGGGAGAGCGGCTGTGTTCGCGATGGTTCCTCGACGCTTCCGGTTCGGCGACGAGCCTGTTTCCGCGCGTCTTCGAACTGCCGGCATTCGAATACGGTCCCCGCAAGGTTGCGTTGTGGGATTACTTCCAGGTGGAAGAGGCGCTGGAAGGAACGACGCTTCTGGGAGACTGCGACGGTAACCGCTACATGGAGTGGGTGTGGCAGATTCCCATTCATCCGAAGACTATCAGCGTTGGCTATGTCGCGACCGGTGAATCAATCAAAGCGAAACGGCAACAGGGGCTCACGATTCAGGAAATCTATTCTGAACAGCTGGCGAGATTCGAGGATCTGCGGACGCTCGTTCCAGACCTGCCCCATAGCCCACCGAAGATAACTTCGTATCATTGCCGGACATTCGACAACATCTCCGGTCCTAATTGGTTGGTGATGGGCGAAGCGGCAGCCATGGTTGACCCGATGACGTCCTATGGAGTGACAGGGGCGTTGAGGCACGCCGCCGAAGCTTCTCGCATCGTCTCACGCTATCGGCGCCGCAAGCGCCTTCCGTGGCTGGCAAGGACGCTGTATGTTCGGCGTGTTCTGGCGATGGCAAAATTCTTCAATTGCGGGATCGAAAAGGTGATTTACGACTGGCCCATCCGCAATCGCATCGGCGCGCTGAATGCCGGCGATCTATATACCATTCCGGCCTGGAGCATGAACCATCTGTATTCGCGATTCAGGCCGGAGGGGTTGATTTCAACATTGTTCTTCAGCCTGGCCTTGCGAATCCTTCGCATGGCACTCAGTATCTACTACTGGTTTTGTAAAAGGTCCCGGCCCGCTGCTCCGGTGTGTACCGCATGAACAGGAACGGAGTATTCGCATGCATCTAGTCCGCTGCGGTTCTGGCGATCCAATCCTGTTCATCCACGGGATGCCCACGAGCAGTCATTTGTGGAGCCAGATCATCGCGCTCTTGTGCGTCCACTTCGACTGCTTCGCCATTGACTTACCAGGCATGGGAGATACTCCGCAGATTGCGTATGACGCCGATTTTCTGCGCAAAATCGCCGAGGAGATCGACCAAATTCGTCTTGCCAGCGGGATTGAGAAGTGGCATGTGGTCGGGCACGATGCGGGTTCGGTTGTCGCGGTTCATTACGCCAAATATTTTCCGCAACACGTGGCCCGCATGGCATTGCTAGCGCCAGCTCTGTTTCCAGAGCTTCGGCCGTTCTACCTTCTTGAGATTCTGCGCAAACCGGTGGTGGGCGAGGTATTGGCGCCCTTTGTTCGGTTCGCATTCTGGAAGATCGCGATGCGACGGGCGATTGCGCGATTGGATCGGAATGCCCAAACTATTGGGAATTTCTATAAGCCGTTTGCTGGACTCATGGGTCCATGGAGATTCATGAAGCTGCTTCGCTGGGGTGACCCGGCGTTGGTGCTTGGTGAGGTTCCGCGATTCCTGCCGACTCTTCCTATGCAGACTCTGGTGTTTCACGGTCGCGACGACGCAGCAATTCCGGAAGAATTTGCCAGTCGGGCGGCAAGGCTCTTGCCCAACGCCAGCATGGTGACTGTGGATGCGGGCCATTTCATTCCACTCGATCAGCCGGAATCGGTTGCCGCGAGGCTCTCCGACTTCTTCACTGCATACGCGCGCGATTATCTTTCCGCAACGAGCTTGGCGTCCGTCTGAATGTGATATTCCGACTGAGAGTTCCGTTCGGCAGGGCTGTCTGGAAGGCAACGCACACGCAGCCGATGCGCTCAGGTATTGGCCAACCTCAAAGCTGTGCTAGAAGAGCAGGCGGGCGGTGAAAACCAGGTTGTGGTTGTAGGTATGGAGCTGGGAGGTTGCGATCTGCTCGCCGCCTCCGAACGCAATGGCAGGACGGCTGGTTGCATCGCCCGGACGAAACTTGAATTTGCTGATCATGATTCCCGGGGTGAGAAAGTTCTGCATCTTTCCGTCGTTTTTTCCGCCGTAAAAGAACGTAGCGTTGTCTTCGATTTCCGGCCAGAAATACTTGTGAATGTGATACTGGGCGGTCGTATTCCAGGCGACCGTTCTCCCAAGCTTCACTGTGTCTCCGGTGGGAAGCGTGCCGCCGGCACAGGAAATCACATCGAAGTGGCCGAACCCTTTGCCAGCCAGGAGTGTCGGTGAGACCGACGCATCCGTGCTGCCGTTGCTGTAGCTGCCCGTTGGAATCGTCGCCGTCAACTGCGCGCTCAACATGTAGTTTCCATTCTTTTCATTGGCGGAGAGAATGCGGTACTTGTAGAGAAACCCGACGTCACCGAAACCGTCTTTCGCGGTTTTAACATTGTGCTGGATATAGGGTGGATAGTAAATATCGAATTCGCTGTTGAAACCCGGAATCAGGTTGAGTCCGCGGCTTCCGCCGTAGTTCCATGTGTCGGTCAGCGTCGGAGTGACCTGCCGCGTAAAATCGGCGCGGAAAACCTGGATCAGCATCGGGTAGGGAGCCATGACCGGAACGGCCCACGATGGCTGCTTGGATTGCGTTTGTGTGGTGCGCTTTTCCCAATGCGAAAAGAAGTTATCCTGCGCAGAGAGGGCGGCTCCGGCGCCTGCGAACAGGGCCAAGGTTGCAATTGTTTTCAACAAAGAATCGGCTCCGGGATAGGGTCTGGGGAAAGTCAACTCACTCTATCGGAATCGAATCGGATGGGCATCCATCGGATGGTGGAGATACGACTCAACCGGAACGGCGAGTCTGGTGCCATTGTTTGCGTGCTCGAATAGATGAAAATTCAGTCATTCGGAATTCTGGTGGCCGCTCGATCTGAGCGAAATTTGGATGGGGTCCGGCGACCGGCCATTGCTCGTGGATGAAACCCTTGTGCGTGCCAGGCGAAGTGGTCATTGCGGGTTGCGCGCCGCACCCGTCAGAATGAATATGCAATGAGAATGTCGGCAGCCCGCTACTCCCGCAAGCGCTTTCAAGGTCAAGATCGCTGCCGACCAAGGCGCTGGAGTGCGCTTCTCCTGCTTTTTCTCCTGGTGTTGGAGGCGTGCCGGCGAGGAGAAAAGCTGCCGGACACTTCGTCGGCGACCTATTCCGATTTTGTCTCGGCGTTCTACGTGGGGCTCGCCGCGTTGCAGGTTGGGGATGACGTGCGCGCGGATGCCAGACTCGGGGACGCAACGAAACTCGTCCCTGGCGAACCAGCCGGCTGGGCGAACTGGGGCATCCTGGCACTGCGCCAACGGAATTTCGATGTGGCTTCGCAACGATTCGATCGCGCACTTTCACTCGATAAGGACGATGACCGGATCTATTACTTGCAAGGCTTGCTCGAGAGCGATCGGGGTAACTCCGCGCAGGCGATTGCGGTCTTGCGCGAGGCCGTCAAGCGCAATCCAAGAGACCTTCGCGCCATCTATCTGCTCGCGTCGGAGATTGAGCGGCAGGGCGATGAGCACAGCGAGGCGGAGTTTCAGCAACTGATCGAGCAACTGTTGGCTGCGGAGCCGAACAATCTTGCGGCGCTTTTGGAGCTGTGTCGTATCTCGGCGAAACGCGGAGACACCGCGACGCTGCGAAGTACCGTCAGCAAGGTCGAGGCGCAATCCAGCGGGTGGCCCGCCGAAGTGAAGCAGCAACTTGATGCTTTGAAAACCGCCGCCAACGGGCCCGATCCCAGAGCAGCCGCGACGCGTTCGATTTTCCTACGCAACGTTTTGATGCGCGTTCCCGAGTTCCGCGCGAGTCTTTCGCAGTTGAAGTCACAGCCAGGCGACGAGGCGCAGCCCTTCACACATTTCGTACGACTGCAGACGCCGGCATTCGCGCCTGCTCCGCCCGACCAGGGATTGAGCTTCGCAGTGCAGCCACTGGCGCAGTTTGCCGGTAGCAACTGGAACTGGATCGGAGCCATTTCGCTCGATGGAAATGGCGCACCGGCGATTGCAGCCGCGAATGGACGGGAAGTTCGCTTGTCGACCGGCGCGAAGCTCCCGTTTCCCGGAGGGAAGAGCGCAGCGAATTCTTCGCCGAACAGCATTCTGCCAGTAGATTTCAACTACGACTTCAAGACCGATCTCGTGCTAGCCGGCGCGGGCGGAGTTCGTTTTTTCCGCCAGGACAAGGCCGATCACTTCACCGATGTAACTGCGGGTACCAAGCTGCCGGTATCGGTGGTCGACGCGGCGTACACGGGTGCATGGGCTGTCGACATCGAGGCTGACGGCGATCTTGACATTGTGTTGGGGCAGACAAGCGGACTTCCGGTTATTCTGCGGAACAATGGCGACGGCACGTTTCTGCCGATTCGTCCGTTTCGCGGCATCTCCGGGATTCGTCAGTTTGTGTGGGCCGATTTCAACGGGGATGGCAACCCCGATGCGGCCCTGATCGACGGCGCCAATCATCTGCATGTATTTCTCAACCAGCGCTTCGGCAACTTCCGCGAGGAGGGTGTCCCGACGGGGTCGGCCGCTGTAAAGGCTATCGCTGTGGCCGATGTCGACCACTCCGGCCCGCTCTGTCTTCTTGTCGCAAATGCCGATGGGTCCGTGAGTGCCATGAATATCCGAAGCGAAGGCGAAGCTTGGTCGACATTGAAATTGGATGGAGTCCTGATTCCGCAGAATCTACTCGGCAGCGATCTGCGGCTGAAAGTCGGAGATTTCGACAACAATGGCGCGTTCGACTTGCTGGCTTTCGCTGCATCTTCGGCGCAGATGCCCGTGGTTTGGCTTCAGGGAGATGGTGGCAAATTCAAACAGATTGCCCAGAAAATCGCCGCAGCCTCCTCAATTGCCGCGGCCGATCTCGGAGCGAATGGACGCCTCGATCTGCTCGGAGTTTCAGCGTCTGGGCAAGCTTTCGAAGCGATCAACCGCGGAACGAAAAACTATCACTGGCAAACCATCCGGCCGCGCGCGCGTGAGACGACCGGAGATCAGCGGGTGAACTCATTTGGCATTGGCGGAGAGATTGAGATTCGCTCGGGGCTTCTGCCACAGAAGCAATCGATCACGGGGCCGGAACTCCACTTTGGTCTCGGGGAGAAGACCGGAGTCGATGTGGCGCGAATCGTCTGGCCCAACGGCTCAGTGCGTGCCGAGTTCGCACTGAAAGCTGATCAACCAATTCTGACCGAACAACGGCTGAAGGGCTCGTGCCCCTTCCTCTTCGCCTGGAACGGCCACGCCATGCAGTTTGTGAAGGACACGGTGCCGTGGGGTTCTGCGATCGGTTTGCGCATTAATGCGATTGGCCCGGCTAGGGTCGAAGCCACGGAGGAGTGGTACAAGATTGGCCGTGGCCAGCTTGTGCCACGCGATGGTTTCTATGATCTTCGAATTACCGGCGAGCTTTGGGAAACCTATTACTACGATTCGTTGCGGCTCATGACGGTCGACCATCCTGCGGGAACTGAGATTTTCACGGATGAGCGATTTTCTGTGCCTCCCGTGAAGCTTGCGGTTACCGCTGTCGAAACACCGCATCCGATTGCACGTGCAATCGATGACAACGGGCACGATGTGACCGAGATCCTTCGATCAGTCGATGGCAAGTATCTCGACACTTTCGGACGCGGGCAATATCAGGGTGTGACCCGCGACCATTACGTTGAGATTGATCTGGGCGCGAACGTTCCGTCGAACGGTCCATTGTGGTTGATTGCAACGGGCTGGCTGCATCCCTCGGACTCGTCCCTCAACATTGCAATGGGCCAGGGGCATCACGATGCTCCGCATCCGCTCAGTTTGGAGATTCCCGACGGCCACGGCGGTTGGCGGACTGCGAAAAGCAATCTCGGATTTCCGGCTGGACGCAATAAGACCTGCCTCATCGACCTGACAGGTCTTTTCCCAGCCGGGTCGGTTCACAAACTGCGCCTTCGCACGAATCTCGAAGTGTATTGGGATGCGATCGAATGGGCCACGGGTGCGCCGAACACGCCGCTCCACATCACCCAACTCGCTCCGGCGACCGCGGATCTGCACTATCGGGGTTACTCAGTCATTCACCAGGCGAATTCATCTTCGCCTGAGATCCCCGATTACCAGCATCTCGCCGCGACAACGCAAATCTGGCGCGATCTGAGCGGCTATTACACGCGCTACGGCGATGTGCGCGAGCTGCTCTCTAAGACGGACGACCGCTACGTGATCATGAATGCCGGCGATGAGCTGGCGCTCCGGTTTGCGGAACCCGCGCCGCCTGCTCCGGGCTACGTGAGAGACTACGTGCTCGCAGGGGATGGTTGGATCAAGGATGGCGACTACAACTCCACGTATTCGGCGACAGTCTTGCCGTATCCCTACCACGCACGACAGGTCTACGACAGGCCGCCCGGCCGGCTTGAGGATGAGTGGGTGGTTCGGCACCATCCTGAAGATTGGCAGACCTGGCAGACGCGCTACGTGTCGTCTGCGATTTTTGAAGATGCATTGAGGAGCAAGCAAGCCAAATGAAGCAAATTCCATGGGCTCGCATTGCTGTGAGCATCTTTTTTCTCGGATTACTGGCGACTCCTGCCATCATGCGATGGCGATTGGCGCAGCACACGCTTGCCGCGCACACGACACTCGATCGCCCGGCAGCACTTGCCCGACACGGCTTCTATCTCGAAGAAGTTTCCCATGCCGCCGGCATCGATTTCGTTCACCAGGCACCGACTCTCGATGCGAAGCTGAATCCGATCATGCCGGAAGTCGCTTCGATGGGAGCTTCGGTGAGTATTGTGGATTTCGACCGCGACGGTTGGCCGGACATCTACGTGACAAACAGCGCGGAGGGCAGCAAGAATCATCTGTACCGAAACATGCACGACGGCACATTCAAAGATGTGGCCGAGGAACTTGGCGTTGCGGATGTGAATCAACCCGGCACTGGCGTTTCGATGGGAGCAGTGTGGGGCGACTACGACAACGATGGGTACGAGGATCTGTTTCTTTTCAAGTGGGGACGGCCGGAGCTTTTTCACAACGATCACGGACACGGCTTCACGCGCGTGAGCGAACAGGCAGGGCTTCCGCCGTGGATCAATGCCAACACGGCAGTCTGGTTCGATTACGACGGCGACGGGCTGCTCGATTTGTTTGTCGGTGGATACTATCCGGAGGACGTCGATCTATGGCATCTGAAAAACACGCGCATGATGCCGGACAGCTTTGAGTACGCGAAGAATGGCGGACGGAAATACCTATTTCATAACCTTGGCAATGGCAAATTCGAAGAGATCAGCGCCAAGGAAGGCATCGACAGCCGACGGTGGGCACTTGCCGCCTCGGCATCCGATTTGCGGGGAACAGGCCATCCTGACCTTTTTATTGCGAACGACTACGGTGTCTCGGAGCTTTATTTGAATGATGGGAAGCGATTCCACGAGGCAGGCCAACAGACCGGAGTAGGCTTTGCTCCGAAGAGCGGAATGAATGTGGCATTCGGCGATATTCTCAATGATGGACACTTCGCCGTGTATGTCTCAAATATTTCGGAAAATGGTGCGCTGATTCAGGGGAACAATCTCTGGGTTCCCAAGGAAGGCGCTCCCGCGAATACGATTTCGTTTGAAAACCTGGCACGCGATATGGGGGTCGAACTCGGGGGCTGGAGCTTTGGCGCTCAATTCGGCGACTTGAACAACGACGGTACGCTCGATCTTTATCTGACGAACGGCTATGTCTCGCTCGATCGCACCAGGAGCTATTGGTACGACTTCACGAAGATTGCTGGTGGTAATTCCTCGATCATCGGAGACGCTAAAGATTGGCCTGCCATGGACGGCAGGAGTCTTTCGGGCTATCAGCAGAAGCATGTCTGGCTGAACGACGGAGCAGGCAGGTTTGTCGACGTTGCGCAGGCCGTCGGTGTCACGGATACCTATGACGGACGCGCTGTCGCCATGGCGGACCTGTGGAATCGCGGCGTGCTCGATGTCATCGTTGCCAACCAGCGCGGACCGCTGCTCCTGTATAAAAACACTGTGGTGCCGGGAAATCATTGGATTGAATTCGACCTTAAAGGAACAGAGAGCAATCGCAGCGCGATCGGCGCACAGGTTGAGTTGACGTGGAATGATCAAAAGCAGATTCAGGAAGTCTCCGGCGGCAGCGGATTTGCTGCGCAGAATGATCGCCGGCTGCACTTCGGACTTGGCAAAAATGTGCAGCTAAAAGGAGCCGTGATTCGCTGGCCGTCGGGCAAAGTGCAGAGGATTGACTCGCTCGTTCCGGACAAGCTGTATACGATCGAGGAACCGCAATGAGCCAGCCGACGACGCAATCCAAAACGCCACCGGCAGAGCCCGCGAGCAGCCAGCTCTTCCGGGGATGGACACCTGTTTCCAGCCGCCTCAATCCATATCTTCCGCCAATCTTCATCACTCTCATTCTGCTTATCGGTCATCTTTCGTTCGGAATCCTCGAAAGTTACCAGAAGACGATTCTCGCGATTGTTTCCAGCATGGCCTGCGAACTCCTGATCAGCCGTCTGCTTCTGCATAAATGGCCGAATCTCGCCAGCTCCTACATCACCGGAATTAGCGTGGGCATTCTCCTGCGCTCGCCCGGCTACTGGCCCTATGCCGTTTGCGCGATGCTCTCCATCACATCGAAATACGTGTTGCGGGTGAACGGCCGCCATCTTTTCAATCCGTCAAACTTCGGTATCTGTGCGATGCTTTTTCTCGCATCCGACGCTGTCGCCACGTTGAGCATCCAATGGGGCAATAATCTTGTTGCGATGGCGGTGATCTGGATTCTTGGCTCCCTGATCATCTGGCGCGCGCGCCGCTTCCACATTTGTGCCACCTATGTCGCGTCATTTCTACTGCTCTCTGTTGTACGAGCCTGGATCACGGGCGATCCATGGCTCTCTGAGGTTTCGCCGATCACCGGGCCGGAGTATCAGCTTTTCATCTTCTTCATGATCACTGACCCGAAAACGACTGTGCGCTCCAAAACCGGCCAGAATCTTGTGGCATTTCTTGTGGCATTGGCAGAAATGTTTTTCAGGCTCGGTCAGAGCATTTATGCCCCGCTTTACGCGCTTTTCTTCGTCGGACCTGCGGCGCTCGCCGTCGAAATGTGGATCAACTCGCGTCGATCTCTGTCTGCAACTCCTCAAGCGGTTGTCCATACAAATCCCGTGCAGCCATAGGTTCGTGCGCGTTCGAGGATACAATTTGAGATCTTTCCCGAATTATTTTCTGTGTCTCTTCCTGTTCGATCTTGCGGGTTGCAAGCAGGCCTCCAGTCCTTCAACGCCCGAAGGTGAGCCCTCATCGCCAGTCGCAACTTCTGCAACGCAACCGGCCAAACTGGCAGACATTGCTTCCAAGTCGGCGCGTCCGTCGGGACCGATTCGCTTTACTGACATCACGGCACAAACGGGGATTCATTTCAAACACAACAGCGGGGCTTTCGGTCAAAAGTATCTTCCTGAAACGATGGGAAGCGGCGTGTGTGTACTCGATTACGACAATGATGGCTGGCAGGACATCCTGCTAGTGAATTCGATGGATTGGCCTGGGCATGCTTCCAGGAAGTCCTATTCAGCGCTGTACCATAACGAACGAAATGGGACGTTCAAAGACGTCACGAAGGAAGCCGGACTTGACGTTGAAATGTACGGCCTGGGATGCGCAGTGGGAGACTATGACAATGATGGCCGCGAAGACATTTACATCACCGCGCTCGATGGCAACCACCTGTTTCACAACGAGGGGAACGGCAGATTTGTCGATGTGACGCGCAAAGCCGGTGTGCGCGATGGCGGGTTTTCGACGGGTGCGGTCTGGTTTGACTACGATAACGATGGCGAATTGGACCTCTTCGTTTCGCATTATGTCGATTGGTCCATTGCGACCGACCAGGTGTGCCAGCTCGATGGAAAGAACAAATCGTATTGCACTCCGGAACTCTATAAGGGACAAAGCGGGACACTCTACCACAACCTGGGCAACGGCAGGTTTGAAGATGTCACACATAAAGCCGGTCTGTACGATCCATCCAGCAAGTCGCTTGGAGTGGCGCTCCTGGATTTCGACAACGACGGTTGGATCGATCTCTTCGTCGCCAATGACACGCAGCCGAACAAGCTGTACCGCAACAATCACAACGGGACATTTACCGAGAGTGCGCTGTCTTCCGGCGTGGCCTTCAGCGATGCCGGCAAGGCGCGTGCGGGCATGGGCGCAGACGCGGCCGATTACGATCTTTCCGGCAGGCAGGGACTGTTAATCGGAAACTTCGCCAATGAGAGCCTGGCGCTTTACCACAATGATGGTTCAGGCCTGTTTTCGGAACAGTCGGTCGCGGCGGGCATTGCCTCTCCCTCGGCGCGGTCGCTTACGTTCGGCACTTTTTTCTTCGACTACGATCTCGATGGATTGCCCGATATTTTCGCAGCGAATGGCCATGTCGCCGACGATNNGCGTGATTCAGCCGACGATTCATTATGCGGAGCCGCTGCTTCTCTTTCGCAATCGAGGCAATGGAAAATTCGAAGATATGTCGCAGAAGGTCGGGCCTGCCTTGCAGCAGCCGATCATCGCGCGCGGCGCGGCCTATGGCGATTTTGACAATGATGGGGACTTAGATGTGATCGTCTCTACCAACAATGGTCCTGCGAAGCTGCTGCGCAATGACAACGGCAACCAGAACGACATGCTCCGTGTGAAAGCAATCGGCACGCGATCCAATCGCGATGCCATCGGAACAAAAGTCACGGTCGTGTTGGGTAATGGTGTGNNGAGCTGCCGCTGACCTTCGGACTTGGAAAGCCGGGAGCGAACAGGATCGCCAGCCTGCAGATTGCGTGGCCGAGCGGAAAGAAAGAATCATTCAACGACGTTAAACCCGATCAGATGCTGACACTCGAAGAAGGGAAGGGCATTGTGTCAATGCAGCCGATCCTTTTCTCAGGGGCGAGCGCGACCGGATTGCAGTCGCATTGAATCACGGCGAGTCATGCGTGTTGTTGAGGCTGATGGAATCCGCACCGCTGCAATAACGACTCTATTTCTTCCGGCGTCGATTCCAGTTTGGAGCAGGAACCAAACAGATCCGCCGCGTCCACGGGGTACCAGCTTCGCGCATTCGGTCTGCTCAAACCGGCAACATCGATCGGTTCGATAGTCTGCAAAATATCTGCGATGAGCCGGTCTGTTTCCGCGCCTTTTGAGATATGCATCGCTCGCTCAACAAGCTCACTGCTGCGGGGCCCGAACTGCGGATAGTCGTGGAGCAGAAAGGATGAGGCCAGTTGGGGCTTATCCAATCGCCTCGCGGATTCAGAGTAACTGGCCGCGGCAAAATACAGCAGGCATAGCGCTTTGAAGAGTCCAAAATTGTTCATGTTCGCATAGAGTGCGGCGATGAGACGCGATGTAGCAAGCAACTCGTTTCTCGTCCTTCTTTCGTAATCCCCAAGATCCAGGTGAAGACGCGGAGAGTCGAGGCCCGATGCGAGGATGTGCGCCAATCGCTCAATTCCAAGCAACGTGAGTGGAAACCCAGTCGAGAGCAGCGGATCAACAAAGCCCGCCGCCGAGGGGAGCATCGCCCACCCCTCGCCGACAATGCGACTGCTGAGGAACGAGAGCCGTGGCATATGTCGAAATGACTGGATAGCATCAGCGGACGCGAACTGAGCTTGCAAAGACGGGATTCTGTCCAACAGGCGATGCCATGCGTTTGCGCCTTCATCGAGGCGGAGGTGCGCAGCCAACTCATCGGTCGCCGCAACGCCCGCACTGGTGATGCCGTTATTGAAGCGCAACACCCAAATCCATCCGCCATCCAAGACGTGGTGAACGGCGGCGTCTTCTGGCGGATAGGGCGCAGTTTCGTTCCCGTTGGTATGGGCCGGTCGTGTGACACCGGAAAAGTGACTGTAAAGAGCTTGTGTTGCCGGGTAGTGTGGAAACGGCGACTCAGCAAGTCTGAGAGCATGGTGAAGCAGACCGCGTGGCCCCGTGGCATCGATCAGAAACTTCGCGTCGATTGAGAATGTTGCACCATTTCGCGCTCCGCTAAGACTTGTGCCCGTTTCACAACAGGCGACTTGATCGACTTTCACCTCGTCGAGATAAACGACACCTAATTCCTGGGCCTGTTCGACCAGAAACGAGTCGAAGTCAGCTCGATACCAATGCGTGTCTGCAATTTCGTCGTGCGGACTCGCGGCGACGAGAATTTGATTTTCGTAGGGCACATTCTGATCGTCGGGCTCGTCGAGGTGATGGTGATAGAACGTGAATCCGCGCTTGAGGCCGCATCCGATACGCGGGTAGCTTCGTTGCCAGCTCCCCCATTTTGCGAGCGGGGCGACAGCTGGCAAATCATAGCGGCGGCAAAGCTCCGCAAGAAGAAGATTCGCCAGCGGCGTCGACGATTCTCCGATCACGACGCGAGGATGCTTGCCTCTTTCAAGCAGTACGACGGAATACCCTAGTCGTTTCGCAATCATGGCCATCAGCGATCCGGCAAAACCTGATCCGGCAATGGCGATGTCATAGGTTCCTTTCAACTCCGTCCCTCGCAGTCGGGGCATTCGATCGCATCAATCACCTTCTGGTGAAGATTCATCGCAGCGAGCCGTGCGACGCGCGCAGGGTAACATCCTACGCAACTCGGAGCAGCGCGCCGAAGATCCCATAGATCGGAGAACACACGTCCGCGTTGCAAATGGACGCCGTACTCCACTGCGGCCTCTAACATTGCGAGTCGAGGAGGAACGAAATCGCCTGTCTGTGCCAGTGATTCCATTGCTCCGTTCCCGCCTCGCGTTGGAATCAGGCTCACTGCGGTCGCTCCGCAGTCAAACGCAAATTCGAGGGAACGCTGCGCCCAATGCAGAGATTCGTTCGGTTTAATGAATGGCGGCTGCACCAGGATGAATACCCGCAGATCGATATTCTGAGATCGCAGGGACGCGGCGGCCGTTGCGAACAGATCCAAAGTCATGCGCTTGTTCAGTCGCTCCAGCACTTCTGGATGGACGGTCTCAAGCCCCATCGCAACTTCCAAAGTATGAGGTAAGAGACCGCGAAACCCAAAACACCGCGGACCCACCAGCGCGGGATGGCATTCAGCGATCGTTAGTTCGAAATGTCCGACGAGCGCGGCAATCGCCGGGTAATCTTCGGGTGGGATCGCTTGAACGTCGAAAAAGCTGCCACTGTTATAAAGTTTCACCTGGCGCGCCGGCGGTAATCGTTCAAGTGCGTAGGCGATCTGGCGCGGAATAGATCCGGGTGCGACCGGGCGCGTCAGAGTGTTCTTCCATAGATCGCACATCACGCAGCGCCATGGGCACTCGCGGTTGGTCAGAAAGATGGTTGCGACGGGGACAACCTCGTCCGTTGCGGAGCACTCCTCTTCCACGAAAAATGCGTACGGCTTTTCGGGATCGAGTTCCGTCCGTTGCGGTCTCTGTGCGAGGATCCATTCCGTTCGGCTCGCTGGGTCCGTAGGATATTGCAGGTCCAAGGAAAATCCTCACTGATACAGAGACAAGAATTGCCTGCGGTACTCGGCTTCCTGAAAAGGAAGGCTGCGACGTAATTCTTCTTCCGGGATCGCGCCGTGCTGAAAGCGCCGCTTCGGATAGACCGGCATTTTCATTCCTGTGACGGCGGCGATTCCACGCGCGACGATTTCCCCCTTGAGCTCGTAGAGCTTGTCGACGGAATAGTCGGTCAGCTGAACGAAGGGAATTGCCTCGGCAATTGCGATGATGCTTGGCCGGGTGTAGGGGCTGAAACCCTGAAATCCGAAATGATGAGCGGGCGCATAGGTGCGCGCATAGGACCGGCTGAGGCCGCCACTATAAGTGAGCGAGTGCTTGATCTTGCCCACACCCCAGCCTTCCTGGTAGAGCATTGGGTTGTTGATGACACTGCGAATCGTTAGCTCGGGATTCTGTTCGATGGGATAATCTTTCAGATTCTCATCGCCGCCGTCGCCATCCAGCAGAAAACTCCATTCGGGATAGCGTTCGCGGATTCCGCGACAGAGCGCCACGGCCATGGTGGCCGATTCGATATCGAGCGGCTTGTAGTCTTCGACGATGCGAATGGTCTCTTGCACATCAAGGGCGCCGCGATCGGCTTCAATCGGCTCCAGAAATAATCCGAGCCCCAGAGAATCGAGAAAGGAACGTGCCTGCTGCACATCGGGGCCATCGCCGAGATCAAGCACGAAGGCCTTCAGTCTTCCCGGATGCATGCCGCGCTCCAGCATTACGTGGTAGGCAGTGAGAAAGACGCTACCGCTGTCGATGCCGCCGGAGAAGCACACGCCGATTGGCTCCTGCGCCGGCACGGCATCGACCCATTGCGCGATCTCGTCTGCGAGCGCTCCTATGTATCGCGCGCCGATTGCATCAAGGTCGGCTGGAAGATTGCCCATCTCGGGCGTGAAGAAACGCGTGTACACAGGGTCAGGGTCAGGGCAGCCCACCAGTTGAATCTCGACCACGTGATGAGCGGGCACCATGCGCGTGTAGCTGGGGTGAAACTGTGAACCGAGGCCCTGCTTGCATAGCCACTCATGGATGGTGTCGATCCTTGAGGCAACGATCAACAGCGGCCCGGCTTGCTGCTTTGCCAGAAAGTAGCGCATGGGGCGGTCGAGCGAACGAGCCATTCGCACCGTTTTGCCCTCGTTTGCGACAAGTGCGAAGGATCCGGAGATGCGACCAACTTCGTCTGGCGTGCATGCGAACAGGGATCGCCGCGCGTCTTCGATCGACTGTCCAAAGACCTGGTTCGCGCCGGGATCAATCAGATCGACGACTCTCTCGACATACTGGTGTCCAGCCACTTCAACCTCGCGGAGGAATCCGAATGGTGCTCGATGAACAGACTATACCGGCAAGGTCCGGGAAGCGAAGGGCTCGTCGTTGGCCCTTGTTTGAACGGGAAAACAACGATGGGATGCGGCGCTAGCAGGTGATCGAAAGCGAATCGAATGTGGCCTTCAGGCACGCGGGCGGTGAACAGCGGGGCGAACGGACTATTCCTTCGATTGCGAGCACCTGCATTTTCTGTAGGCGTCGATGCTGTAGGTCGAGACAGCGCAGACATACTGCGGCCAAAACAATCTCAGCTCGAGGGAGTGGTCGCGGACATAATAGTTGCGCAGGTAGGCTTTGCTCGCGTCGGTCGTCGCGCCAGGATCGGCTTGAAATCCTGTGACGAGCGTGGCCAATGACGCGGCGGAAAAGTCGCTTTGCGCATAGGATTTTCCATAGTCATATTCTTCATTCCAAGTTGCGTCCGCTCCGGTTTGGTTCGACGCGGCGAAGACTTGAAAATCCGCGAGTTTTGCAGTCCGGGAATCGATGAGTGCGACCGTGAAGGACGGAGTATTTCCGTCGATGGGCGAGACGGAAGGGACCATCTTGACTGCGACGCCGGGTTGCGATTCGCCGGTATCCTGACCATCCGGCCTTAGAAGACGCATTTCGTCCATGTGCGTGTGTGCAAAGATTGCAAGTTGGATGACATCTCCAAATACGGCCAGCAGGTTTGGCAAGGCATCCGAAGAGAGAAACGTCTCAGGAGGCTTACCTCCGCATACATTGCGTAATTTGATCGCGGTCGAAAATGGATCGATCCCGGGAGGAATGTGGCCCATTACCCAGACCCGTTCCTTCTTTTCGCGAGCCTCAGTGAGCTGGTGGCGAAGCCAGTCGATTTGCGCGTCCGCTCCCGCTGCATCAGCCTTTCCGGAGCATGTGGTGTACTTTCGCGACATGAAGAGATCGTCCATCACCAGCAGTTTCGTGTGTTCCAGAGGAACTGGTAAAGAAACGCTGTAGTAGCCTCCGGCAGCAAATGTAAATTGAGCACGCGTTCGCTCAGACGCTGGAAATGCCGCGGCGACTGAAGCGCCCGTCTCCGCGAGAAAATCGCTGTGCGGGTCAAGTTTGTAGTCGTCACAATCGGAATCGTTGTTGCCCAGCGCTGCATACACGGGCGCATCCGGAAATGCTGCCCGCAATCCACCGAGGACGAATTCGATGGTCTTTTCGACAAAGCGCTTGTATTCGTCCGGAGTCGACTGCGGAAAGAGCGTGTTGTATTTGCAGGTGAAGCTATGGGCGATCAGATCGCCGCTGACTGTGATGAAATTCGCATCGCCCGCTGCTGTCTGCATCGCACCGAGGCTCGAACCAAAGAGCGTGTAGGAGGTGTCGATGCCCCGGCTATCGCAAGTCTTCTGGAGCGAAGAAAATCGCTGCTCCTGGTCGGGCGAAACCGGAGCCGAAAGGATCGTCTGCCATTGGCTCACCGGCGCACTTACCAGTTGCGGCACTTTGTCCGGGTCCCAGAATGGCTCGAAGTGGATATCGCTGATGAAGAGAGCTCGAACCTGCTGCTGGGTCGAGGATTTGACATGCGATTTGTGAGTGCCATGGTTGGACGGATTGGCTGAAGAAGATTGAGCGACAATTCGGCCGGCCAAAAGAGCGAGACAACAAGCGACGATGAGAGTTGACCCAAGCCGGTGCGATGCGATCAGGTTTCCCATCTGTTTCATTCTCCCGTGCCTTTATGTGGTTCTCGATTGCGAGCAGGCAGTGCAGGTAGCATACCGTGCGCTGGGAGATTCTCAGAAACGCGCACATGGGACGCGCGCCTCCATTGGCAAGGTCACCCTGTGAAACCGGTTCGGCGTCGTGTTATTTGGAGGGGCTTGGCTTACGAAAGAAACAACCACTCACGCATTTATTGTTCAAGGAAGCCAGGCAGGACGAACTCGAAGCCGCCGCCATCCGGACCCCAGCGGACGACCCTCGAATGCACTGTGATGGCGTCCCTGCCACTTTCGCCGCTGGTGCCGACCATCTGCAACGTGACGCGGACAATCGTGCCGGGTAGCCAGCGTTCTTCGGTATGCATGTAGAAACCGGTGACACTGATGTCCTTAATCGGATAGGGCCGCGGAGAGCCACCGGTAAAGAAATAAGCGACCAATCCCGGCATCGGCAGACGGACGGCGCGGCGCTGCTCGCTACGCTTCTGTTCCACGTGGTCAAGATGCAGGTTGGGATATAGCCAGCACAGAAACTGAAGTTTCCTTGATGGCCCGTCGTCGTCGCTGGGGACCGGCTCCTTTACCTGATCCGCGCGCGGGATGCGAATTTCCGGCGGGCGCGAGGGGTCGAATTCCGGAAACAGCAAATAGAGCAGCCGGATATCCCATGGGAGTTTCGCCTTGCGCGGATCGGCGGTGTCGTCTTTGGGTTTCGAGGGTTGGATCTGTGTCCTTGGGTGGACCGCCGGCTCTTTCGTTATCGGGGGAACGGAGACATTCGCGGTCTGTGGGACCGGAGGCTGCACATTCTTCTTGTTGACGGGCGCAGGATTCGCCGAAGGCGACGGCCGTACGCTGGGCATCAGCTTTGCCGGCGCAGGCGAAACGATCGTTGGAAGGGAATTGCGAACTGGAGTGGGCGATTCCGCTGGTACAAGAACCGTTGTGGCCGACGCGGCCGGCACAATGGGGATTGCTGGCGGCGGAGCCGCGATCAGCTGGGACGCAGAAAGAGCGGTCTGCGAGATGAACGCATTCGAATCCGTAATTGGAATGACTGAGCCCAGAATCGGCTCAGGATGCGATTCGGAAGTGCCGGCAAGCTCCAACTCGGGAACAGTCGGTTTTGAATCCGGCTTTTTGAAAAACAAGTTCTCTTGTGGAATCGAGGCATTCGCGAATTGCGTCTCGGGATTCGAAATTTCGGGCTCTGGAATCTCGGGCTCCGCGCTGGGGAGCATTTCCGGCGCCAAGTGGACGCTCTTCATCAGTCTGCCCGAGGGAGTCGCATTTAGAGACCGTAACTCTTGCGCATATTCCGACGGGCTATTGAAGCTTTTCGCGACCGAAGCCGGGACGATGCGAGTTGGGAGATTTGCGGCCGGAGCTCGCTCGACGGCTGCAGGCGCGCTGTGGGCTGCGGGCTCCGTCGCGATTACGATCGAGACTTGCGAGCCTTCCAATGCCTCGGCTACGGATTCCGCCCCCACGGAAGGTCGAAGGATCGGTGGATTTCCCAGGATGGATTTCGCGCTCTTTGTGAGTCTGCCCGAAGGATTTGCGATGGACGCGCGCGGGTTCGGGCCGTCCTCCAGTGCCGTCCCGGTGCTGGCGAGCGGCGCAGCGACTGTTGCACGCGCGGATCTGGCGCCGAGAAACTGGTCGAGCGGAGATTCGGCCCCCTGAGCCGGAGGGGCAGCAAAGGCCGAATTGAAAAACTGCGCTCTCGCAGGCTGGTCTGGAGCAAATTGCGGGCTAGGCGAAGCTTGCGAAACGGGGGCCGGTTCGGAGCCGGCAGGCCGTGCCGTTGGATCGTCGACGGCACGGAAAATAAGCCGGTCTCCTGCACGGATCCTGGATGAAGAAATCGTTTTGGGAGGCAAGACCAGCGCGCTCGCCGGCTCGCCCCGGAACGGTTCGTATTCGCCTTCGGTGGAAATCTCCACGCAGTGAACGACGCCGTAATCCTTGTCCAGATAGATCAGGTCGAAAGGGGAGAGAGTGCGCGCAACAGGCACGCCCTTAAAGTTTGTCAGCCACAGCCCTGCTTTGCGGTCGGGTCCAAGTCCTTCCATTAGGACCTTGAGAACCTTTAAGGGTTCAAGCGCCGCGTCAACGATCACGACCCCAGAGCTGAGCAGTTTCTGGCTCTTCTCGTGATATGCATTGATGATCTTCGTGTCCACAATTCCTCATTTACGAAGAAAAGACCGGCTTGAAAAGCAAAACGGGTGAAGGTTGGCTACGAAGTGACAGCTTTCGTAGAGCACGGATTTTCCGTGGCTGATCGCAGATGGTTCTCTCGATGATCTCCTCTAAACCTGAAACCTGCCAACCCAAGGGTTCCGCGAACTCGAATAGCTCGAAGCAGTTCGGTGGAAGGGCTGCCTCCGTCTGGCGCCATCCTAACAACATGAAAAATCGGAAGATGGGGGAGCGAACGCCACACGCTTGCTCGCGCCTACCACTGGGCGCAGTTTTGCACCGCTCAGGAGCTAAGGTCAAGAAAGAACTTGATGCAAGCATACTCCGAAGTGACGGAGTGGGGCTCCAGCGAAGGGGTTCGATACGTCCGCCATGTCGCTGACTCTAGGAACTTAACAATCCGGTCCAGGCCGTACCGTGGTTGAGCCGAAGGGGCTCTCGTGGAATGCTTGAGTATGCCGAGAGAATCATCGCCGACTCGGGTATGCAGCGGGCTTCCGAGTCCGGTCAGGTTTCATTGCCAAAGGCGCAGAATTCCGTCCTTCATTCAGCCACGGCGGCAGTGCTTGAAGATTCGGCACCATAGAATGTCTGCGGCTCCCCTCGATGGCCGTTGCAGCAGGCATACAGTTGGAGCCCGAGACACGTCGGGGTGATATTGATCCCATCGACCGGGATGAACAATGAGGTCTTGAATCGCTCTTCCAGCAGTCCGAGCCCGGAAAGATGCTCAAGAGCCCGGCCCATCCGGAGCAGATCCCGCGTGCCGGAAAGCTTCATGATCTCGCCGGTTGAGCAGGTGAGCTGCCGCGCGGCGACGATGCCCGATTCAGTAACGAACTTGGTTGCCTTTGTGCAAGCAGCGGTGACCAGGCGAATGTGAGTTGGCGAGAGTTGGCTGAAGATCTCGATATATGCCCGGTTCGATTCGTCGGCATCGTCGGCCTTGCAAGCTGTAGCCAGAAGTCCCGCCCAGCATTGCTGTATCGAATCGTCGTCCGCCCACGAACCGTCATGAAGAATACGAATCACAGTTGACGGGCAGCCGTGCAATTGGTTCCCCTCAGGGCAGGAGGCCAAAAGGCTTTCCGCCTGCAACGCGATCTCAATGGCGTTCCAAAGCCGTTGTCCGTTCAGTTTTGTGCGGATTTCCTGACGGACGGCGCTTCCTGAAGGGCGACTGATGCGGCTCAGGAATGCGAGAGCCTTTGCCATTTTGAAAGGGCCCACGATGTCGTCCGGCGACGATTCCGTTGGTGCGGTCTCCACGAGATTGATCCACAGCCGTGGCTCCACTCCCTCCGGAATGTCGAACGCCAGGCCAACGCCATCTTCACCGCACCGAACAGCCCGCGCCTGCATGGTGATTTGACGTTGAAGATTTTCGTTCTGGAGGCCGGCACGATGCAACGTGAGCGAGACGGGCGTTCCCGGACGCCACTGTTCCCGCGTCAGCAAATACACTCCAGTGGCGCTGATGTCCCGGATCACGTCGTGCTTCAAAGTTGCTCCAGCCCAGTGATCGGCGGCAAATCCGCCTGCAGGCCGGCGCGTTGCCGTCCGTCGCTTCGTCAAGAAAGAGTGATTGAGCCATTGTCTCAGTGTCATCGTGTGTTCCCGCTCCAAGATCGAATCTTTAGAAGACGTGCAAGGATCTTGGAAGGGAAGAGCATGCTCGGCATTGGCGCCCGATCCCGGCACGGGGAGTAATCAACGAAGAAATTCCATGAAGAAACGGACCGCATTTTGTGTGCGGGCCGTCACGCGACAGGGCTTATTCGCGCACGGTAGTTTAGATCGGAGTCTAGGTTGGGGGCAGCTCGAACCGCTCACGGATTTCGTAGCGGGCGCCCGTTGGTCCCAGGAAGCTTTCGAAGAGGAAAAACTCTTCCGCAACGAACGGTGAAAATTCCGGGCTTTCGGGCAATGTCTCTCGAAGAGTCCGGACCGCTCGACTGCGAACTCTGTCCTTCGCTCGGGCCAGGGTGATATGCGGATGGTAAGGCCGCGTCTCCGGGGCGAATCCAGACTGGGTAGCGGCGTCCGACACTTTTCGCTGGAGAGCGGAGAGTTCCGGGCACAAAGAAACACCGGCATGGAAGATTCCGGCCCGCTCAAAGAAACCAAGCCGATCGAGCTGGGTGGGAACGGCTAGAGACTGGAGGTCGCGAAGCTGTGCAGAGAGGAATTCGCACTTTTCCTGGCTGGTGTTGCCGAGAAACTGCAGTGTGATGTGCCACGACTCTGCGGACGCCCAGCGCCATCCCTTCACCTGGGAAATGGCGGGCGTCAATGCGGAGGTGAGCTCGGCACGAACCCCTGCGCTGAGCGGAATACCGACAAAGAGCCGCATACGAGGAGAGTCTACGGCAGGCCTTGCGCGCTGTGCTTGGGGTGCCGGCGGCGATCCGGTCAGGTTCCGTGCAATGGTTCGGCCTCGGCATTTACAACCGGCTCACCCAGGGGTGAAGATAAGCGCATGAGCCTCTATTGTGCCGTGGGCGATGCTGACACTGACTTGTCCGCGCACCAATTGAACGATCTTCTTGTCGAAGCGCTGGTAAAGCTCGGGCCCCGGAAGCGTGTTCTTGCGGTGCCACCTGACATTACGCGGTTGCACTCGCAGGCANNTTACGCGCTTCGCATGGCAACACTACGGCGATAAGCTCCAAGCAGTGTTGCCGGCCATCGGGACGCACACACCGATGCAGCCCGCGCAGATCGACCACATGTTCGGCGACATGCCGCACGATCTTTTCCGTGTTCACAATTGGCGCACCGAAGTCGTTACGCTGGGCGAAGTTCCTGCGGAGTTCATTCACGAGCAGTCCGAGGGTAAGCTCAACTTTGCCTGGCCGGCGCAGGTAAATCGGCTCATTGTCGAAGGCGGATTCGACCTGATTCTTTCGATAGGCCAGGTCGTGCCGCATGAAGTGATCGGCATGGCCAATTACACCAAGAATATTCTGGTGGGCACGGGCGGCCGCGAGGGGATCAACCGCAGTCATTATCTGGGCGCGGTTTACGGCATGGAACGCATCATGGGCCGCGCCGATAATCCCGTACGCGCAGTGCTCAACTACGCGTCCGATCGCTTTCTGCGCGACTTGCCGATTGTCTATGTGCAGACAGTCGTTGGTCGTAACGATGACGGCGGCCTCGCCGTGCGCGGCCTTTACATTGGCGACGATTCTGAGTGCTTTTATCGTGCCGCCGAATGNNCGCATGGCGCTCGCCGACGGCGCAGAACTGATCATCCTCGCCCCAGCAGTGAAGGAGTTCGGCGAAGACAAGGGCATCGATGCTCTGATTCGCAAGTATGGCTATCGCGGAACTCCGGCGACGCTTGCCGCAGTCGATGCCAATCCCGATCTGGCCAGCGATCTCAGCGCAGCCGCGCACCTGATCCATGCTTCGTCCGAGGGTCGTTTCACAATCACCTGGTGCCCCGGCAAACTGACTAAGGAAGAGATCGAAGGCGTCGGATTTCAATATGGCGACTTGACAACTATGCTGGAACGATATGACCTCGCAAAGCTAACACATGGCTACAATCGTGTCGGCGGGGAAGATATCTTCTTCATCGCCAATCCGGGGCTGGGATTGTGGGCGCATAAGTCGCGGCTTGCCTCGGCGGCTCCTGCGAAGTTGGCCGCGGCCGCGCGGTAATTAGACCGAACCCAACTCTTTCAGCAGAAACGCATAGTCGAATGCAATCTCCTTCAGATAGTCGTACCGTCCGCTCGCGCCTCCATGTCCCGCCTGCATGTTGGTCACCAGCAGCAGCGGTAGGTTATCGGTCCTCAGCGTGCGCAGCTTGGCCACATACTTTGCAGGCTCCCAATACATAACCTGGCTGTCATAGAGTGAGGTCTTGACTAACATGGCTGGATAACTTGCCGCCTTCAAGTTGTCGTAGGGCGAGTAACTCAGCATGTNNGCATCGTGTTCATCACATCCACGAACGGCACGTGCGATAGTACTACGCGGAACAGGTCGGGGCGCAGGTTGACAACGGCTCCCATCAGCAGCCCCCCGGCCGAACCACCTTCAATCGCCACACGCGTGGGATCGCCGTAGCCCGTCTTCGTCAAATGCTCCACAGCCGCAATGAAATCTGTAAAGGTATTGCGTTTGACGAGCATCTTACCCGCGTCGTGCCACGGTTTGCCGAGGTCGCCTCCGCCGCGAATGTGGGCGTAGGCAAGGACCACCCCGCGATCGAGCAGGCTCAGCCGATTCGAATTGAAGCCGAGCGGGAGTGAGTACCCATAAGACCCATAGCCGTAAACATAGAGGGGATTCCATCCCTTTTTGCGTTTGTCCTTGCGATAAACAAGAGATACCGGGACCTCGACGCCGTCGGGAGCAGTTGCATGCACGCGCTCGCTTGCGTAAAGACTGCGGTCGAAGCCGCCTGGGACTTCCACCTGCTTCAACAGCGTTGAAGTGCGTCCGGCCAGGTCGTATTCATACACCGAGCTTGGCGTGACCAATGATTGGTAGCCGTACCGGTAAGTCGTGGCCTCGAAGATGCGATTGATATGCGGATGCGCGCTGTAGGCNNGGCTCGGGAAATGCAATCTCGCTGACCTGTTTTGCTTCCGGTCCTGCGTCCGCGAAGGACCAGAGCCGCAGCCGAGGCAACCCGTCCTCGCGTTCGCAGGCCACAAAGAAGCCGGCGAACAGGTCCACATCTTCGAGCATTACATCTGCGCGGTGCGGAATGTGCTCCGTCCAATGGTCGCGGCCAGGCGTGTCGACTGGGGTCGTGACGAACCGAAAATTCCGCCCCTGGTCGTTGGTGCGAATGAACCAGANNATTTTCGGCGGACAAAAACCAGCATTCGCTCGCCGTGTGGCTTGCCGATTCGAGCACCAGGAACCTGCCGTCCCGCGTGCGCCCGGCGCCAATGTTGAAGCGCTCGTCGTCATCCTGATAGACCAGCACGTCGGCGCTGTGTTCCGTGCCGAGCGCGTGGCGATACAACTGGAATTGGCGTTTTTGTTCCTCGTCTTCCACGGTGTAAAAGAGAGAACGATTGTCGGCTGCCCATGTCACCGACCCTACGCGCTCGACCGTGCCGGGCAGCGTCTCACCGGTTTCAAGGTCCTTGATGTGCAGGGTGTATTGACGAAACCCCGTCGTGTCGGTCGTGTAAGCCAGCCAGCGTCCGTCGTCGGCGATGTCCGTCGCGCCAATAGCAAAGAAAGCGTTGCCCTCTGCCAGCTTATTTCCATCGAGAATGACTTGCTCCGGCGCATCCTTCTCCGGCCCATCCGCGCCGCCTCGTTTCCGGCAATGAATCGAGTACTGCAGCTTCTCCTCAGTCCGGGTGTAATACCACCAGCCGCCATCGCGGAAGGGAACCGAAACGTCGGTTTGCTTGATGTGGCTCAGCATCTCGTTGTAAAGCTGGTCGCGCAGATCGGCGAGCGGAACCATCACCGCTTCGGCGTACTTATTTTCCGCTTCGAGGTACGCGGTGACCTCTGGATTTTCTTTATCGCGCAACCACGCGTAATCGTCGACAAGCGTGTGGCCGTGAAGTTTGATCTCTGTGTGCTTTGGGCTGGCAATCGGGGGCTGAAGATCGGTCATATCGTTCTCAGTGTAGCGGTTGCGGCAGGTTGATTCCGCGCTCGACCGAGTGCCATGCCCCGACGCGGGAAGCGCTGCAGGGAACCTTTCGCGACCCAGACCCGTACAATTAAGTGCGATGACCGCATTTCGCTTCGCACGTGCGCTCACCTGCCGGTTCATGCTGGCGGGATCTCTTATTTCAGTCGTTCCAGCGCTCGTTCCCGCCGTGCAGGCAGAGCAGGTCAAGGACCTGCCNNAAGCCCACCGATTACGTCAGCGACTTTGCCCATGTTCTTTCGCCACAGGCTGTGGCACAGCTCGATAGCCTGTGCAGCCAGCTCGACCACTCGAAAGCGAACGCGCAGCTCGCCATTGTCACGGTGCACAATCTGGATGGCGATGACGCCGCCGATTGGGCCAATCAGCTCGAAGACAGCTGGAAGATCGGCAAGAAAGGCACGGACCGGGGTGTCTTGGTGCTGCTGGCTGTCGATGACCACAAATACAGAATTGATGTGGCATACGGCCTGGAAGGCATTCTCAACGACGCGAAGGTCGGCGACATGGGCCGGGAGATGGTGCCCTACCTGCGCGCCCGGGACTATGACAGCGCCGTAACTCTGGCGGTGGGCCAGGTGGCGCAGGTTATCGCAGCCGATGCCGGTGTGACCCTCACTGACGAACCGCAGGAGGCTGTGCAACCCCGCGCCCATCATCACTCGAGTGGATTCCCAGTCATCGTGTTTATCCTTATCTTCCTGTTCTTTGGTGGATTCAGCCTGCTGCGGATTCTGCTCTTCGCGGGCCTATTCGGGGGCGGGTTTCGTGGGGGACCCTGGATGGGCAGCGGGTTTGGCGGTGGCGGGGGCGGTGGTGGAAGCGGCGGCGGAGGATTTGGCGGCTTCGGCGGGGGCAGCTTCGGCGGTGGCGGAGCTGGGGGAGACTGGTGAAGAGCAGGGAACAGGGAACAGAAAAACCTGAGATTCTCGGCGGAACAATGGAATTTTGTTGACGGGGTTTCCTTAGCTGGAAGCCGGAGGAGAGAAAAGGCGATATGAAGGCACTTTGGGTTGTCCTTGGAATTGTGGGCGTGCTGGTACTGGCGGCTTTGATGGTTTTCGGCAGCTATGTGAGCGCGAAAAACCAGATGGTCTCCTACGATCAGAATGTGAAGGCGAGCTGGTCTGAGGTCGATGTACAACTGGAGCGGCGCGCTGACCTGATTCCGAACCTGGTGGAAACCGTAAAGGGATTCACGAAGGAAGAGAGCACGGTCTTCGGCGACATCGCCAATGCACGCGCTGGCTTGCTGAACGCTCAGGGCCCAGCGGCCAAGATCGCAGCCAATGGCACGCTGGATTCGGCCTTTGGCCGGCTGCTGGCACTGACAGAAAACTATCCCCAACTGCGATCGAGCGACCAGTTCATGCGCCTACAGGACGAGCTGGCCGGAACGGAAAACCGCATCAGCGTGGCCCGCAAGCGCTACAATGACGCGCTCCAGACGTACAACACATTTGTGCTGCAGTTCCCCAACAGCATTTGGGCGGGGATCGCGGGATTCAAGCAGAACTCGGCGTACTTCACGGCGAGTCCGGCGGCGCAGCAGGTGCCGAACGTGAAGTTCTAGGAACAGTTCACAGTTCTTTCTTCGTAGTTCTTAGTGACAATGCGGGCGCGCAAAAAGGCCACCCCAAATCGGGATGGCCTTTTTAATCGGGTCGGAGGCCGCGTCGATTCGCCCGCGCGGCTTTACTTGAACGATGCGATGGCGCTCGCTTCGTCGTCGTAGATGTCGAAGACTGTATAAAGCTTGGTCAGCTGCAGAACGTCCTTGACCTTCTTGGTCAGGCTCAACAGCTTCAACGCTGCGCCCTGGTTCTTCGATGTGGTGTAGGCGCTTACCAGCTCGCCAAGTCCTGAGCTATCGATGTAGTTCACGTCTCCCATGTTGAGCAGGGTGTTTTTTTGGCCTTTGCCGATCAGGTCGCGAATGGCCTCGCGCAACTGCACACTTCCTTCGCCGAGAGTAATCCGCCCGCTTAAGTCAAGGACGGTCACGCCGTCCACTTCACGGGAAGCAATTGTTAGAGCCACGGAAATTCCTCCTTCTTTCGGTGATACGGTTATAGCACTTTTGCGCGCGGCGTGGAGTGCAAGGGGCGCGCATCGGAACAGACAGCGGACGGGTTCTTGAATCTCTCCTCAGGGTGCTGTGCAGGGTGCGTCAGGTGGTCTTTTGCGCCGCTGCCAGATGTTTCACGAGCGTCAACTCGGTGCCAGGATGCAGTTGCCGGAAGTGTACCTCGTCCATAAATGACCGGATGAGGAAGATGCCGCGGCCGGTGCCGCGTAACAGGTTATCGGGCGCCAGGGGATCGGGCAGCGTATCCGGGTCCAATCCTTTGCCCTGGTCGCTGATCTTAATCACGAGGTCTTTACCGTTGTTTTCAAAGCTCACGGTAATCTGCTTGTCCGGATCGTAGTCGTTTCCGTGCAATACCGCGTTGACGGCGGCTTCCCGTACCGCCATTGTGGTTCGAAACCTCTCATCTTCGTCGAGGCCGGCTTCCGCGGCGAACTTTTCCGCGGCGGCTTCCACCTTGCTCACGCTGTCCATTGTCGAGCTCAGGGCGAACCTCAACCGTCCTCCTCGTGGGTTTTCCAAAGGGTTCTCTCCACCTCTGCCGGAACAGGGAAGCAGCGCCGCACCGTCCGAGGAACCTTGCTGGCAGTTTCAGGGCTGACGCTGCCTGTGTCAAGCGCGATGCCTGCTCACACTTTGGGCACCCCGGTTCAAGTTATCCATTCAGATGCAAATCAGGGATGCGTGGCAGGCGGAAACCGCAGCTGGCGGTCTACACTCCTCTCATGCAGTTCCGCGCCACAAGCCGTGTCAGCCTTACCGCGCTTCTCGGTATCCCAGTAACCGATGCGCAAGGGCAGTTGCGTGGTCGCCTCAAGGACATTGCCGTGGCCACGGGGCCGGACGCGGGCAAGGTGGCCGGACTGGTGCTGAAATCCCGAACTGGCTTTTCGATCGTGCCTTCGCAGGAGGTGATTGAAACCCCCGCCGGGACTCTGGAGCTTCGTACTGCCAGCGCCTTGGTTCCGCTGAAGGATGAAGGCAACTTTCTCTTCCTTCAACGAGACCTCGTCGATCGCCAGATTATCGACATCAATGGACGAAAAGTGGTGCGCGTCAACGATGTCGATCTGGAATGGACGGGACAGGGTGAAACGCACCTGCGCGTGGTCGAGGTCGAGGTTGGCCTCCGTGGAGCCTTCCGTCGCGTCTTCAAAGGCCTGTTACCGCGGGCTTCGCTCGAATCGCTTTCGCGCAAGTTCAGGTACCGAGGCATTCCCTGGCATTTTGTCGATGTCATTGAAGTGGATCCGGCGCGCCGCGTGAAGTTGCGCATCGAGCACGAACGTCTGGCTGAAATGCATCCCTCTGATCTTGCGGAGATCCTGGAAGACCTGGCTCCGGCCGAGCGCGACGCCGTTTTTACCTCGCTTGACGAAGAGGTTGCTGCCGAAACGCTCGAAGAAGTCGATCCGAAGCTGCAGAAATCTCTTCTCGAAAAGCTCGACGAGGAGCGCATTGCCGACATTGTCGAAGAAATGGACCCCGGCGCTGCCGCCGACCTCCTCGCCGAGCTGCCGGAAGAGCAGTCCGACGCCATTCTCGAAGAGATGGAGCCGGAAGAGCGCCAGGAGGTTTCCGAGCTTCTTGAATTCGTNNGCCGGCGCCATGACCACCGACTTTGTCGCCGTCAACGTGAATGCTAGGGTGGCCAATGCTGTGCAGGCGTTGCGTGCTTTCGACGGCGACCCCGAGAGCGTCACCGAGATTTACCTGCTCGACGAGAAGAGGGTTCTCCGCGGTTCAATTCCGCTGGCGCGCCTGGTGATGGCCCAACCGGAGACACGGCTTTCCGTGCTTGCGGAGCCGCGCGTTCTCTCTTGCCCAGCCGATA